>DAIQBL010000016.1:0-27463 GCA_036781185.1 Thermoplasmatota archaeon | reverse complement strand
AGATCAACATGCACCCGAAGATCGAGGTGCAGAACATCGTCGCGAGCTCCGACCTTGAGTCGGAGATCAACCTCAACGCGATCGCCGTCACCCTCGGCCTCGACCGCGTCGAGTACGAGCCCGAGCAGTTCCCCGGCCTCGTCTGCCGGATCGAGGAGCCGCGCGTCGTCGTGCTCCTGTTCGGTTCCGGCAAGCTCGTCTGCACGGGCGCGCGGAAGCCGTCCGACGTCGAAGTCGCCGTCAAGAAGATTACGAAGGAGCTGCGCGGCGCGAGCCTTCTCCGCTGAGGCGGGGCGCGCCCCCGCGGTCGTGCCGCTTCCGTCCGACCTGCCGGTCGTCGACCACCACTGCCACCTCTCCCCGAACGGGGAGGGCGTCGCGGCCGCCCGGCGATTCCGTGCGGCCGGCGGGACGCACCTGTTCCTGACGACGCAGGCCTACTCCGCCGCCCCGATCGTCGACCTCGAGGCGTATTCGACCCAGTTCGCCACCACCGAACGCCTCGCGACGGCAATCCGGGCCGAGTCGGGGGTGGTGGCCTACGTCGTCGTCGCTCCGTACCCCGTCGACCTCGTCCGGGCCTCGGAATCGATCGGCCTCCCCGCGGCCATCGACCTGCAGCGGGCCGCCCTCGACCTCGCCGGTCACTGGGTCGAGGAAGGTCGGGCCGTCGCCCTTGGCGAGGTCGGACGGCCGCATTTCCCGGTAACCCCGGAACTCTCCGCCGCCGCCGAGGCGGTGTTCCGGTACGCCCTCGGCGTCGCCCGCGACGCCGGGTGTCCCGCGATCGTCCACTCCGAGCACCTCGATGACGAGGGGCTCCTCGGGCTCGCGAGACTCGCCGCTTCGGAGGGATTCCCGCTCGGCAAGCTCGTCAAACATTACCAACGCACGCGCGTCGCGCCCGGGCAACGGTCCGGCGTGGTTCCCTCCTACGTCGCCCGGCGAGAACTCTGCGCGGAGACGCTCGGCACCGACGGACCCTGGTTCTGGGAGACCGACTTCCTCGACGACCCGTCCCGGCCGGGCGCGGTCCTCGACATTGAGACCGTCCCTCGTCGAGCGCGCGCGGTCGCGGACCGGACCCCGGGGGACGTCGAGCGGCTGCGCATCCCGTTTGTCTCCTCCGTCGAGCAGGTGTACGGCCTCCGGCCGAGCGTCGAGGAGGTTCGAGCTCCATGACCGGCCGGTTCCGACGCCTGATCGTCCTCGAGGGGATCGACGGGAGCGGGAAGTCGACGCTCGCCGACGCCCTGGCGGCCCGGTGGACCGAGCGGGGCTGGCCCGTCGGCCGGTGGCGGGAGCCCACGGACCGGAAGATCGGCGCCCAGGGGGCGCAAGCCGACCGCTCGGATCCTCGGCGGGCGGCCATGCTCTTCACCCTCGACCGAACGCTCGCCCGACCGGCCCTGGAAGCCGAACTCGCGAAGCGCGACGTCATCGCGGACCGGTCGTTCTACTCCACCCTGGCCTACCAGGGCTCGCGACTCCCGCCCGTCGACCGACGCGCTCTCGAGACTCTCGAGCGGGCCGCCACGGTACCCCCCGACCTCGTCGTCCTCCTCAACCTGCCGGCCGAGACGGCGATCCAACGGGTCGGTTCCCGCGGCCGCCAGCGCTCCCCGCTCGAGCGGCTCACGACACTCCGGCGCGTCGCGGCGGCGTACCGGAGCTATGCCCGAAAGGAGCGATGGGTCGTCCTGGACGCCCGCCTTAGCCCCGCGGAGCTCGTCGAGCGGGCCGACCGGGCCGTGCTCCAAAGGCTCGGTCCGCCGCGGCGACGGCGAACCCTCAATTAGACGTCGCACGTCGGGCGCCGCAGGACCGCCGTGGGCCGGATTCTGAGGGCCGAGGAGTCGCTGGACCCGAGCCACGCTCCGCCGAAGCTCGTACGACGGGACGGGGAGCTCGACCTGCTCCGGAAGCGGTACCGCGAGGCGTTCGCGAAGGGTACGGCGTACCACCAGCTCCTGACCGGCGGCATCGGGTCCGGGAAGACCGCCCTCGCCCACCACCTCGGGAGCGAGCTCGAGAAGGGCGGGAAGCTCGGCGGCCTCGCCGTCCAGCGCGTCTACGTCAATTGCTGGCGCCGCTCGAACGACCGGACGGTCCTCCACCACCTCCTCCGGGCGGTCGGCGTCTCGCTCCCGGACCGCGGATACGCCCTCGCCGAGATGCTCGACGTCTTCGAGCAGGGGATCCGGAAGTCCCCGCGCCACCTGCTCGTCGTGCTCGACGAGGTGAGCGCCCTCGTCCGTCAGGAGACGAAGCTCGTCTACCTCCTGACCCGCTCGTCGGAAGTGAACCTCGGGTCGATCTCGCTGTTCCTCGTCGCTTCGGAAGATGTGCTCCCGTACCTCGATGCGGCGAGCCGCTCGAGTTTCGGCGTGACCCACCGTCTGCAGCTCCGGCCGTACGACCGGACCGACCTCACCGAGATCCTCCGGTACCGCGCCTCGCTGGCGCTCGGGGCCGGAACGTACCCGGACGAGGTCCTCGACCAGATCGCGGGCCTGGCGAGCGGCACCGGGGACGCCCGCTTCGCCCTCGAGCTCCTCGCCAACGCGGCGCGCCTCGCCGAGGAGGCCGGCGCATCGGCAATCGAACCGGAGCACGTGCGGGCGGCGAAAGGCTCCGGGTTCCCCACGCTCACCGAGTCGAAGCTCGAGGAGCTGCCCGAGGCCTCCCTCCTGATCCTGCTCGCCCTCGCCCGTTCGCTCCGGGGACCGAAGGCGCGCGTGCCGACCGAGAGGGTCCGCACGGCGTACGCCTCGGTGGCGGAGGAGTTCGGGGCCACACCGGTAAGCCGGGTGACGTTCTGGCGGGCGGTCAAGCAGCTCGAGCGCGAAGGGATCGCCCAGGTGGAGCCTGTCGGCTCCGGCCAGTCGTCCCGGCTCGGCATGGACGAGGTCCCCGCGAGCTACCTCGAGACGCTCGTGCACGAGCGCGCCTCCCGACGGGCGCCCGCTCGGAAACCCTAATGGGGCGGCCCGGCTCGGAATCGCCCGTGCGAGGCGAATCGACGGCCGAGGCGCCGCCCGGGAGCCCGACCCGGCTTCCGGAGTGGATCCGGGTCCGCCCCCCGCACGGCGGCGGCTACGCGGCCGTTCGCGAGACGGTCGGTCGGCTCGGCCTCGGAACGGTCTGCCAAGAGGCGCGCTGCCCGAACCTGTCGGAGTGCTGGTCGGCCGGGACGGCGACGATCATGCTGCTCGGGACGGACTGCACCCGCCGCTGCGGATTCTGCGCCGTGACGACCCGGTGGCCCCGCGGGGTGGTGGACGCCACCGAGCCGGCGCGCGTCGCGGAAGGCATCGCGCGATGGGGGTTGCGGTACGCCGTCCTCACGCAGGTCTGCCGGGACGACCTCGACGACGGGGGGGCCGGGATGCTCGCCTCCACGGTCCGGGAGATCCGGGCCCGGTCGCCGACCACAAGGGTCGAGCTCCTCGTCGGCGACCTCGAAGGCAAAGAGTCGAGCCTGGCCGCGGTGCTCGCGAGCCGACCGGAGGTCCTCGCCCACAACATCGAGACGGTCCGACGCCTCGCTCCGACGGTCCGCGACCGCCGGGCGAGCTCCGACCGGTCCCTTGAACTTCTCCGCGCGGCGAAACGCCTCGGAACCGCCGGGCTCGTCACCAAGTCGTCGGTCATGCTCGGGCTTGGCGAAACGGAGAGCGAGCTCGCCGAGACGTTCGGCGAGCTCCGGGACGCCGGCGTCGACCTCCTCACCCTCGGCCAGTACCTCCGGCCCACCGCCGATCACGTCCCGGTGGCGGAGTACGTTCCCCCGGACCGGTTCGAGCGGCTCCGCGCCCTCGCGCTGTCGAGCGGGTTCGCGGGGGTCGAGTCCGGCCCGCTCGTCCGGAGCTCGTACCACGCCGAAGAGCTGTTCGATTCGGCCGTACGGGGGCGCGCGTAGCCGATGGCGAAGAAGGCCCGGCGGAAGGCCGAGGAGGAGGAGGCGAACGAGTTCACGTTCCCGGAGTTCGACGAGCGGAACTTCCTCCGCCACGAGTACGAGCAGACGTTCGCGATGGGGATCGCGCTCGCGATCGCCATCGGGCTCGGCGCGATCTCCTGGGCGATCGACTCCGCCGGCCTCCCGGTCGTGATCCCGATCGTCGTCGCGGCGGCGGCGATCGTGTTCTCGCCGTTCCTCTACCTGCGCATCCGCGACATCGCCGGCGAGTACACGAAGGGCGACTGGGCCGGCCTGATCCTGATGGAGACGTTCGGCTGGCTCGGGATCTGGTTCCTGCTGCTCGACCTGGTCCGCCTCTAGGGAGCCGGCCCCCGGTCGACCCACGGGAGCCGCTTGTCGAGAAGTCGCGTCAGCCCCTCCTGAAGCGCCGGCGAGTCGGCGACCTCCGCGAGCGGGCGGACCGACGGCGCCGGCCCGGCCCGGAGGTCCTTGCCGACG
This sequence comes from Thermoplasmatota archaeon, assembly GCA_036781185.1. GTDB lineage: Archaea > Thermoplasmatota > Thermoplasmata > Lutacidiplasmatales > UBA184 > Lutacidiplasma. The sequence continues at coordinate 23,040 of DAIQBL010000016.1, read as the reverse complement.
GGGAGCCTCGGCCACGCTTCCGACAGGAGCGACTCGAGCTGGCGCTCGGCGCGGATCGTCTCGACGGCCAGCTTCCCGTCGTCGGTGAGGTACGGACCTTGCACGACGTCGTCCCGCCCGCTCGCCCACTTGCCGAGGAAGTCGTCCGACCGCGCAACGCCCACCGGCGGGCCGGAGCGGACCTGGACGGCGGGAAGCGCCCGGTGGCCGACCTCGACGAGCACGACGAGCTCCCCCTCGCCGGCGGCGCTCGCCGTGCCGAGGACGTCGAACCCGATCCGCTCGGCCTCGCCGGCCACCGCCCGCTCGGCCTTCTGAAGTTGCGGGTAGAGGATGTCGTCCACGAGCTTCGGCCGGGCGAAGGTGAGCACGGCGACGTGGGTCGCCCGCCGCTTCGTCCGTTCGATTCCGTCCGGGCGCCCGACGAGGGGTGTCGGAGTGGGTAGGAACGCGGACGGTTCCGGCGCCGTGAGGTAGCGTTCGGCCGCGAGGATGAACAGCGCAAGGTTCCGGCGGGTCAACGCGGTCGAGACGTTCCGCGCGGGGTCGACCGGGTCGTCCACGACGAGGGCGACGTCATCCGGCACCCGCGGCTTCGCCTTCGGGTCGTGGGCGATGTGGACGGGGATCGTCCAGGCACGGGCCGCGGCCAGGAGCGGGCGGAACCCCCCGAACTTGAGGACGAGCAGCTCGACGAGGTAGCCGGAGAACCCGCCGGTCTTCGCTTCCGACCCGTAGATCCCGTGGGCCCGCAGGAACTGCTTCGCGAGCCGCACCTGCGCGACGAGCTCGGGCGTCTCGCGCTCCGCGAGCCACGCTTGGTGGAACGGCGTCCGGTCGACCGCGGTCATCGGATGCGCGCCGTCCGTCACGGCGTACCCCGGCACGGCCTCGACGGAGAACTCGCCGAAGCGGCCGCGCAGGTACGGATGCTGGGCGTACCGGGTCTCCGGGTCCGTGAGGATGGCGCGGCCGATCGCCATCCCCTCCGCCTCCAACCCGGCCCGGTCGAGCGAGGTGGGGAACAGGAGGAACAGGTCGAAGTCGAACCGGTCGGAGAGGAACGTCCCGCGCGCCGCGCTTCCGGCCACGATCGCGCGGACGAGCGGGCTCGAGCGCTCCTTCGCGGCCGCCTCCGCGATCCGCACGAGCTGCAGGCGGACTTCGGCGACCCGGGCGAGGAGCTCCGGAGAGGGCGCGATCCGCGCGGAGGCGTCTTGCTCGACCCGGTCCGCGAGGGTCTCGGAGTTCGCCATCCCATCCGTCGCAAGCGGTCCCGAGGATGAAACCTTCCGCCCGGCGCCGGCCGGCGACCCGGCCGCACCGTTATCGGCCGGGGCGGCCTGCGGAGGGGGGGAGGAGCCGACCATGGCCTCCACGCTCGCGCCGCCGACGACGCGCATGCTCGAGGAACCGCTTCCCGGCGGCAAGGTCCGGTGCACCGCCTGTGCGCGGTATTGCGCGATCCCGGACGGGTCGCACGGATTCTGCTTCGTCCGCAAGAACGAGGGCGGTCACCTGGTCCTCCTGACGTACGGCCGGGCCGCGGCGATCCAGGTCGACCCGGTGGAGAAGAAACCCCTCTCCCACTTCCGCCCGGGGTCGCGGGTCCTCTCCATCGGGACGGTCGGGTGCAACTGGCGCTGCTTGTACTGCCAGAACGCGGAGATCTCCCAGGAGCACCTCGTGGAGGGCCGCCAACTCCTCCCCCGGGACGCGGTCCGACTCGCCGAACGCCTCGACTGCCAGGGGGTGACGTTCACGTACAACGAGCCCACGATCTTCGCGGAGTACGCGCTCGACATCATGCGCGAGGCACGGAGCGCGGGGCTGTTCGCGAACTTCGTCACCAACGGGTACATGACCCCGCAGGCGGTCGACATGATCGGGCCGCATCTCGACGCGGTGAGCGTCGACTTCAAGGGGAGCGGCGAGGCGGGCTTTCTCCGGAAGTACGTGGCCGCGAACGGACCGAAGCCGATCTTCGACTCCGCGGTCCGCCTCCATCGGAAGGGCGTGCACGTCGAGGTGACGAACCTGATCGTCCCCGAGGTCGGGGACGACGAGACGGCGCTCCGCGAGCTCGCAGGATTCGTCCACGACCAACTCGGCGCGGAGACGCCGTTCCACCTGCTCCGCTGGCACCCCGACTACCGGATGATGGACCTCCCCGAGACGCCGGTCTCGACCCTCGAGCGGCTCCACGCGATCGCGAAGGGCGAGGGGCTCGAGTACGTCTACCTCGGGAACGTCTGGGGCCACCGGCTCGAGCACACGTATTGTCCGAAGTGCGGGGCCGTCGCTGTCCGCCGGTACGGATTCACCATCCAGGACTGGAACCTCGGACCGGGCAACCGGTGCCGCGCGTGCCAGCACCCGATCCCGATCGTCGGCGAGCTCGCCAAGGGGTACATCCCGACGTTCGCCACGCCCGTCGGCTAGGACGGGTCCGGCCGCGGCGACGCGGACGCCGTCGTCCGGTCGGCCGAAAGGGTCAAACCCCACAACGTCCCGGCGGGTCCGACGATGAGCGAGGAACTTCCGGAACTGGTGCTACCCGTCGAGGCGCGGGACCACGTCGTGGGTCCGCTGAGCGCGCGGTACTCGCTGGTCGAGTACGGGGACTACGAATCGCCCCACTGCCGCAGCGTCGTCTCCCCGGTCCGAGAGCTGATCCGGGAGCTCGGCGACGACCTCTGCTTCGCGTTCCGGAACTATCCGCAGCCGAAGCTCCACGCTCGGTCGACGGCCGCGGCCGAAGCGGCGGAGGCAGCGGGGTTCCAGGGCAAGTTCTGGATGATGCACGACCGGCTGTTCGACCATCAAGGGGAGTTCTCCGACAAGGATCTCCGCGAGATCGCCCGGGGCCTGCCCGTCGACATGGCCGTGTTCGAGCGGGACCTATCGTCGGGCGAGGCGGCCCGCCGCATCGCCGAGGACCTCGAGCTCGCCGACGAGGACGGCGTGGGCGACACGCCGGTGTTCTTCGTCAACGGCACGCTGCACGTCGGACAGTACGAGTTCCTGCCGCTCCTGAAGGCGCTGCAGGCCGGCGGCCGGAAATAATCCCGGACGGTCGGCCTAGCGGCGGGCCGCCGGCGGCTCGGCCGCATCGAGGGCGGCGACGAGCGGCACGAGCTCCGGGTACCCGTCGTACCGGACGCCGTTGATGTAGAACGTCGGCGTCCCGTTGACGCCGCTCCGGATCCCGCTCGTGTAATCCTCCTGGATCTTCGGCAGGTAGGCGTGTTCTGAGACCTCGAGGTCAAGGCGCTTCGCGTCGAGGCGGAGGCGCTTCGCCTCCCGAAGGAACACCGTCGCGTCGTCGAGCGACGACTGGTGCTCGTACAGGAAGTCGTGCATCGGCCAGAACCGATCCTGCGCGGAAGCGGCCTCCGCGACCTCGGCCGCCCATTCGGCGCGGGGATGGGCGTTCGTGATGGGAAAGTTCCGGAACACGAACCGGAGCCGGGGTCCGAAATGCTTCTGGATCTGCTTCACGATCGGATAGGCGGCCCCGCAGTACGGGCACTGGTAGTCCCCGTACTCGAGCAGGACGAGCGCGGCGTCAGCGGAACCGTCCGAGTGGTCACGTTCCCCGACGGGGAGGATGAGGCGAGGGGCCCGGTACTTTTCCGTCACCCGAACTCCCGGCCTCGGCCGGTCAGAGCTTCTCCAACGCGGAGAGGATCCCGTCGGCACCGGGATTGATCCCGTCCGGAGACAATAGGCTCCAACGGATCACGCCGTGGGCGTCGATCACGAACAGCGCCCGGGCCGATTCCCCGACCTCGGCCTCGTAGGCCCCGAACGAACGCGAGACCGCGCCCTTCGGCTCGAAGTCCGCGAGGAGAGGGAAGTTGAGCTTGCGGTCCTTCGCGAACGCGAGATGGGACCAGATCCCGTCGACGGAAATCCCGAACACCGCGGCGTTGAACTTCTTGAACTCCGGCATCACCTGCGCGTAGAGGCCCATCTGATCCGTGCAGACGGGACTCCAGTCGGCCGGGTAGAACGCCAACACGACCGGCTGGCCCCGGAACTCCTGCAAGGAGACCGACTGGTCGGGCGTGCTCTTGAGAGTGAAATCCGGCGCTTTCGTCCCGGGGGACAGGACGGACGGCTTCCGACCCACGCCGGCGCGGGACATCGGACTCCGGTAGCGTTCCGGAGATATGAACTCCTACGAAGTTCGCCCCGACTCCCCCCGCTCCGGGCGTTCGCACGCCGAACGTCGCACCGGTCGGGCGGCAGTGCCGGGGCCAGGATTCGAACCTGGGAACTCCTGCGAGAGCAGATCTTGAGTCTGCCGCCTTTGGCCGCTCGGCCACCCCGGCGCAACTCTCCCTGGGAGTCTCCGGGGTTATTCGTCTTCCTCCGCGTCCCCACCCTCGTCGTCGTCGACCGCGACGGGGGCCTCGGCGACGGTCACGTCGCGCCGCGGGGCGGCGCCGGGGACATCGAGGTCGGCAGGGAGACGGTTCGCGGGAGCCCGGATCGGGACCCTGCGGCACCGACCGCAAACGAGGCAGGTTCGGATCCGGCGACCGGACCGAAGGCGCGTCCGGACCGTTCGGCCCTCGACCCAGTAGGTGGAGCAGCCCCGGCAGTACAGCTCGCGGTATTCCGGTATCAGCCGCACGTTGTACCGCATGCCGACCTTGCGGGCGAGGCCGACGTACCGGTCCGCGAAGTGGCCGGACCCGCGGCCGGCCTCGGCTTCGGCGAGCCCGAACAGCTCGGTGACGCGCTCCGACGCGACCCGGATCATCCGGGCGGTGCGCCGGCCCCGACGCCCCCGCCGACCGGCGGCTGGGGCGATTGGCATACGGGGCAAACGACGGCGACCGACGATATCAGCGTGTTGCAGCGAATGCAGTGGCGGGCGATCCCCCGCATCGCCGGGGGGATCCAGTCGGGAGGAGGGGGAAGCGCCCAGTTCCACGCCGGAGCGGAGATCGTCGGGGGCCCCGCCGCCGGGGGGGCCGCGGGGAGAGTCGGCGGTCCCTGCGGAACGGTGTGCCCGCACCCTTCGCAGAACAGGGCGCCGTCCTCAACGGGCCGCGCGCAGGTCGGACAGGTGGCCACGACCCCCCAAAGTATAAGCCGTATATCTCCGTCGACGGGGCGTTGCCGAACCGGTGCGTGGCGATCGCGACGAGGAATCCGGCGTTGTATGCCGAACTCGCCGCGTGGTCGCGCGAACACCGGCTGCCGAACGTCTCGATCTGGCCCGGGGACCGGCTCCCGTCCGGAGTCGCCGCGGTGCTCACCTCCGAGGAGGAGGTCGGGGCCATCCGCCATCCCCGGGTGCTCCCGGTCGTCCCCGACGGGGACCGTGCCGCCCTGCTCGCCGCGGTGCGGCACGCTCTCGACCTAGGACGCTCCACCGACGAACTCGTCGTGGGGATCGATCCGGGACCGCGTCCCGGGTACGCCGTGCTCGCGGGGGACCGTCCGATCGCGGAGGGGACCCTGCCGGCGCCCGAGGACGTGGGGCGGTTCGGCTCCCACCTCCGACGCCGGTTTCCGGAGAACCCGATCCGATTCCGCGTCGGTCGAGGCGATCACGTCGCGCGCGACCGCATCGTGAACTCCCTCGTACCGCTGCGCCGTCCGGTCGAACTCGTGGATGAGCGGGGGACCACCCCGCGCGGCCGGCGCCGTCCGCGGGATGCCGCGGCGGCCCGGGCGATCGCCCGCAGCGCCGGCCCGCTGGTCCGGGGCGAGACAGCGGTGCACGTGACGCCGGGGGAGGTCGCGAACCTCCAACGACTCAGCCGCGAAGGGAGCGGCGGCTCGTTCACGATTCCGGCGGCCCTCGCCCGTCGGGTTCTGGAGGGCCAGATCTCGTTCCCGGACGCCCTCGCCGAAGGGGCGGCGCGATACGGAGCCGGTGCGCGCCGCTCGTCGACCGGTCGGAGTTCCCGGGCCGAACCGTCTTAAGCGGACCCTCGGTCCGCCGCCCATGGCCGCCACGAGCGACGTCGAGATCCGGGCGCGCCGCCTCGCGCTCGACAACGCCCGCACGCACGGCGGTACTCCGAGGGCCGGTCCGATCGTCGCCCGCCTCCTTGCGACGGACCCGGAGTTGCGGGCGCGGGCGGGGGAGGTCACCGAAAGCGTCGAGCGGGTGATCGCCGAGATCGCCGCCCTCTCGCCGGAGGCCCAGGCGACCGAGCTGGCGCGGTTGGGCGGCGCCGAGGTCGCCGCCGCCCGCCCCGTACGGGCGGCCGACGACCTGCCCGAGCTTCCCGGCGCCGTCCGCGGCGCCGTCGTTCTCCGGATGGCGCCGTTCCCCTCCGGCGCGCTCCACATCGGGAACGCCCGGATGATCGTCCTCAACGACTACTACCGGCGCAAGTACGACGGAAAGCTCCTGCTCGTCTTCGACGACACCGTCGGCTCGGAGGAGAAGCGCGTCGACGCCGAGCTGTTCGACGTCATCCGGGCCGACCTCGACCGGTGCGGCGTCCCGGTGGACGCCGTCTACTACAAGTCCGACCGGTTGCCGACCCACTACGCCTGGGCCGAGCGGGTGATCGCGCTCGGGGCGACGTACGTCTGCGTCTGTCCCGCGGCGAGGCTCCAGGAGAACCGGCGGGCCGGGCTCGCCTGCCCGGAGCGCACCCAATCGATCGAGGAGACCCAGTCGATGTGGCAGCGCATGCTCTCGGGGGGGTTCGCCCCGGGGGAGGCGGTCCTGCGGCTGAAGACGGACCTCCAGGGTCCGGACCCGGCGTTCCGCGACCGCGTCCTGTTCCGCATCAGCGACCTCGACCATCCCCGCGTCGGACACAAGTGGCGGGTCTGGCCGCTCCTCGAGTTCTCCTGGGCGGTCGACGACATCGAGCTCGGGGTGACCCACGTCCTGCGCGGGAAGGACCTCGTGATCGAGGACCGGATGCAGCGCCACATCTGGGACCTCCTCGGGATCCGGGGGCCGCCGTTCGTCCACTGGGGGCTGTTGCGGGTCCGAGAGGCGAAGATCTCGAAGAGCAAGTCGTACGCCGAGGTGAAGGGCGGGCTGTACGACGGATGGGCGGATCCGAGGACCTGGTCGCTCGCGTCGCTGGACCGGCGGGGGATCTCGATGGAGTCCGTCCGGTCGTTCACGATGTCGTTCGGGCTCTCGCTCGCCGACATCGAGGTCCCGGCGGAGACCCTCTACGCCGAGAACCGGGTCCGGATCGACCCGATCGCGAAGCGGCGGATGTACATCGATGACCCGGTCGACGTGGTCGTCGACGGCTTTCCGGCCGACCTCGTTTCGGTCGACCTCCCGAACCACCCTGACCGCCCGGAGCTGGGCACCCGCGCGGTCCCGGCCGGCGGCCGGTTCTATCTCCCTAGGGCGGACCTAGTGGCCCACCCCGGCACCACGGTCCGACTGAAGGACCTCGCGAACATCGACCTGCCGGCGGAGATCCCTGCGTCCGGCTCCGGCCCGGTCCACGCCGTCTTCGCGGGCCGGGAGAACCGAAGGGTCCCGAGGCTCCAATGGGCCGGCCATGTCGGCGCGGCCCCCGTCGACGTCCTCGACCTTGAGGGCCGGCATCGCGTCGGCATCGCGGAGGCGGCGCTCCGGTCGGCTCGCCCCGGCGACCTCCTGCAGTTCGAGCGGTTCGGCTTCGTGCGCGTCGAGTCGGACTGGGCGGCCGACACCGCCCCGGTCCGGGTCTGCTACGGCCACCCGTAGGGCGAAAGTGGATTAGGGGAGGAGCCCGCTCCTTCCCGACGGTTCCCGATGCGGTTCTCCCACACGTCGATCACGGTCCGGGACATGGACGCCACGATCGCCTTCTACACGAAGGTCCTCGGCCTCGAGTTCGAGCGACGCCGGCGGATCGAGGAGAACCGGGCGGAGATCGCGTTCGTCCGTGACCCGGAGAGCGGCGCGCGGATCGAGCTGACGAAATGGGACGACAAGCCGACGTTCGAGGTCGGCGAACAGCTCGACCACCTCGCCTTCGAGGTGCCGGACGTCCGGGCCGCCGTCGAGTCGGCCCGCCGGGGCGGCGCCCGTGTGGCGAAGGAGCCGTACCAGCTCGTCGGGGGCACGAGCACGATCGCCTTCCTGCTTGACCCGAACGACGTCTGGATCGAGCTCATCGAGCGGGCGAGCCGCTGAGGCCGAGCGATTGAGCGCCGGGCCGGTCGGGCCGCCGGTCGGGCCGCAGGGCGTTCCCGAGGTCGACCGCCGGGCGCTGCGCGCGGTCTTCGGCGCGACGTTCTTCGTCCGGTTCGCCTTCGGGATCACCCTCGCGGTGTTCGCCTCGTACATCGCGAGCCGCTCGATCGGGATCGACTCGAGCGCCGTCGGGACGATCGGGCTCGTGAGCGCGCTCGCCCCCGTCGGCGAGTTCTCCACCGTGCTGCTCTCCGGCGTCGCCGCCGACCGGTACGGTCGCTTCCGGGTCCTCTTCGCCGGGACCGTCACCGCGGCCGTCCTGATGGCCGTCGTCTCGGCGACCCGGAACCCGGTGCTGCTCGGGGCGGCGAACCTGGTCTTCGGCGTCGCGAGCGGGGCGATCCTCGCGGCGAGCCTCGCGGTTGTCGCCGACCGGGCGGAGGTCGACCACCGAGGCCTCGCGATGGGCCAGTTCGACGCGGTGAACCTGCTCGGCTGGATCCTCGGGTTCGCGGCCGGATTCGCCGCGCTCGGGACGCTCTCGAACGCGGCGCTCTCCGACGTGTTCCTCGGCTCGGCCGTCCTCCTCGCCGTCGGGTTCCTGTTCGCGTGGCGCACGACCCGGGGCGACCCGGAGGGGACGGGAAACCGGGTCGCCCTCGACATCGGGTTCCTGCTGAGGACCGCGGTGCGCCGCGACGTGCTCATCGTGACGCTCCCCTGGCTCGTGATCTACCTGCTCCTCGGCACCCTGTTCGTATTCCTCGGCACCGCCGCGACGGGGGCCGGCATCCCCCCGCTGCTGCTCGCCGCCGTCATCGGGATCGGCGGGTCCCTCCTGCTGGTGACGCAGCCGCTGTTCGGCCGGATGGCGGACCGGTACGGGCGGTTCCGCCTGATGGGGGTCGGCACCGTCGGCTTTGTCGGCGTCCTCGCCGGCGCGGGCTGGCTCGCGACGGCCGGGTTCAACTACCCGGCGATCGCCGTGCTGGCGGCGAGCGTCCTCCCGGCGCTCGCCTACGGCCCGGCGGCGCTGGCGGCGCTCGCGGACCTGAGCCGCGCGCTGTCGCGGGGGACGACGATGGCGATCTACACGCTCACGATCGCCCTCGGCATGCTGATCGGCCTCCTCGTCTCCACGGCCCTCTACTCGCGATTCGGCGCGACGGGCCTCGACGCGTACTTCGGCGGCATCGCCGTCGCGCTGGTCGGGCTCACCCTCGTGCGATACCACGACCTCCGAGCGGGCCACGGGACCTCTTCCGAGGCCCACCCCGCGCCCCCGGCGCCGCCCGCGGCCTAAGCGGGCTCAGGACTCCGGTTCGATCACGAGGTGCCGGATCGCCGGGAACGACTGGCGGAGCGCGAGCGACACCTGGTCGATGGCGGCCTCGATCTCGTCGGTGTTCAGTCCGTCCTGGAAGTTGACCCGCAGCGCGACCAGGATGTCCTCCGGACCGAGCATCATCGACTGGAACCCCCGGACCTTCCGGACGCGGGCGTCCTTTTCGACGATCTGGAGGATCGTCCGCGCCTGCACCGGCGACACCGCCTTGCCGACGAGGAGCGGGCGGCTCTCGGCCGCGAGGAGGATGCCGGTGAGGAACAGCAGGATGCCGACGCCGAACGCCGCGAGCCCGTCGACGACGGTCCGGCCGGTGACGTAGACGATCGCGATGCCGATGAACGCGACGATCGACCCGCAGACCGAGACGATGTCCTGGTAGAAGATCGTCTTCAGACCCTGATGGGCCGACTCGAGGAGCGTGCTGAGGGTCTCCTGGCCGTGGCGGAGCTCCCGGAGGGTGACCAGGATCCCGACCACGCTGAGCGCGAGCGTCGCCCCGACGACGATCAGGGAGTCGCCAAGGTGGGTGACGGGCCCGGGGTTGACGATCTGGCCGTACGAGTCGAACAGGACGAGCAGACCGGAGCCGGTGAACGTGACGAGGGAACCCGTGAACGACCAGAAGAACCGCTCCTTCCCGTAGCCGAACGGGTGGTCGTACGTCGGGGGCCGCTGCGAGGCGACGAAGCCCCAGAGGATCAGCGCGCCGCCGATCAGGTCGGTGACGGTGTAGATCGCCTGCGAGAGCACCGCGTGGCTGCCGCCGGCGAGCGCCACGGTGAGGTTGACGACGAACAGCACCGCGGAGAGCACGACGGTCGCACCGATGATCACCTGGGGGCGCATCGGGGGAAATTCGACCTCGTCGTCCGTACCGGGGCCGGGCGGTTAATCGTTCGCGTTCGCGCGGTGCGTGGGCCGGACCGGCGCCTCACTCGAGCTCGCGCTGCCGACCGTCCTGCGAGGCGAAATGGACCCACCCCTGGTTGGTGTCGAGCGTGAGCTGACCGAGCACCCGCGCCGCCTTCGTCCCGCGGGCGATGACGAACTCGGCCTGGAGCCGGTGCTGGGAGACGGGACTGCCGACCTGCATCTGGAACGCGGCCTTGATCGCCTCGACCTTCTGCCAATGGACCTCGACGAAGCGGCCCACCATGACCGACGGCGCGTAGTCGATCTCGGAGTCGTCGAGCAGGACCCGGACGTCGCGAACGACCTCCGGGGAGCAGTTGTACAGGAACACCCGCCAGGACCCGGTGGCGAGGACGGGAGAGGCCGCGAACTCCGGCTCGACCTCCTTTCTCTGGCGCTCCCCGACGGGCCAGACGTACGGGAAAAGCTGGCCGTGCCCGGAGAGTCCGCCCCGTCCCCGGCTGCCCGAGCGCCAGCGCTGGACCGCGCGCAGTCGCGACCGGAGGTTGGGGGTCTCCTCGGCCCATTCGCCGTACGCGACCGGGCTCCGGACCCCGAGTTCCTTCTCGACGGCGGCGGCGCTCCGCTTCGGGTCCTCGCGCTCGAGCGTTTGCACGAGGCGCTCGAGGTCGGAGCGGTGCTGTCGCAACATCGTCGGTACCGCGACGGGTGTCGCAGTATCGCGCGACATACTACTTAGAGTTTCTCTGACGGGCGCACCCCGACATCGCGACAACCGGGCCGAAACGTCGGCACATACATAGTCCATAGGTAGGCGATGCCGACCCAACGCGTCCGCAACCCCGTCGCGCCCGAGCCGATCGTCGATTTCCCTCGACCGGAGGCTCCGTGGTGATGTCCCTCGACCGCCTCGAGCGCGACCTCGTCGCGATGGCGGACTCGTTCGAGTTCCACCTTCGCGGCTGCGCGGTCTGTCTCGCCGAGGGCGGGGCGTTCTGCGACGAGGGCCGGTTCTTCCGCGAGGACGCGGAGGAGCTCCGGAGCGCGCTCGCGGCCTACCTGGTGAACGAGGACCGCGGGCGGTTCGCCGCCGCGATCAGCCGCCACCTCTTCCCCTGGGGGGTCGGCGCATGAGCGTCCGGCGACGCTCGCGCGGCGCGCTCGTGCTCGGCGGCGTCACCGTCGCGCTGTTCGCGTTCTCGCTGTTCGGCCTGATGGGCGTCGGCGCGCCCTCGGGGACGGCGGTTCGGTCGAACGCAGGGCTCGCGACGGCCGCGTCGCCCAGCTGCCCGGCGGTCGTCACGACCACGATTGCCCCCGCGATCGTCCTCGCGCACGCCCCGATGACCGTCCACGTGAACGTGACGCTCGGCTCGGGCGTACCGGCGATCTGCGACCACGCGGTCCGGATGTTCACGCTCGGCCTCCCGGCGGGATGCGCGGTCGACACCGCGGCGACGTACACCTGCTTCCCGATGGTGACGGGAACCTTCCATGTCCAGACCGTCGTGATCGCGCTGAACACCGCGACCACGGCGACGGACACGTTGGTGGTCCACTAAGCCACCCACGGACCCGGGTCGTCCAACCCTTTCCTCCCTTTCCTCTGACCAACCCCGGGGGGGGTCGCGCCCGCGACCTCCCCTTCCGGGGTGGATTTTCTGGATCCGAAGAAGCCCGCGGCGGGCCTCCAGGGTCGTCGTCGGCGCCAAGCATTAAATCGGCCGGAACGGTAGTTCGGCGTTCTCGCATGTCCGAATCCGGAAACCGGCCGTCGGCCTCGGCGACCAGCGCATCGACGTCGCCTCGGAACGGGCCGCCCCGACGCCCGACCCTGACCCAGATGGGACTCTCGCCGGGGAAGCGGGCCCGGTTGAAGCGCCTCCTGTACGGCCACGGTCCGGGCGGAGGAACTTTGCTCGTGCTCCCCATCGACCAGGGGCTCGAGCACGGCCCGGTCGACTTCTTCCCGAACCCGGAGTCGCAGGACCCCTCCTACCAGTTCCGCCTGGCCCGCGACGGCCGGTTCAGCGCGATCGCACTCCACATCGGACTCGCCGAGCGGTACTTCCACGAGTACGCCGGCGAGGTCCCGCTCATCCTGAAGCTCAACGGGAAGACCGCGATCCCGTCGGACGCCCAGTCGTTCAGTCCCCTGACGGGCTCCGTCGAGGACGCCGTCCGGCTCGGCGCGGAGGCCGTCGGCTACACGGTGTACGTCGGGTCGCCGGCGCAGGACCGGGACTTCGAGCAGTTCCGCCAGGTGCGTTCGGACGCCGAGCGCTTCGGCATGCCCGTGATCGTCTGGGCGTACCCGCGCGGCGAGGCGGTCGCGAAGAAGGGCGGCAAGGAGAGCCTGTACGCGATCGACTACGCGGCGCGCGTCGCGCTCGAGCTCGGCGCGGACATCGTGAAGCTGAACTATCCGGTCGCGTCCGAGAAAGACAAGGAGAGCCCGCCGCCGTACAACACGCTCTCCCTCACCCCGGACGCGGCGTTCCGCAAGGTCGTCCTCTCCGCCGGCCGGGCGCTCGTCCTGGTCTCCGGCGGGGAGAAGGTCGGGGATGCCGAGCTGCTCACGAAGGTGCGCTCTTCGATGGACGCCGGAGCGACCGGCATCATCTTCGGCCGCAACCTCTGGCAGCGGCGGTACGAGGAGGCCCTCGCGCTGACCCGGGAGCTCCATGCCATCTTCCGCGAGTACGCCGAGCCGGCCGCGTAGGACCGAGGTCCCGCTGCTCATCGTCCTCGCCGGCGAGGACGACCCGCGGCACTGCTCGGGCCGGCGGCTCCTCCGGGCCGGGGAGGCCACCGACGTGCCGGCCGGTCGGCCGCCGTCGCCCCGCGCCGTGCTCCTCGACCCGCACGCCGAACTCCCGCTTAGCCGGGCCGACCGCCCCGCCGCGCTCGCGGGCGGGGTCGTCGTCGTCGACTGCTCGTGGAACCGGATCGGACGGAACGGCCGGTACCCCGACGGGATCCCCTGGCTCGGACGGATGTCGGTCCGCCGGAGGCTGCCGTGGCTCGTCGCCGCGAACCCGCAGCACCACGGGCGGTTCGCCGAGCTCAACACCGCCGAGGCGCTGGCGGCGTCGCTGTTCGTCCTCGGCGAACCCGCCCGGGCCCGCCGGCTGCTCGCCCCGTTCGCCGGGGGGGATTCGTTCTTTCAGCTGAACGCCGCCCCGCTCGCCGCGTACGACCACGCCGAGGCCGCCGAGGGGATCGTCGCGGCGGAGGCGGCGACGTGGGGTCCGAATCGCGTCGACTGAAGGCCGACGGGTTCAAGCGAACCTCGGACATGGCCCGGACGTGCAATCGCGGACCGAGCACGGAGGCTGGGTCGACTCCGCGGGTCTCCCGCCCGTTCTCTGGCTGATGTGGGTCGGAGGAGCGGCGATCACCGCGGGGCTCCTCACCGTCCTGTTTGCGTTCGACCTCCTCCAGCCGATCCTCGGCCTCGACGGCTCGGTCGCCTTCGTCGGGATCCTGGCCGTCGGGGACGTCGCGAGCGGCCTCTATTTCGGCAACATGTTCCGGCCGAAGGCGGTCCGGGCGGAGCCCGAGGGGATCGAGGTCCGACCGATGATCGGGGGCGTCCGCCGGGTGCCGTGGTCCGAGGCCAAGCTCGACCCGCCGCGGGGGCCCGGGGGGTTCTCGCTGCTCAAGTGCGGACCGCCGAACCGTCCGGCCGCCGCGACGTTCGTGACCGCGGACCAGGCGCTCGCGCTTCGTTCGAGCCCGTTCCGCCCGGCGAACTGGTCGCCGTTGTCCCCGACACGGCCGTAATCGCCCGCCCGCGAACGACTCAGACCGGCGGGTCCCTCAAATGCTCGACGGCGATCGCCTTCGAGGACTCCACCGCCCGGTCGAGCGGCACGCGGGCGAAGAGGACGCCCCCGAACCGCTCGTACGACCGGCTCGTGTGAAGCGTCAGGCAGCGGGCGCCGAACACCCAGCGCCCCGTCAGGTCCGGGTCATGACCCCGAAGGAACAATCTTGTCCCGGTCAATTTCAGGAACGCCGCGAGGTCGGCTTCGGTGAACGACGGGACCACGCCGCGGCGCGACCGGGAGGCGCCGCACTCGCCCCAGCCCACGTCGAGCGCGAGGTCCTCCTCGGACCCCTCGAACTCCGACTCCCAACGGGGCCCGCCGGTCGGTTTCGGGAATCCCCCGTGGGCGAAGTAGACGCCGCTCGGGGAGACCGCGGCGAACGGACCCCGCTCGAGCAGCGCGGCGATCCGGTGATACCGCTCCTCTTCCGGACCCCACAGGAGGTCGACCTCCTCCGGGAGGTCGTGCGGGAGGACTCCGACGAGCCGGTGAAGTTCGTGATTCCCCTTGATGAGGAGCACGCGGTCGGGGTACCGGCTCGCGAGGCCGAGCAGGTACAGCGAGTTCGCGACGGAGCCGTAGCCGCAATCCTCCGGCGCCCGGTCGACGTAGTCGCCGAGCCCGATCAGCATCCGGTCGCCGGGGGCCGCGAGGAACGCGGCGACGACGCGCTGGGTCGACCGCCAGTCGCCGTGGGTGTCGCCGAAGACGATCGCCTCGGAGAACGGCCGGGTCGGCAGCTTCGCGAGACGCGGCGAGACCGGAACCTCGCGCTCGAGCCGCTCGAGCAGGTCGTCCGCCGCCTCCGGCGCGAGGGAGAGGATCTCCTCCGGCGTCGGCGGCTCGGTCCCGCCGGGCGGCAGGCTAGCCAGGGTCCCCCCCGCGACGGGGAGGCGATGCGGGGGGCCGGAGTTTCCGCGCGCCGGTCGGGGACCGGCGGGCGTTTGAACCGGCGTATGCCCTAGGCAACAGGGTCCTAAGCCCTGCCTCGGAAGCCCCGGCCGGAGACCGGACCGGATTGGCCGAGCTGGAGCACCCCCGCATCGTGAACCGGCCGTGCCGGTGGAAGGAAGAGTAGCCCCGGCAGGAGTTTCGGCCCCCGGCACTTCCCCGCCGGCCGGCGTTCGAACCTGCGTCGCGAGATCCAGAGTCTCGCATGATTGGCCACTACACTACGGGGCTACGGCCGGCCGAGCGACGGGTCGTTGATAAACGTTGCCCGAACGCGTCGCCGGCGGCGGCCGGCGTCGGTCCTCCGAGCGCTTCGAGTCCACGAAATCCCAAATAGTATGGGTCGGTCGCTGACCGCATCCGAGCACCGGAGGACCGATGACGGGCGGAGTCGTGCGGACCCCGCCGTCGGTCCCTGCGCGCCCGCCGTGGTCGCGCGTCGGCCTTTACGTGCTGGCCGGAGGCGCGGGCTTCGGACTTCCCGTTCTGGTCGGGGGTTCGGTTGCCGGATTCCACGGCGTGACCGTCGACCTGCCTACGGCGGCGGTCGACGTCCTGCTGTCGCTCGTCCGGATGGTCTCGGCGTATCTCCTTTCGCTCGGATTCTCGCTACTCTACGGGTATGTGGCCGCGACGAACCGGGTGGGCGAACGGGTCTTGATCCCGATCCTCGACATCCTGCAGTCCGTCCCGATCCTGGGATTCTTCCCGATCGCCCTCGTCGTGCTCGTCGGCCTCACCCCCCACTCCTGGATCGGCCCGAACCTCGCGTCGATCTTCCTGATCTTCACCTCGATGTCCTGGAACATGGTCTTCGGCGTCTACGAATCGCTGAAGTCGTTCCCGGCGGACCTCCGGGAATCGGCCGATTCGTTCGGCGTGCACGGTCTGCAGCGAATCCGCCAGGTCGTGTTCCCGGCGACGGTGAACCGGCTCGTCTACAACTCCGTCCTGTCCTGGACGGCCGGCTGGTACTTCCTCGTCCTCGCGGAGATCTTCTCGACGGGCGCGAACGGCGTCTCGCTGCCGGGGATCGGCAGCTACCTCGCTACGGCCGCGGTCGACAAGGACGGGAACGCGTTCCTCGCGGGGTTCATCATTCTGATCTCGGTCATCGCCATGATGGATTTCCTCGTCTGGCGACCGCTCGGACGTCGGGCGGAGAAGTACCGGTACGACACGAGCCCCTCCGGCGAATCGACCGAGCCGGGGACCCCGTTCGGGCCGCGTCCGCTCCGGCGGGCGGCGGGTTACGTGGCCCGCGGCGTCGTGACCTCGGTGACGCGGCTCGGGGCCCCGATCGCCACCTTCGCCTCGCGCACCGCCGGCGCGGCGCCGAAACCCGGCCCGCGCACCGTCTCCGCCGCTCGGTACGTCGCCATCGGCGCGGTCCTCGTCATCGGATGGCTGCTGCTGATCTTCCTCAGCGTCGGGGTGTTCGGGGTCGTCACGGGGCCGGTGACCCCCGCCGCCCGGCACGCCATCGCCACGGTCCCGTTCGCCCTCGGCGCCTCCGCCGTGCGACTCCTCGCGGCCTACGCGATCTCCGTCTCGATCGCGCTCCCGCTCGCCGTGTTCCTCGTCGGCCGTCCGAAGGCCTACCGGGTCGGACTGCCGATCGTCGAGGTCGTGGCGAGCTTCCCGGCGACCGCGCTGTTCCCGGTCTTCATTGTGGCGCTGATCCCGTACTTCGGCTACGAAGGCGTGTCGATCCTGATGATCATCACGGGCATGGAGTGGTACCTGTTCTTCAACATCCTCTCGGGGGTCCGCGGAATCCCGCCCGATCTCGACGAGGCCGCCCGGGCGTTCGGTCTCTCCCGGTGGCAGTACTACAAGCGACTCCTGCTGCCCGCGATCCTGCCCGCGTTCATCACCGGGTCGATCACCGCGTTCGGGGGTGGGTGGAACACGCTGATCGTGGCCGAGTACTTCGTGCTCCCGAACGGGTCGAAGTTCGAGGTTCCCGGGATCGGCCGCCTCATCGACAAGGGCAATGCCGCGGGTTCGGCGGGGTTGCCGCTGATGGTGGCGGCGCTGTTCGCGATGGTCATCACGGTCGTCGCCGTCAACGAGCTTTTCTGGAAGCCCCGATACCGCCTCGCCGTCGAGAAATACCGGATCGATTGAGGTCGCGGGGGGGAATAGTCCGGATGGCGCTGATCGAGATCGACGGCGTGGCGAAGGCGTTCCCGAGCCGGCACGGCACGATCTCGATCATGCAGGACATCACGTTCTCCGTCGCCGACAACGACTTCCTCGCCATCGTCGGGCCGTCCGGGTGCGGCAAGTCGACGCTCCTTCGGCTGATCATCGGCCTCGACCACCCGAGCGCGGGCCAGATCCGGTTCCGAGGGAAGCCGGTCGACCGCGTCGAGACCGAGATGGCGATGGTCTTCCAGAACTTCGCGCTCTACCCGTGGCTGACGGTGAAGCAGAACGTCGGCTTCGGCCTCGAGGCGCGCGGGTGGCCGAAGGAGAAGATCGACGCGCAGGTCGACCGGTACATCTCCGTCACCGGCCTCGTCGGCTTCGAGGAGGCGTACCCGCGCGAGCTCTCGGGGGGGATGCGGCAGCGCGTCGGCCTCGCCCGCGCGCTCGCCGTCGACCCGGCGGTCCTCCTGATGGACGAGCCGTTCAGCGCCCTCGACCCGCTCACGGCGGAGGGTCTCCGCGAGGAGGTCCTCCAACTGTGGCTCGATCCCGCCCTCCCGCCGGAAGGGGTCGTTCTCGTCACGCACAACATCGAGGAAGCGATCCAGATGGCGGACCGCGTGATCGTCCTCTCCCGCCGGCCCGGCCGCGTGCTCGCCGGGGTCATCGTGAACCTCCCGAGACCCCGGGACCGGAAGTCCGAGGCATTCTACCAGCTGACCGACTACGTGTACTCGCTGATTACCGAGGGCGGGGCGCCGCTCCCGTCGACCGCCGCCCCGCGCGCGGCCGGGACACCCGCCCCGGACGTCCCAGGCTCGGGGTGATTTTCGCTCCCGTGTGGCGGTCTTCGTTCGCCCGTGCGACAATCGTTAAGGCCGTGCGCCTCCATGCCATCCCATCGCCTGAGTGACCCCTCGATGCCGACCGTATTTCCGAAGTGCAGCCCGAGCGAGATGATGGGCTTGCTCGTGCTCCTGCGGGAGCACAAGGGCTCCGAGGACATCGCCCGTCTGGCCCAGGACCTCGACCTGGAGATCGACGAGATCTTCCCGGCGGTCGAGTTCTCCGAGCTGCTCCAGTTCGTGAAGGTGAAGGACGGCCGGGCGACGCTCACCGACAACGGGACGAAGCTGCTCGCGCTCACGATCCGAGACCGGAAGTCACTCCTCCGGGACCAGCTGAAGCGGACCACGCTGTTCAAGGCGCTCGTCCGCGCCCTCGAGAGCTCGCCGGAACGCATGCTCACCGAGGACGAGGTCGTCCGGTTGATCGACTTCACGACCGCGCCGGCCGACGAATACGTCCAGAACATCATCAATTGGGGCCGGTACACCGAACTGTTCCGCTACGACGCCGACCGCCGGGCGCTCCTGCCGGTCCGGGATCGAGCGGCCGCACGGAGTTCCGGTGCGGCCCGACCGCCCGGCGGCGCCGGCGGCCCGTCCCCCCCCTCCCGCCCGAGCGTGGAAGCGGCCTCCCGCGGACCCACGCCGGGCGAGACGCTCTCCTCGGTCGCGGGCGTTTTCGCCTAATTCGGCGGCGCCCTGTCGCCCGTTCGGGCAACGCTTAAACGACGGGCTCCCTCCCGCGCTTCGCGGGCACGTAGATCAGCGGAAGATCGCTGCTTTCGCAAAGCAGAGGCCGGGGGTTCAAATCCCCCCGTGTCCACTCCGGGCCAGTTCGCGACGCGCGCGCGAACTACTCGCTCGCCCCGCACCACGCGCACTCCCGGGTCTCGCCCTCGGAGTCGGCGCAGGCGGCCGAGCCGATCGGGGACCTTCGGGGCTGGGGCTCCGGAGGAGCACGAGATACCGAAGGGGCGCTCGAGGTCGGTTCGGTCATCGACTCCTACAGGACGCTCTGGCGCATATAAGACCAATATTAGGCGCAGGAATTAGGACTTCAACGCAGTCCCCTGCGCAGTACACGAGAGGCCCAACGCCACTCTCGACGAGGAGCACGCGCACCTCGGCGAGCCGAGGGCCACTCCACGATGCGGGACCGCGGAGTGTCCGCCGATTGTCGGCGCCCATTCCACGACGTGATCAAGGGGGTCGACCCCGCGGTTTCCTGTCGAGCTTGATGTTTTATGTATGACATCCGTCCGACAATCGGGAGGTGGCCTCCGTGAGTTCCGAAGCCGAGCGTTGGGTTCCCCTCGCCGCATTGGCCGTGCTCGCAACCCCCGACCCGGCGGAGGAAGCGGACCTCCCGATCGCCTACATTCCCCGCGAGGTCGCGAACGCCACGACCTACCGCGAGGTGCTCGAGCGCGCCGTCAACTGGGGGCGCCGGTGAGCGAACCGACCCTCCCGATCAGCGGCGAACCCCGCGCCCCGACCTCGGGACGCAAGCTGTTCCTCGGCGCAGGCACGCCCCGCGGCTACGGCACCCGCCCGCGATTGACCCCCGAGGCGGCCGCCGCCTTTGCGACGGTCGTCGACACGGCGCGCGCCCGGGCGGCCCTCGAGGGCCGCACGCTCGTCTACACCGTGCGCTGGAACTAGCGCCTCGGTCCGTCCGGGCCGTCCGACGGCGCCCCGTCGGGGGCATTCGCCAACAGCGTTCGGCCCTCGCGCCGGGAGTTCCGTGTCCGCAGGGCCGCGTCCTGATGGGCCTCGGCGATGGCGCGCTTGCTGAGCTCGTCCGCCCGCTGGTTCTCTTCCCTCGGGACCCACGAGAATTGCACGTCGCCGATCCGCGCCACGAGCGCCCTCAGGTGCTCGTGGTACGGCCGTAGGTGCTCCGCTCGGACCTCGTATTCTCCGGAGAGCTGGCGAACGACAAGTTGGCTGTCGCCGAACACCAGTACCGGGCCGTGGTACTCGATCGAGGCGAGGAACTCGAGCGCCCGGATGGCGCCGACGTACTCCGCCACGTTATTCGTCGCCCGATCGGACCCGGGCGGGACCGCGAGGCCGAACTCCTCGTGCTCGAGGCCGGGGCCTTCGAGCGTGAAGCCGTAGGTCGCGATCCCGCCGCCTTTCGGAGGTTCGCAGGCGCCATCGAAGAACACGCGGACCGGCACCTCGGTCACGATGGTGCCCCGCGGGAGTTCGGCGTCCATCGGGGGATTCACCGTCCGCCCGGCCGACGGGCTCCGCCCGTTCTCCGGACCCTCGGGCAGGAGCAGTACACCTCATCCCTTAAGCACGGGGCGCACCGCACCGCCCCCGCCAGTAGGAAGAGGGGCTTGTTGCACCCCCGGCACTCCCGTCGGGCGCCGCACCGCGGACAATCCGCGACCTGGGACGCGATGAGCGTGTAGCACCTCCGGCAGTTCACCGACTCGAGCGGGCTCGGCCGGAACCTCGCCTCTCCCGTCGGCGGGTTCTTGGCGAGCCGCCGACGGAGTTCGTTCTCGTCGGCGTTCCCGAACATCCCGCCGACGGTGGTGACCCGCGGGTCCGGCGCGGCCGCTCCCAGGACGGCGACCGCGATCCCGAGGGGGAGGACGACGATCCCGAGCTGCACCTCCAGGTCGACGGACTCGACCCCCTCGGAGATCTCGGGGTAGGCGAAGAGGCCGATCGCGAGGATGAACAGGAAGAGGCCGACGAAGACGATCGACCGGTTCATACCCGTCCTGTCGGCGGGACGGTCGGCGAGGTCCCGCGCCCGGATTCATCGACGGGGACGATAATAAATGCGGGCACCACCGCGCACCCGCACCCCGTCCGCCCCGACGTCGACCGAAGCGCCCATATCCCGGGTCGCCGATGTCGCCCCATGTCCGGCCCGTACTCCTCGGCGGGAAGCCTGCCGCTCGGAGTCGCGATCCTCGCGGTCCTGATTGGGATCTTCGGCTTCCTGTTCCTCGTCGCGGGGATCCTGATCCTGGCCGTCTCGGTGGTTGGCTACACGATCCCCGGGTTCGCGGTGTTCGGGGCCGGGCTCCTCGGGGGGGCGCTCCTCACGATCTTCGCGATCGTCCTCCTCGCCGTCGCCTTCGGCCTTTGGAACCAGGAGCTGTGGGCGCTCGTCCTCTCGATCATCGTCATCGGGCTGTTCCTCGTGAGCGACATCGTCCAGGGCGCGTTCTTCACATTGAGCGGCATCATCCTCGTCCTGTTGCTCGTCTACCTGATCGCGGTGCACCGGCACTTCATCTGAGTCCCACCCCCGAGACTTTTTCTCCCGGGGCGACTCCCCCCGCGGATGGCGAACCCAGTAGTGACGCTCGACACGACACTCGGTCCGATCCGCCTCGAGATCTTCCAGGACAAGGTCCCGAAGACGGCGAAGAACTTCCTCGACCTCGCCCAGAAGGGGTTCTACAACGGGCTGACGTTCCACCGCGTGATCCCGGGGTTCATGATCCAGGGCGGGTGCCCGAAGGGGAACGGCACCGGCGGGCCCGGTTACGAGATCCCGGACGAATTCCACCCGTCGTTGAGGCACTCGGCCCCCGGGATCGTGTCGATGGCGAACGCCGGCCCGAACACCGGCGGCAGCCAGTTCTTCATCACGCTCGCGGCGACCGGATGGCTCGACGGCAAGCACGCGATCTTCGGGAAGGTCGTCGGCGGCCAGGACGTCGTCGACAAGATCGCGGGGCTCCCCCGCGACCGGTCGGACCGGCCGAAGACGGCGGTCGCGATCCGGACGGCGACCGTCGGTTGACCGGCGTCACCGCCGCGTCGGCGGGTAGTCGTACGGCAGCCGCTCGCCCGGGCTGAGCCCGTCCTCGAGGATCGTGAACATCGCCGCGATTGCCCCGAGGACGGGCATCAGGGCGAGGAGCAGGATCGCGCCCCCGTACGACAGTTGGAGCGTCGCCCCCGACCCGACGCCGACCGTCACGATGCCATTCTTGGCGAGGGCGAGCAGGTAGACGAACAGCCCGACCGACGCGACAAACGCGATCGGCCCGTACGACCGTGTCGGACGGGCGATCGTCCCCGCGGCCCCGAGGACCGCGAGCACGACGCCTACGGCCGAGACGGTCACGGCGGAGTAGGGGGGGGTGATGCCGTGCGCGGCGAGGTCGTTGAGGACCCCGAGCGGTACCGCGACGAAGAAGACCAGCAGCCCCGCCAGCCGGAGCGAGGCGAAGACGACGCGCCGGGGGAGGGAGGGGATCCGGGCCGAGCTGACGGCGGTCGTCAACGGAGCACCACGGGGAACGGATTGAGGGCCCACCCGGCGCCCACGAAGCGCAAGGTGAGGGTGGCGCCGTTCGGCGAGCAACCGGGGCCGAGGTAGGCGGTGGTCGTCTCATTGTACGTGCCGCCGCTCGCGACGGCCACGGGCAGCGACCCCGAGGCGCACGTCGATCCGCCGCTCGCGAGCGTGTACTTCGCGGTGCCCCCGACCGGGAACTTGGCGTGGTCGGCGAAAGAGACCGTGAGCGGAACCGCGGCCGTACCGTTCGACTGGGGGGCCGGGGTCCCGGGCGTGACGTTCAGACCGAAGAGCGGAGCGCCCCAGCTGACGTTCACCGGCACCGAGAGCTCCACGTGGATCAAGCGGACGTAGGTGGCATTGACCCAGGTCGTCGAGGGCAACGTGGCGGACACGACGACCCTGCTCCCGCAAGTGCAGCGCCTGCGCGAACGCTACGGCATCACCGAGGTGGTGCTCGTCGGCGACCGCGGAATGATCGCCCAGAAATCGATCGACGCGCTGAAACCCCTCGACGGGTTGGCGTGGATCACGGCGCTCAAGAGCGTGCAGATTCGGACGCTGCTGACGGGTGGCGCGCTGCAGCTGGGGCTCTTTGATGACCGGAATCTCTTCGAGCTCAC
>DAIQBL010000015.1:0-27807 GCA_036781185.1 Thermoplasmatota archaeon | reverse complement strand
CGTGTTCGAGACCGACACCCTGGTTCCGTGGACCAAGCCCGACGACCTGCGGTGGGAACGGGATGGGCCGCTGCCCCGTCTTGCCAGTCCCCACGCCGGCGGGGCGAACGTGCTGTTCGCCGACGGGATGACCCGGTTCCTCAACATCGACCGCGAGAACGAGTCGGCGGAAATCGGGGGGACATGGTTGGACCCGGCGATGTGGCGCGGTCCGTACAACACGGAATCGAAGCGAATGATGCTCGCGCACGCCTTCGAAGTCGAAGGGGCTCATCGGGTGTCGATCCGAACTGACCTTCGGAACGAACGAAGTCAACGCGCCATCGAACGTATCGGGGGTCGGCGCGAAGGCATCCTTCGAGAAGAACGAATCGTCCGAAACGGATACCGTCGATCGACGGTCGTCTACTCCGTCCTTGCAGACGAGTGGCCCGACATCCGACGTCGTCTCGACGACTGGATCGCTCGCGCCATCGACGGAGCCGGCGGTGCCCTGCCGTCGAGCCCGTACTAGACCGGTTCAGCTACGCGCTGGGCTGGAACTGCGTCCGGGCTCGCGAGCCAAGATCCGAAAGGCTCGCCACTGGGCGGCCGTGCGCGTGGCGGTACTGAAGCAGACGATCGAGGAGGACCGGGCCGTCCGCGCTCCAATCCCACTCCGCCGTCAATTTGGCGAGGTAGCCCGGGTCATCAAATCCGAGATACGTAGTCATGCTCCCCGATGCGCGGATCTCCCCGGCGATAGTTAGCCGACGCTCCTGGTCTGCGGGCGAGAGCGATTCGACGAACGCTCGGCGGGCGAGGCCGTAGCGCCAGACGAACCGCGCCGATCGCCAGGTTCCCGTACTCAGCCAAGTGCGCAGGGCGTCCACAGCCAGGACCAGCCGAGAGGAGATCGGGCCGAGCGGTTCGCCCCCGCGTGACGAAGGCGCCCCGGACGAACCGAAGAGCACAGCCTTCGCGTACGCCCGAGTGAATGGGCGCTCGTACGACTCCGGGCCCACGTTTCGACCGGCCTTCTCCCCGCGCCCCTCGTAGGCCCGGAAGTCGGCGTGGTGAACAATCCGTTCGGACCTGGGGAGCTCCCGGACCGGGCCGCGAATCCGGGCGTGGTCGTAGGCAGGAGTCGCCGGCGCGTAACTTCGGGTCCGAAACAGCCGGAGATGCGTCGTGGAAGACCCGAGTTGGGCCTCCCACCGGGGTACGAGGTATCCGCCGACGTCGTCGAGGCGAAGGAGTCGCTCCCAGAGGTCGGGGGTGACTTCCTCGTCCGTGTCCAATCGGAGCGTCCAATCCGACCGTACGTGGGCGACGCCGAACGGGATCACGATGTCGATGTACCCCGTCGGGAGGCACCGGACGACTCGGACGGGAGGTTCGGGCGGCGCGCCCCGCCGTCCGACCTCGAACTGCGCGGGGTCAGAGCTGTCGACAACGACGACCTCGTCCACTGGGCCAGCAATTCGCCGTACGACCTCCCAAGCGGCCGGGAGGTCGTTGCGCGTGAAGATCAGGAGCGCGACGGTCGGCCGTCTGGCCGAGCGAGCAGCGGTCGTCAAGTCCCTCGAGGGGGGTCAGACCGGTGGCGGGAATTTGGGAGACCGCTTTTCGTGAAACGCCCGAATGCCCTCGGGGAGCTCCGAGCGGCGCGCCGCGTCGACCGCGCCAACTCGTTCCGCGGCCAGTTGCCCCTCAAGCGGCGTAGAGAACGCGGACTGGAGCAGACGCTTCATCCAACCGTACGCGACGGTCGGTCCCGCCGCCAGTTCGCGGGCGCGTTCCCAGCTCCGGGCCTCAAGTTGGTCGCGGGGCACGATCTCGTGGAGTAGTCCGAGCTCCCGCGCCCGGACGGCGGGAACCCGGGAATTCGTGAACAGGAGCTCCTGGGCCAAACCGAGGCCGAGGAAGTGCGGAAGAAAGTATGACAGCCCCCCGTCGGGAACGGCCCCGAGGGCGGGGAACGCCGGGACGAGGGTCGTCTCTTCGGTGGCGATCCGCCAATCCGCGGCAAGGGCGAGGGAGAGACCGCCCCCGGCGGCGACTCCCGGCATCGCCGCGACGACCGGTTTCGGCATCCCGACGATGGTCCGCACCGAGCGTTCCTGTTCACCGGTCAGGTCGTGGAAGAACGTGGGAAGCGTCCCGGCCGTGCGAGCTTCTTCCATGGCGGCGACGTCGCCCCCGGCGCAGAACGCGCGTCCAGATCCCGTGAGGATCAGGGCCCGAACGGTCGGGTCGAGGGCCGCCTCCTCGAGCGCCCGCCGGAAGTGCGCGAACGACGGGACGTCGAAGGCGTTCAGACGCTCCGGGCGGTGGAGGCGCAGTTCGACGATTGGGCCCTCTCGCCGGAGCAAGAGCGATTCGGCCATGGCTTCCTTCCGGGCGACCGGCGCTCAGCAGTTAAGTCGTCGCTGGTCCGCTCGCCGAAAATATCCGGGTCAGTTCCCGTTCGGGTACAGCTCCGAAATGAGGCGGAGCGAGCCCGGAGCGGAGTAGCCCGCTCTCGCCACGATTCGGTCGGCGGTAACGATCCGCTTGAACCCGACGAACGAGCGGGTGACGAAGAACAGGTAGGAGTACCGCTTCATCGTGAAGGCGACGATGGCTCCCTGGGGCTCGACCAACATCTTGACGGTGTGGTGTTCGGAGATCCATTTCCGCCCCATCGGCCGCCCGAGGGGGAATCGGCGAGATATAGGCTTCCCGGATTCCCGGCCCCAGTCCCCCGTTCAATCGGTGGCGCTTCGCTCGAACGTGGCGAAGAAATGGTCCGAGAGCCCGGCGAACGTTCTGTTCCGGCCTATCCGACGGTCCCATTCGTCGAGCCGGTCCCACCGGACACCCAGTCGATCCAACCGGTCCGCGACGTTCGGCGGCGGGAGGACCATTCCGACCCCATCGACCCTCTGGAGGCCGAACTCGGGCCGGAAGGCCCGTTGCAATTCGGTCACGCTGCGCAGGTAGACGTCCGTGGAGAATCGATGCGACCCGACGGGCGCCGGCGATCGCCGGCGGCCGGCGAGCCGGGCCGCATGCCCGCTCGCGATCGCGACCGCGGGCTCGAGGATCGCCCGGCGGTTGAACGCCCCCGCCACCACGAGCCCACCGAGCCGAACGAGGCGAGCCAATCCGGCCACCACCGGACCGAGATCCGGCTCGAGGTTCAGCGCCCCAAACGTCGAGTACGCGCCGTCGAAGGAGCGGGCCCCGAGTTCGTCGACCAGCTGCCCCAGGTCGTGGCCCGACCGTTGGCGAGTTTCGAGAGACCCCTGGACCTCGGCCCCTCTCGCGTTCGCCTCGAGCTGCTCGAGCATGCCCCGAGAGACGTCGATGGCCACCACCCGGTGACCCATTCGCAACATCGGGATCGTCTCGAATCCGGGCCCGCTTCCGATCTCCAGAAGTCGCCCGGGCCGGGGGAACGTCCGCTCGAGGATCTCGACGGATCGCCGTCGCCACAGCCACTCGACCGGATTGCGTTCGAGTCGACCGGCGTACCCCGCGGCCGATGAATCGAACTCATCCCGGATCCACCGGTCGAATTGGAGGCCGGAATCCCCCTTCGAGCCGACCCGAACCGCGATCATGGCCCCTGCCCGGCCATACCACCGATCGGCCCGGTCCGGTCCGGCGGCCGCCCGGAAGCGGACGAGGATCCTCTCCCGAACCTCGCGGTCGATCACCAGCCGGGCGGATCCCTCGGCCCGCACCTCGCCCCAGCGGATCGTGGCGCGGCCGGTTCGGAGGACGTCGGCGGGCCAACGGGCGTCCGGGTCGGTCGCGAGCAGGTAGAGTTCCGGCGGCTCCGAGACGTACCGCAGCCGGACCGTCTCCCCACCCGTCTCGAGTGCAAGGACCTCGTCCGGCATCTGCCCCCGAGCCATCACGAGGTCGGCGAGGTCCGGCGGTTTCCCGCGGATTCGCCCGGCCCCCCACCGGAACCCCTCTCTGACCCGGGACCTGGCCCGGACCCGGTCGCTCGCCGCCACTCGGTCCCGGCGGGAGCATAGGCGGCGTCGAGAAGTCGCTCGTGGAGAGCCAGTCGCTGGCCGCAGGCCGAACATATCCACTCCCAGGGGGCGTCCAGCGACGGCGGGACCGCCGGGGCGCGGCATCGGGGGCACGCCAGCGAGGACCGGAGGGGGAGGAGTTCCCCCGGGGGGTTTCCGGCTCGGCGAGCGACCAGGAATCGAGTCGGGAAGAAGAACGAGGCGGGAAAGTCGGGCGCGGAGCGCTCGAGGGCGCTGTCCGAGACCCAGGCCGCGAGGCGTTCGGGTCCTTCGGCGAGCTCCCGAAGAATCTCGAATCCGGCGTCGCGAACGTCCTGCCGCACACGGGCGATCGTCGGCACGACGATCGGGAACGGCCCTCCGTCGCACTCGAGCACGGAGCGACGGTCGAACGTGACCTTTGTCGGTCGTCCATCCAGGAACCCGCGAACGTCGTGTTGGAGCGTCGCGATCGTCGGTTTCGGGTTGTAACTGAGGACGAGCGTTCCTCCGGGTTCGGTCACCCGGGCCAGCTCGGAAAGGAAGGCCGCACTATCGCGGATGTGGTGATACACCCGGACGCTCACGACGGCTCGAAACGTGGCGGCGGCGAACGGTAGGTGGAACAGATTCGCTACGGCGAGGAGGTCTGGGTCTCGAGCTCGGGACTCGCGGACAGCCGAGGGGACCGAAGCCAGCTGCGTCGCATCCAAGTCCGCCCCGACGTATTCGTCGGTCCGGCTCGCGAGGGTCCCCGAGAGTCGACCGAACCCCGTCCCGGCCTCCAGCAGGCGCTCGACTCGCCGATTGCCTAGGGCCGTCGCGAGCAGGTGCGCCTCCGCGCGGGTCACCGCGGCTCGGTCCGCCCAGGCCCGCCGGAAGTCGAACCCCTCGTAGGAGGTGACGGTCTCGCGCCCGGCGGTCGTCGACATCCGACTCCTCCCGAGCGACCGGGCCCGGCCTATTAATCCACGGAGCATTCTCTCGCCGACCAGTCCCGCAGACTCGGGAAGGACCACGGGTTTGGGAGACTCGATTCCACTCGAGCAGCTCAGCGTACTCGTCGTTACGCATGAGCGGCCGGCGATGCTCAACGAACTCTTGCAGAGCCTCGTGGCCATCGGCGGCGTCCGATGGGCGGCTGTCGTGGTCGTCTACGATTCGCGCGAGCCCCTTCCGACGACGGGGAGGTTTCCCGGGCTTTCTCTCCGCCACCTCACCCTCCCGGATCGGGTTCACATCACGAGGGCCAAGAACATCGGGCTCGCGTCGATCAAGTCGCCGTTCGTCCTCATCATCGACGACGACAACACGATCACGGATACGACCCTGCCCCGCCCGCTGCGCCGGCTCGCGGAGGAGCCTCGCCTCGGAGCCTTGATGCCCGCCGTCGTCTACCGGGACGACCCCAACCTCGTCTGGGTGTACGCCACCCCGTTCGCCCCGGGACGGTGGGGGTTCGAGCTGCTCGGCCGCAACCGCCCGCGCGACCCGGCCCTCGAAGGACGATTCCTCCCCACCGACGCCCTGCCGAATGCGGCGGTGTTCCGGACCGCCGCCCTCCAGTCGGTCGACGGATACGACGAGCGCTTCCCAGTCAACAGTTCGGCCGACCTCTGCCAGCGCCTGAAGCGGGCCGGCTGGCTCGTCGAGGCCGATTCCGGAGCCTTCGTCCACCACAACGTCGAGCTTCCCGGGCGACCTGGATACTGGGCGGCGCACGCGGTGACCGACCCGGAGCGCACCTACTTCGAGGCGAGCGACTGGTTCCGCCTCGAGTTCCAGATTCACCGCGGACAGTGGGGGGTGGCGTGGCGGGCGCTTTACCACTCGGGGACCTGGATCCTGCCGCTCCTGCTCGCCCTCGTGATACGGAAAGGTGCCACCCGGTCGGCGACCATTGCGGCCTTGGTCCGCGGCGTACGCGACGGGCTTCGGGGGTCCGGGGGCTGATTCGGCCCCGTCCCGCCGCTTCGGGGACTGCCGCCGATGCGGCTCGGCAAGGCGACGGCGCGGAGCTTCCCTGAGTTCCGAACGGCTCGACGACCTGCGGGGCTGGGGAGCCCTCGCACCGGGGCCCGCTGCTTCCCACATTCGGGAACGGCAGGGGCGGGGATATACCAATCTCCGGCTCGGGAAAACGGAAGGGAACGGATTGTCCGGGGGGATGGGCGGGCGAGATCAAGCGCATGTCGAACGAAGGTTCGACACCGTCGTCACGGCGGCCCGGCGCAACCGAACGGCGGTCTCCGTCGAGCGAATTTCGGAGCTCCTGCCCACCGACGGGCCTGAAGGCCGCGGGGAGCTACTCGAATGGCTCGCCGCGAGACCGGAACTCGGGAGCATCATCGGAGACCGCGTGATCGCCGGGCCGATCCCCGCGGAGGAGGAGTCCGCCGCGCGCCTCGAGCGCGGTCGGCGTTACCTCGAAGAGGCCGAGCATGTCGTCCGGGAGCCGCTCGCCCCGATCCGGAGCTTGCTCCGGTGCGTGGCCGTCACAGGCTCGGCCGCCTACGGCGAACCGTCGCCCCACGATGACCTCGATTTCCTGATCGTCACGCGGCGTGGGGCGGTGTGGCCCGTCCTCCTCTACACCTACCTCGCCGCCCGGCTCCGGCGAAAGTCGGGCGTGGACGGGCCCTCCCACTGGTGCTTCAATTACGTCCTCGACGAGCGCGAGGCTCGCCGGGAGTTTGCCGCGGCGCGCGGGTTCCTGTTCGCCCGCGAGGCCCTCACAGCTCGGCCGGTGGCCGGCGCGGCATACTACCGGGGCCTGGTGCGGGAGGCCCACTGGCTGGCCGAGGAGGTCCCTCGGCTCTATGAGACCTGGCGGGCCGGCGGTCTCCCGGAATTGCCGACTGAGGAGCCTGCCCCGCGAACGATTCGGGTACTGAATTCGGCCCTCTATCCGATCGTCGCCGGCTATCTCACGGCGATCGCCATGGTCCGAAATCGACGCTACCGGCGGAACGGGGAAGCTCACCGATGTTTCCGGGTCGAGGCGGGCCTGACCCGGTTGACGTTCGAGTCCGAACGGTTCGAGGAGCTGCGTTCCCTGTACGAGTCCGCGTCGCGTCGGGCCACGCCGGAGGCCACGTGAGGCCCGTGCCGCCGATCACCCTCGCGGCCGGCGTCGTCGCGTTCAACGAGCGGCATCGCCTCGGGACAGCCGTCCGGTCGTTGACGGCGCAAGAACTGCCGCCGGGGGTCGCGTGGGGCGAATTCCAGGTGATCGTCAGCGGAAGCACCGACGGCTCCGACCGGGTCGCCGCCGCACTCGCCGAATCGGACCCGCGGATCCGCCCGGTGATCGAGGGCCGGCGGAACGGCAAATCGGCCGCCATCGCGGAAGTGTTCCGGCGCAGCCGCGGGGACTACCTGGTGCTGCTGAACGGGGACGCGGAAGCGGCCCCGGGTGCGGTCGCCGCCCTCCTCCGCGAGGCGCCGGGTGTGGACCGCCGGTTCGCCGTGATGGGCCGTCCCGTCCCCCATCCTTCCGGCGACGACGGATTCTCGCCCGCGGCCGAGCTGCTCTGGGCGATCCACAACTCCTTCCATGCCTCCGTGTTGGCGTCCCGAGAAGGGAACCACCTTTCCGACGAGCTCTTGCTGCTACCCATCCGCCAGCTTCCGCCGATGACCGGGGGAATCGTGAACGACGGGTCGTTCGTCGGCGGCTGGCTGACGCAGCACGGAGGAACGCTGCATTACGCTCCCGAGGCGGTCGTTCGGATCTCGGCCCCCCGGTCCCTCCGCGAGCACGTTCGCCAGCGGCGGCGGATCCGGTACGGCCATCGGCAGATCCGCGACCAGATGGCGCTCGATCCTCTGACGATCGAACGGTACGCCCGCCGGCATCCCGTTCCGACCGTCCGGCTGATCGCCGAAGAGACCCGCCGCCGAGGCGGCGCCCCCGCGCTGGCCAAGCTGCTCAGCGCCGAGGCGCTCGCCTTCGCGCTTTCCGCCGTGGATGCGCGCTCGAGCCGGGTCGACCACGTCCGGTGGACGCCGATCGTCGGAAGCGACCCGGCTCCTTCGGCCGAGACGGGACGCTCAGCGCTTTCCGCGGAAGGGGCCTAGGTCGCCGGTCCGAACGAATGGTCGGGGCTCGCATCCGCGCGGTCCTGCTCCGCTTCGCCCGCTCGCCCTCCTCTTGGCTCGCGGTCGCGGTGGCGCTCTCCGCCGTCGTCACGTTCGTCCTCGCGAACGTCCGGCTCGTCGAGCTGGATCTCACGACGTGGGACTTCGGGATCTACCAGCAGGCCCTCTGGTCGGCGGCCCACGGGGGCCCGTTCTACGAAGCCGCGGACTGGGAGACGGGCGGGTTCGGCTCATTCTTGCAGGTCCACTCCGCCTTCATCCTGTACCTCCTCGCCCCCGTTTACCGGGCGGCCCCGAGTCCCGAAGTGCTGCTCGGAGCGCAGTCGATCGTAGTCGCGTTGGCCGCGGTACCGCTCTACCTACTCGCGCGGGACCTCTCGGGATCGGGGCGACGCGCACTCGTCGCAGCGGTCCTGTTCTTGATCTGGGCGCCCACGCTCGGCGCGTCGCTCTACGACTTCCACATCGAGTCGTTCCTCCCACTCGAGCTGTTCACCATTGCCCTTCTGTTTCAGAGACGCTCGTACGCTGCCGGCCTCGGGATCGCCGTCGTGTCGTTCGCCACGATGGAGTTCGCGCCCGTGATCACCTTCGCGCTCGCAGTGTTCTTCGGCTGGCCCACCGAGGCTCAGCTCCGTCGCGGGTGGGACGCCGTTCGGGCCGGACGGGGCTCGGTCGTCCCGGCCGGGCGGGCGGCGCTGAGAGACCGCCGGCTTGTCGCCTCCTTTACCCTGGCCGCCGCCTCGGTCGCCGCCTACTACCTCCTACTCTCATTGCGGACCAAACTGCTGGCGAGCTCGTTCGGCTTTCCGGCGTTCCCAACGGCGAACAGCGGGTACGTGATCGGCGCGACGCCCGACTCGCTTGGCATCTCGTTCGGAAACCTCTCGGTCGGACTGCTGACGAAGGTCGGCCTCTGGCTCCTCGTCTACGCCTTGGTCGGCTTCCTGCCGGTCCTCGCCCCCCGGTCCTTCGTCATCGCGGTTCCCGTCGTGCTGTTCACGAGCCTTACCGCGAACCTGAACTACTCGACCGTCGGATTCCAGTACGGTTTCCTCTACGCGATCCCCGTGTTCCTTGGGGTGGCGTATGCCCTGCCAAAGGTCTCCCGCGCGAACCTCCCCCTCCTCTTCCGAAATCCGGGGCCGCCACCCGCCGCGCCGCGACCCCGCTGGCGACGGGTCGTCCGGCGGCCCTCGGGACTGATCGTCGGACTCGGAGTGGTCATCGCGCTCAACCTCGCGATCGGTCCCCTGGATCCCATGGTTCAGGGCGCCGATGGTTTTGGGTCAGGGTACCGGCTGTCGTACAACATCCCGCCGGGGTACGGGGACGCCGTCCGGGTCGCCGACCTGGTCCCGGCGCATTCGACGGTCGTGGCTACGGACGACCTCTTTCCCCTCGTCGCCAACCTGCCGACCTCGTACTCGTTCATCTGGATCGGCCGGGACTTCACCCTCAACTTGCCGTTCTCACCCACGCATCTACCGGAGGCGGTGCTGGTCGCGCAGAATCGCTACTACACCGTCACCCCGTGGCTGGCCGACGTCCTCTACAACACCTCGGACTTCGGCGCCCGGGGAGTCGCCTGGTCGACGCCGGCCGGAGTGGTCGTGCTCTTCCTTGCGCACTATTCCGGACCGATGGCGAGCTTCGGGCCCGCGCCCCCGGTCCGTGCGGAGTTCGGTCCGGGTCCGATTGCGCAGGGGGGTCCGGCTCAGCTCGGTCCGGCCCCGGGGGGTCCCTACCGGACCGAGATCGAAAGCGAACCGCTCAACGAAGGGCTCGTGTTCAGCGGACCTTGGACCAACCTCGGACCGGGGAACTACACCTTCACGCTCGGTCTCCGCGCGTGGGCCGTCGACCCCGCGAACCCGCCTCCGGCCGGGGAGGGCGTGGTGTACATCAACGGGGACGCGTTCGGGACCCCGGAGTTTCTCGGAAAGCACATCGCCTTCCGCACGCTGAGCGGGGGCGGTTGGTACAATTTCACATTCGCTGTCGTGGCGACAGGCCCCTTGTTCGACCTTTGCGTCCGCGGATACTCCTCCTCGATGACCGCTGTGGTCGCGGTCGACTACCTCGTCATCAGCCCGTCCGGCTGAACGGGCGGGCCCGCGTCCCCGCGACTACGGGGGCGGTGGCGGCTTCCTTCGCGGATCCGCCGCCGGGGGCGTAGGCGAGCTCGAAGCCGCCGCCGGAGTGGGCGCGGCGCGGTTCGCGATGGAGCCCATGTCCATCGACTCCGGGGGCCCGAGGCGAGCTGGCGGCATCGAGACGCCCGGGTGGGGGGCGGCGCCGTCGTCGATGGAGCCGCCGACCATCGCGGTCGACTCGTCGGTCTCCGCCTTGATCTCGTCCTCGATGCTCTTGATCTCCGTGAGGAGCTCGTCCTGGCGGGGAATCGGACCGAGGATGTCGTCGATCTTCCCGATCCGGCTCTCGAGCTCGTCGAGGGAGCTGAGCGCCCGGTCGGGAACGGTCCGCGACGTGCCGAGGTACTCGCTTGCGCCCTCCATGAGGCGCGAGAACTCGAACGGGAACAGGATCTTCGTCGCCTGACCGGCGCCGAGGTTCGAGACGGTGTCGAGCGAGAGGACCGTGAGCGCCTTGGCGTCGAGGGTGCCGGCTCCGAGCGAGAGGATCCGGAGCCGCTGCGACTCTCCCTGGGCCTCGAGGATCGTCGCCATCCGGCCGCCCTCGGCCTCCAAGATCTTCGATTGCCGAAGTCCCTCCGCCTGCAGGATCCGGGAGCGCTTCTGCCCTTCCGCAACGAGGATCGCGGAGCGCTTCTCCCCGTCCGCCCGGAGGACGGCCGCCCGGCGTTGGCGTTCGGCGGAGGTTTGCTCCTCCATCGCGGCCTTGACCGGTCCGACGGGGTCGACCTCCTTGATCTCGACCGCTTCGACGCGGACGCCCCAGCGGTCCGTCGATTCGTCGAGGATGTCGCGGAGCCGGGTGTTGATCCGCTCGCGGTTGTAGAGCACCTCGTCGAGCTCCATGTCGCCGATGATCGACCGGAGCGTCGTTTGGGCGAGGGCGACGGTCGCGACGTGGTAGTCCTGGACCTGGAAGATCGCCTTCGGGGCGTCGACGACCTTGATGTAGATGATCGCGTCGACGTTGGTCGGCGAGTTGTCCTTCGTAATGACCTCCTGTCGGGGGACCTCGAGGACCTGCGTCCGCAGGTCCATGCGTACGACGGTGGCAACGGGGCTGATGAAGGTCAGACCGGGGTTGATCAGTCGCTTGTAGGATCCGAAGATCGTGACGACTCCCTGCTGGTACGGCTGAATGGAGTTCGCCGACCGGATCAGCAGGATGATCAGGATGAACACGACGACAGCGATGAGGAACGACTCGGTTACGATATCGACCATTTCGACTTCTCCTTCTTGAATTCCGCGTGAGGGATCGGACCTTCAGACCGCCGGCGTGGGCTCGACGGGGACAACCTGGATCGCCACGCCTTCCCCGCCCAGCACCTTGACGAGGGCGCCCTCCGGGATCACCCGGTCGGAGCGCGCCGACCAGATCTCCGACATGACCCGAACCTTGCCTTTCATGTTGTTCGGCTCGACGGTGCGTACGACCACGCCCGTTTGTCCCTCCAAGGACATCGGGATGGACGACATCGGCCGGTGGACCGGGGCGATCCGCCGGTAGTACGGCACGGTCGCGACCGTGGCGAGGAACGCGGCGATCACGATGACGGCCGGTCCGAGCACGGAGCCGGTCAGGGGATTGGGAAGCAGGAGGTACATGATCCCGGCCGCGAGGAAGATCGAGCCGGGGATGAGCAGGAACGCGCCCGGATGGATCACTTCGACGATGAACAGGACGGCCCCGATGAGGAGCAACGGAACTCCAATGACCACCGCGGCGTCGACCATCTCGGGACCGGCCGCGATAATCGCGGGGCCCGCTTAAGCGTTGGTCCTCGACGCCGAATCACCGGATATAGGAGAACGTGCTCTCGCGGTCGAATCCGCGGACGACCCGCACCGAGCGGCCGTCGCCGCCGGGAGCCTCCTGGAGGAACGGATAACGCGCCCAAAGGTCGCCCTCGGCGAGCGACGTGGCGAGGTGCTCCGGCCCGAACGCGGCGCGTGTGACCCAGGCGGTGGCGCGGCGAACCTCGGGTTCCCCGAGATACCCGAGCGAGTGAAGGTACTCGTGAGCGAGGATGACGTACACGAACGCATTGAACTCGAGCGTCGACTTGGCGTGGGTACGCATGGCGGCGACGAGCCCCTCGTTCATCACGATCAGATTGCCGGTCACCGGCCAGTAGGCGCCGACACTCGGCGGAAGCTGCGAAAGTCCGAGGCCCAAACCGGGGCGGTCCAGGTGGAGCGTCCGGCGGACCGCTTCGCGCACGATGGAGAACACACCGTCGTAGTCGAGGGATTGGGCCAACCGCTGTCCGAGGTCGCGGGGCCCGTCGGACACCGGCGGCCCTTCGGGAGGTCGGCGGTCGGCCGGGGGCGTCGGCGCCGAGGGCGTCGCCGCGAATCGTAGGCTCATCACGTTCCCATCGCCGGAGGCGGTCTTATACCCGAGGTTACCGCCGCACCATCAGGGAGGCCGCCGACCGGCATCCTCCGGGCGAGCCCGCGACCCTATGACGCCGGGCGGCTAGACCGGCCCGGACTCCGATGGCCGACGTCGAAGAAACGCTGTTCCCGCGACGCAAGGAGCGCGTCGAGGACCGGCGCAAGGGCCGCGAGCAACGCAAGCTGCTCGACGAGTTCTTCGACCACGCGACGCTCGGCGCCATCTCCCATCTCATCACCCAGGGCCAGTTCGAGCAGCTCGACTATCCGATCTCCACCGGAAAGGAGGGCGGGGTGTTCCGGGCCACGGCCCCCGACGGGTACCGGGCCGTCAAGGTGTACCGGATCGGGAACGCCGTGTTCAAACGGCTGCCTCCCCACGCGCTCGAGGCGCTCAAGCGCGAGGCGAGCACGTCCAACTACGGACGGCTCGTCACCGCCTGGACCCGGCGGGAGCACTCGGTCCTGCGACGCATGTACGAGGCGAAGGTCCGGTGCCCGCAGCCGTTCGGCTACCTCCGTAACGTGCTCGTGATGGACTTCATCGGCACCTCCGGAGTCGCCGCGCCCCGGCTCCAGACGGTGAAGATCGAGGACCCCCAAGGCGTCCACGACGACCTCGTCGTCCAGGTCCGTCGAATGGTCAAGGATGCGCGCCTCGTGCACGGGGACCTGTCCGAGTACAATGTCCTCGCGCAGGAAGGGCGACCCGTTCTGATCGACGTCGCGCAATCGATGGAGGCCAACCACCCGCAGGCCCGGGCCCTTCTCGAAAGGGACATCATGAACTTCGTCCGGTTCTTCCGACGTCTCGGGGTCGACACGAGCCTGGCCTCGTTCCTGAAGGCGGTCGGACCGGTCCAGCTCGGTCCGAAGGTGGCCTGACCGATGGCGGTGCTCTACGTTCGGATCCCGGACGACCGGATCGGCGTGCTGATCGGCACCAAGGGAGAAACGAAGCGCCGCATCGAGTCCCGGACCGGAACGACGGTGTCGGTCGACCGTGAGGACGGCACCGTCGAGGTCGTCGCTCCGGACGACGGGGATCCCGTCGGCCTGATGAAGGCCCGGGACGTCGCGCTCGCGATCGGGCGGGGATTCGCGCCGGCCCGGGCGGAGCGGCTGCTCCGCGACGACACCTACCTGGGCGTCATCGACATCAAGCAGATCTCCGGGAAGCACGAGAAGGCCGCGCTCTGGCGGATCCGGTCGCGACTGATCGGCGTCAACGGCCGGGCCCGGAGCCGGATCGAGGAGCTGTCCGGCTGCTCGATGAGCGTGTACGGCTCGACGGTCGCCCTGATCGGCCAGGAACGCCAGCTTGAACGCGCGACCCGGGCGATCGAGCTGCTGCTGCACGGGAGCGAGCACGCCGCCGTGTTCCACCTCCTCGCCCGCCTCCGGCGCGACGACGCGCAGAGCGAGGCGACGGCGGACGCCGAAGAGCCGGACTCGGTCTGATGGGCAAGACCGTCCGGCTCGAGGGACGCCCGCTCACGTGGGCCCGGGACCGGTTTGCCCAGTACTACGCGTCCGCCGATGTCCCGCCCCCGCTGAGGTTCGCGCGGCGCGAATTTGCCGCCTTCCCGTTCACGACGGAGACGATGATGCGACGGCACGCCGCGTTCGGGACGGCGGAGGAGCTCCGTGACTTCCTCGCCCGCGAGGCGCCCCGCCACGTGTACTACTCCTCCGCCTACTACCGGTACCCCGACCACCCGACGATGCCGGGGAAGGAGTGGCTCGGCGCCGACGTGATCTTCGACCTCGACGCCGACCACCTGCGGGGGGCCGAGGCGCTCGACTACGCGGGCCAGCTCGCGCTCGTGCGGGAACGGGTGCGCGCGCTGCTCGACGATTTCCTGTTCGGCGATTTCGGGGTCGACCCGGCCAAGGTCACGCTCGTCTTTTCCGGCGGGCGGGGCTATCATGTCCACGTCCAGGACGAGTCGTACTGGCCTCTCTCGAGCCCTGAGCGCCGCGAGCTCGTCGACTACGTGACCGGCGCCGGCTTCGACGCCCGGAGGGTCATCTCGAGCGACCGCGGGACCGCGACCGCGGTCCCGGAGGACGACGCGGACGGGCCCTCGCGACGGCCGGGCCGCGCGTTCGCCCGGCTCCCGAGCCCGCGGGCCCCCGGGTGGGCGGGCCGGACGAGCCGCGCCGTGGTCGCCATGCTCGAACGGTTCGACCGGAACGGCAAGGAGTCGGCGACGGCGGAGCTCGTCGCGGCCGGTCTGACCCCCAACAAGGCGCGGCACCTCGCGAAACTCCTCGTCGAGGACGGGGCCGGACGGAAGGTCCGGGAATCGCTGAGCCTGGAAGTCCGGTCGCGCGACCTGCCGCCGGAGTTCCTCGATGTGGTCATCGCCCGCGCCGCGGTCGAGATGCAGGGCGAGACCGATGCGCCGGTGACGACCGATATCCACCGGCTGATCCGACTTCCGGGTTCGTTGCACGGCGGTACGGGGTTCCGGGTCGTTCCGGTCTCCCCCGACCGGCTGACGGAGTTCGACCCGTTCTCGGAGGCCCTCCCGAAGACTCCGCACGCCGACCGGGCCACGGTACGGGTGACCGAGACCGTCCGCTACCCGTTCCCAGCGGCCCCGGTCGACCTCCACGAGGGCGACGAGCGGGAGCTGCCGGGCCCGGTCGCGCTGTTCCTGCTCCTCAGGGGGGAGGCGGAACTTCGGCCTTCACCGGGATGACCAGTCGGCCGATCTTCTCGATCGATGCCTCGACCTGGTCGCCCGCCTTGAGCCGGCGGCTCTCGTTGCCGAACTCGAACCCCGGCGTGCCGCCGAGGGTCCCAAGCGAGATCACGTCCCCCGCCTCGAGCGTCACGCCCTTCGACAGGTGCTCGAGGATCTGCGGAAGCCGGAACACGTAGTCGTCGGTGGTCCCCGACTGCCGGACGGTGCCCCCGACCTTGAGCTCCATCCGGAGCGGGTAGACCTCGCCGACCTCTTCCTTCGGGACCACCCAAGGCCCGACGGCCATCGTCGCGTCGAACCCCTTCCCCATCACCCAGTCCACGGGACTATCGGGGGGGTACTGGAGGTCGCGGTACCCCATGTCGAGGGCGATCGTATACCCGGCGACGTGGTCGATCGCCTGGGCCGCGGAGATGTGCTTCCCCTTCTTGCCGACGACCGCGGCGAGCTCGACCTCGACGTCCGGGAACGTCCCGGCGGAGTGCAGAAGGAGCGGCTCGCTCGGACCGACGAGGCTGTTGAAGAAGCGGGTGAACATGTACGGCTGCTTCGGGATCGGGCGCTTCTGCTCGGCGAGGTGGCTCTTCGAGTTCGCCGCGAGGCAGTAGATCTTCGCGCCGTTCGCGACGGGCGCGAGGAGCCGGACCCCTTCCTCGGGTTTGAACAGGAGCCGCGCGCCGGTCGCCGCCCTCGGCGTCCAGCCCGCCCTCCGGCGCCGCTCGATGTACTCCAGGATCTTCTTCGTGATCTCGACCGAGTCCGCGCCGCCGGCGAAGAACGTCCGCATGTCGCGGAACCGGCTCGGGTCGGCCCCCTTCACCGGATTGACGCCGAAGAAATCACGGCAGGCCGTGTCGAGGTCGATGTACTCGTTGGCGTCCGTGACCATCCCGAAATGGAACTGGTCGGCGACGACGAAATGGACGAGCTTCACGCGTCGGCCCCCGAGCGCTCGGGATGGGTGCCGCCAGATAAGGGTCGCGCCGGCGGGGCCCCGTCATGGGGCCGGTACGTGAGGAGGGTCCCGTCGTCGATCGGTTCCGCCGAGACGAACCGAAGGGAGACTGCCTCGGAGTCGTCGCGGCTGTCGGGCCCGCGGAGCATCGGCGGGGCGGTCGGCCCCCCGATCGCGACCGGCGCGACGTAGACCGTCAGACGATCCCACAAGCTCGAGCGCAGGACTGAGGCGAGGACCTCCCCCCCGCCTTCGACCAGGAGTTTCCGCATCCCCCGTCGTCGGAGCGCCGCGAACAGTGTCCCCAAGTCGACCCGAGCAGCTCCCGCGCGGACGACCTCGACGCCCGGAGGGAACGACCGTCCGCATGAGTCGGACACCGCGACGAGCGTCGGGGCGGAGCCGTCGAGGACTCGGGCATTCTCTGGGGTGCGGCCGTTCGAGTCGAGGACGACCCGAGTCGGGGCTCGGCCTGAGGGCCGGTCGATCATCTCCCAGTGAACCCGGAGCGATGGGTCGTCGAGGAGCACGGTGCCGATGCCCACCACGATGGCGTCGACGTCCGCGCGCAACCATTGGACTCGGGCCAGGTCGTCGGGCCCGGAAAGACGCGCCCGTCGGCCCCCCGCGTACGCGAGGCGGCCGTCGAGCGAGATGGCGCAGTTGACGAGGACCTCGGGCCGCTCCTCGGATGTCATCGGTGGCCTATGCCCCGCGAAGCGACCGGGCTTCGGCCCGGAGGGCCGCGGTATT
This sequence comes from Thermoplasmatota archaeon, assembly GCA_036781185.1. Lineage (GTDB taxonomy): Archaea > Thermoplasmatota > Thermoplasmata > Lutacidiplasmatales > UBA184 > Lutacidiplasma. Next base: position 10,739 of record DAIQBL010000015.1, on the reverse strand, counting down.
GCCACCCGCCGCGTCGAGGTCGGGCAGGTTGATCTCGACGTTGGCGAGGGCGCCCGCCGCCGCCGCGTCGAGGAGCGCGAGGGCCGTGGTCAGGTCGCTCGCGATCGTCGGCCGCACCTGGGCGCGGACCGACTCGAGCCGGCAGGCGACGGCGCGCGCCGATCGGGCGGTACCGAGCGGGACCTCCGTGGCGGTTCGGATCGCGGCGAGCCAGCCCGCCGTCGCTTTCGGGTCGTCGGGGGCCGCCTTCCGGGCGCGGCGCGCGGTGCGCAACGCCTCGAACGAGTCGGTGTCGGCGTCGATGGCTCGGAGCAGATCCTTCCGGGCGGTTTCGAGCTCACCAAGGGCCGCCGTCAGCGCGGCGTCGGGCGACTCCGGGGAATTCGAGTAGCGGATCACCATCTCGCCGAGCGCTGTCCCCATCGCCCCGGCGGCCGCGGCCGCGCTCCCGCCCCCTGGGGTCGGGGTCCGCGCGGCGAGCTTCGCGCAGAATTCGGCGATCGAGTTGTCCGCGAGCCGTGACGGAGGAGCGCCCGGGGACGGGACGATCCGCCGCTCGAGGATTTGCTGGCGGTCGAACGATTTGAGTTGCAGGTAGAATTCGGCGGCGTCGAGGAGGGCATCGTACGGGATCAGGCCCACGACTTCGGACTCCTCGGTCGCGACGTCGAGCTTCTTCGCCTCCTCCCGGATCGCCTCGACGACACGGGGGATCGGCGTCGTCCGGTAGTCGGTGAGGTTCATCGAGACCTGCGAAAGCCCGCGTTCCTTGAGCTCGAACCCGAGCGCCTTGACCTCGGGGAGTCCGCCGTCCCGGGCCCGCACGGTCTTCGCGATCTTCTTCGCGATCGAGACGTCCGGCGTCGCGAGGTTGACGTTGAACGCGATCAGGACCGGTCGCGCGCCGATGGCCACGGCGCCGGCCGTCGAGTGGAGGCGGGCCTCCCCAAAGTCCGGGCGGCGGCCGGGGTCGGTCGCGATGGTGTCGCGGATCCCCTCGAATTGACCTTTCCGCACGTAGGCGAGGTCGGATCGCTCCGGCACGCGGGCGCTGGCGGCGTAGAGATACACCGGGATTCCGAGCTCGCGCGCGACCCGCTCACCGAGCCGTTCCGATAGTCGGACGGCTTCGGCCATCGTGGCCGTGCCGAGCGGCACGAACGGCACGACGTCGGTCGCGCCCATTCGCGGGTGCTCGCCGACGTGGGTTCGGAGGTCGATCAGCCGAACGGCGACCTCCATCATCCGGAACAGCGCTTCCAGCAGCGGATCGCCCTCCCCCACGAGCGAGATCACCGACCGGTTGTGGTCCCCGTTCCGCTCGACGTCGAGCACCGTCACGCCCGGCACGGCGCGCGCGGCCGCGGCGATCGCGTCGACCTTCGCCGGGTCCCGGCCCTCTGAGAAGTTCGGGACCGACTCGAACCGGCTCACGATTCCTCCCCTCCGAACGAGTCGAGCATCGTCTGCCGGCCGACCTCGGTCGGGACCGGGGCGGTGGCGGGCGCCCGGCGCCGGATGCGCGCGAGCGCCGCGTCGACTCGTTCCGCCGAAAAGGCGTGTCGGTCGACGAGGATCCGGAGGACCGCCTCGCGGTCGAGGGGCCGGAGGGTGACGTCGCTCACGGGAACCGTCTCGGGGTGGCGGAACAGTTCGGCGACCGGGGCGACCTCGGCCGGGTCGAGGCCGGCCTTCCGGAGGGTTCCCTCCCATCCGAGGTGCTCCTGGACGAGCTTGAGGGACTTCTTCGGGCCGTACCCCCGGACCCCGTCGGAGAAGTCGGTGCCGACGAGGAGGCCGATGAGGAGCAGCTCGTCGTCGTCGATCCCGAGCTGGCCGAGGAGCTTGGCCCGGTCGATGATCTGGGCCGCGGGCGCCCGACCCTTCGGCTGGCGGGCCGCGAGGCCCCGGACCAGCCGAGGCGCGTGGAACAGCAGGCTATCGTAATCCTCCGACGCCGAGGCCCAGACGACGCCCTTCGCGGCCATGTCGGCGGCCTGGGCCTCGCCTTCGGACGGCGCCTGGATCGCCGGTACGCCGAGCGCCGTCAGGAGCTCCTTCGTCTCCTCCGCCATCGAACGCGTGAACCGGCTGGTCTGGGCAGCCTTCCGGCGCGCGGTCTCGAGGTCCCCCGCGGCGAGCGCCTCCTTCCATTCCGTCTCGGCGCGCTCCTTGACGAGGAACCGGTCACGGAGCGTCCCGGCCTTCAGGTCCGGCGGCTTGCCGTCGAACACCCACGCCGGGAGCACGCCCTGGCCGAGCAGCGACGTCGTCCGGTACAGGACCCCCATCAGGTGGCTCGTCGTCCGCCCGTCGGGGTCGCTGAACGGCTGGCCGTCGCGCTGTCGGATGGTCGCGAGGAACTGGTAGACCGCGTTGTAGGCGTCGACCGCGATGGACCGTCCGGCGAGCGCCTCCCAGGGAAGCTCCTCCGGGGTCACGAGGTCGCGGAACGGCAGCCCCACGTGCTCCGTCGAGCGGGGGAGATACTTGTCGCTTGGGGAACCGGACCGGGCCCGGACGAGACTACATGTACACTCGGGACGTGGTCGGCCGAGGACGAACCAATGTCGGTCCGGTGGCGGAGCACGAGTCCCGGGGCCCCGGCCGATGCTCCCGGCGGGATCGTCCTGACCAGCTTCCCCTCCGCGGGGCTGGCCGCGACGATCGCCGGCCACTACATCATCCGTACCCTCGGCCTCCCGAGGACCGCGGTGTTCGAGGGGCTCGACGCCCCGCCGATCGCGGTCGTGCAGGGCGGCGAGGTGAACCCGCCGGTCCGGGTCTACGGCCGCCCCGGACTCTCGGTCGTCCTCTCGGAGCTTCCGCTTCCCCCCGACCTGGCCGCCGGCGTCGCAGAGGCGATCCTCGACGGCGCGGAGGCTCACCAGGCCCGCCTGATCGTCTCGCTCGAAGGGGTCATGCCCCACCCGACCGAGCCCCCCACCCCGGAGAGCGCGCCCGCCGACCCTCCGTCCGAGGGTATGGTCTGGGTCGCCTGGTCCCAGCCGGATCCGGCTCTCGCCGCTCAGTTCGAGCGCGCGGGCACCCGCCGGCTCGAAGACGGCGTCATCGGCGGATTGTCGGGGGCGCTTCTCGTCGGCGCGATCACGCGCCGCATCCCGGTCGCCGTGCTCCTCGTCAGCGCGGAAGCTGCCGCGGAGGGGCTCCCGGACCATCGCGCCGGGGCGGTCCTGATCGAGCGGCTCGACCGGATCCTGCCCGACCTGAAGATCGACACGGCGCCGCTCCGGACCCAGGCGGAGGCGATCGAGAAGGTGCTGCGCGCCGCCATGCGGTCCCGGCCGAAGCCGACCGTCGCCGACTCGGCGAGCGACGTGGCGAACTCGTCGATCTACGGGTAGCCGGAGCCGTCGAGCCTCCCCGAAGCCGATCGGGGAACGCGACGGAGACCAATCGATCCTGAGGGTCCAAGCTCGACGCCTTCCCGGAGGGCCGGGAACCTGGAGCCGTCCGCGCGCGCGATTCGAGGAGGAAGGGGTTGGGTGGGGCGCGAGGTCGCGCCCGCCTACCAGAGGCTCGTCGCCGGGTTCTCCGTGCCGGTGGCGGCCGACGCGGTGTATCGGAAGCCCCCGAACGCGTACAGGTTCACGTAGTAGGCCGACTCCGCGGTGTCGTACCCGGAGGACCACGCGTGCTTGATCGAGACCCAGCCGGCGTGGTAGTAGTAGCTCTCCAGCGTGGCGGCGATCGAGCCGATCGTCACCGACGCCCCGCCGGCGGGGCCGCAGATATCCCACTCCCCGTCGAACGGAATCCCGTACGGCGTGTTCGAGTTCTTCACCTGGAACATCGGGGTTCCTCCCCCGGCGGACCCGGACGTGAAGTTGACCGTGTCGTAGGTGAACCCGTAGTGGTAGGCATTCCCTTTCACGACGGCGCCGTAGAAGTTCACCTGGGACTTCGAGGGTGTGCCCCCGTTGGTCCCGACCGACATGAACGTCCAGACAGTGAACGGCAGCCTCAGGTCGTACACCGTCGCCCCGACGCAGTAGTAGAACGTGGGAGCTCCGCCGTGGGAGCTGCAACGGAGGTGGCCGTTCCCGGTCAGGTCACCGGCGTTCATACAGCCCTTGCCGGTCAGGGTCGTGCACCCGGGCGCAGAGAAGTTCCAGATGTTGTCGAGCCACGTGACGCTGTAGGTCCCCGAGACACACGGGCTGGAGCACGAGGAATCATACGCGACCTGCGCCACGTCCTGCGTCCAATAGTCGTGGGCGACGTTGTGGACCTTGACGCCTTCGGTGACCCAGTTCGACTGGAACCCCATGCACCAGGCGGCGTTCCCGTCGAGGCAGCTCGCGCCGTTGGACTGGTTGACGTGCAGCGTCGAGATGTCGACGAACGACTCCACCTCGTTGGTCCGGTACGTGTAGCTGCCGAGGCTCGGAGTGACGCCGTAGTCGGTGATGCCCATCGGGCATGGCTGGGACGAGCATCCCGGCGACGCGGCGGTCGAGGTCGCCATCGAGCGGCTCGGCGCCCGGGGCGAATACTCCGCGGCGTGAATGTCTCGAACCGCGGTGGTCGCGACGTGGGTGGTGCTCGACGCCCCGTGGGGCAGCGCCGTCCCGGGAGCGCCGGTCCGTTCGGAGGCAATTCCCGAACCGGGACGGGGGACTGTGGCCGGCCCGGCCAGGGAGAATCCGCCCATCATAAGCATCACAACAACGACGGCCCAGACCCCCGCGACCGTCAGGGTTCGTCTCACATCTCGACTCGATCTCATCGATTTCTCCGTGCCGACGACCCGAGGTCGTCTCGGCCCCCGACCGAGTTCTGGGTATAAGGCCCGACGGACCGCCCGCGCATACGGCTCGGAGAAATGCGAGCTTTGTGAAGTTGGACCGGTCCTCAGCCGGACGCCGGCCCGCCGAAGCTGTCGGTGTACGTCAGCAGGTAGACCGCCCCGCCCACCATGATCAGCACGAGCGCCAGGATGGCGATCGGGTTCGACGCGAACTTCCAGATGGTGACCCCGATGAGGATCGCGGGGAGGGCGAACGTGAGCAGCAGGGTGATGATCCGGCCGTCCATCGACGGCGTTCCGAAGGAGAGCCCGACTTAACGGTTCCGGGACCCCGAGCGTTGGGACGGGCCCCTCGAGCCCCCCGAGGAGTTCAAGGCAGGAGACCATTGGGGGGAGCATGGCCGAGCAGACTCCGCGCGCGTTCGCCCGCTGGCGACGGGGACCGGACCCGGGTCCCGGCAATGCTCAGATCCCCGAGGACGGCGTCTGCCTGTCGGCGTTCCTCTTGGTGACCGACCCCAACGACGCGCACCGTGTGCTCGTCGGTCATGTCGACCCGGCGGCCGATTGGAGCCGCTTCGGCGCCCTCGGGGGCGACCGGCTCGTTCGGACCGCGAAACGGTGGATGCTGCCCGCGTCCCACCTGCTCGAGTACGAGGGTCCCTCGGAGGCCGCCCGGCGGATCGCTACGGAGCAGCTGGAACGCCCGGACCTGCCGCTTCCCGAGCCGCGCGTCGTCTCGGACGCCTACGCCCGCCCGGACGCACCCGGGCGCCACTGGGACTTCCACTTCCTGTACCGAACGACGTGGCCGGCCGGCGCGCCCCTCCGGGCCCGACCGTGGACGGGTCTCGAGTTCGTCGACCCACGCGCGGTACCGGCGTCCGAGTTCGCTCGGAGCCACGACGACATCCTGCGGTTCGCCGGACTCCTACCGTCGGCCTGAGGCGTCGGCGGCGGCCGTTCGGGCCGCCGAGGGTCCCGTTCAGGCTTCCGGGCCGCGGGGCGACGCGATGACCTCGAACGTGAGCTCGACGTCCGCGCCGCCGGTCCCGCCCGGGGCCGACATCTGGGGGTACAACGGCGAGAGCGGCTCCGGCGGGAGGGAACCCATCGTGCTCGACGAGGACGGGGGAAGTCTCGAGTAGGCGTCCTCGTACGGGAGCTGGGCGAGCCGCTGGGCGTCGAGCAGCGCCTCGACCGGACCCAGCATGGAGGACTCGATGTGGCCGGCGACGCGCTCCGCCCACTTGGCGGGCACGCGATGCAGCGGGAGGCGCGGGTCGCGGCGGACCAGCTCCTCGTTGTCGAGGACCGTGAGCGTCGCCTGGTGGCGCTGGTGCTTCTCGACGAACGCGTCGAGGAAGTGGAGCCCGCCGATCGCGCGGTCGGCGACGGCGCGCCGCTCCGCCTCGACGGCGAACGGTTTGACGACGAAGACGCTGAGCACCTCGGCCGAGCGACTCGCGGATTCGAGGACCGCCGGGAGGATCCCCGTCCCCGAACCGCCACCCAGGGAGGCGACGACCGTGACGAACGTGGCGCCCTCGAAGATCCGGTCGAGCGCCGGCTCGGCGGCGCGGGCGAGCTGCCCGGCGGCCGCGGCGGTCGCCGGGACGCCCAGCGAGTTCCCGTCGTCCGAGCCGAGGCAGATCCGGCGGTCGAACTCCTCGGCTTCGGCGACCCGCGGGTCGCAGTTGATCGCTACGGTTTCCAAATGGCGGAGATGGTGGCGGGCGATCTCCCGCCCGATCCGGACCCCGCCCCCGCCGACCGCGGCCAGCAGGAACCGGACGTCGTGACCGAGGCGCACGTGGGGCTCCCAGAGCCCTACGTCGACCTCGTCCGCCCGGGGCATCGTTCCGTCTCGGTCGTTCCCTCTCCGCTCGTTGGCCTCGCGCACCGCAACCACCCCCGCCGTGAAACGTCCGAATCCCCTCGGCCTAGCGGCCCAGGACCCCCTTGCGCTCGAGCTCCTCTGACGTGTCGCGGAGCTCGCGCAGCCGGTCCCGGTTCGCGTTGGCGTTCCGGACCGCCGTTCGAGATCGCTCGACGAGTTCGGCGACCTTCGCCTCGAACTCGCCGCGACGGAGCAGCTCCGCGAGGACGTCCGCGAGATCGCGGCCGTTCCCGTTCAGCTGTCCGTACGCGCGCAGCGTCTCCACTTCGTCCGGCCGGAGCCGGACCGGCACCTCGACCAGGTCCCGGACCGGGCGTTGGGGAGCGCTCTCGACGGCCGTGAGGGCCCGCGCCCGAAGGAACTCGCGCAACGCGGCTCGCATCAGTTGCGACCGGCTGTCGAACTCCCCGCTGGCGACGAACGAGTCGACCAGCTGGAGCTCGCGGCGGTGGCAACGGAGCGCGATGCGCTCGTCTTCGGGACCGAGGCGCTGCCCGGCCGGAGCCTCCGGCTCCTCCGAACGGCGCTGCGGGGGTTTGTCGAACACGGCTGGGGCGACCTATGCAAAATCATCATACTTATACTATGGGCCAAGATTGCGACGAGAAATCGCGGACGCGGTCCGGCGCGGGCCGGCCGACGTCGTCGAACAAATTTTTGGAGCCGCGCGGAGCGCTGCTCGCGCTCTCAGGGTCCGTATAACCGCGGTCCGGGATGCCCCGAATTCGGGTCCGGGGCCGGATCGGCCGCACACGCACGGATGCGTACTCGAACTCTCCCCGGCGGCGTCTCCGACGAGCCTCGGCAAGAACGTTCAAATACGGGACTCCGCCAAGTACTCCGCGGGGCGCCCGCCCCGAGAGGTTTGTGACCGCAGCCGAGACATCCGGCCGCCGCATCCGAACGACCCGCTTCCGACGCCCGTCCTTCCGACGGAGCCGGCACGGGGTTTCCGACGTCATCGCGACGATCCTCCTCCTCGCGCTGTGCGTCACGCTGTTCGCTTCCGTCTTCTTCTTCGTCAATACCTTCCCGCGCCCGCCGACGCAGCCGTCCAACCAGTTCTCGGCGACCCTGACGTACAAGGGCTCGGCGATCACGTCGGTCAACGTCCTCCACCTCGCCGGCCCGACGATCGCGGGCACGTCGCTCACGCAGACGTCCGTCTACTTGCTTTCCGCGGCGCAGCCGCACGTCTTCGCCGCGCCGTTCACCCTCGCCTCGGGCCTCAACGGCTCGACCGTGTGGTCGCTCGGCCAGACGTGGAGCGAGAACATCACGAGCTACGGTCTCACCGTCCCCGACAACATCACGATCTCGATCATCTCCAACTCCCAGCTCCTGTTCCGGATCACCCTGCCCGGCTCGAACCCGACGACGCCGCCGATCTTCTCGCAGGCCGGGACGAACCCGACCTCGCCCGGGGTCAGCCAGACGTTCACGGTGTTCGTCGCGATCACGGACAGCCTCCTCAACACGAATTCCGTATTCGTCAACGTCTCGCAAGTGCCCGGCACGAGCGGCTCGGGCCTGCACCAGATGTCCTACCTGGCGTCGTCCGGCCTGTGGATCTACTCCGTGGCCGGCGGCTCCTCCTCCGCGGGTACGTTCTACGTGTACGTGAACGCCACGGACACGAGCGCCGCCCACCTGCAGAACTCCATCGCGATCCCGGTCGTCGTGACGAACTCCGGCGGGGCCGGGTCGATCCTCACCGTGTCGGTGACGGCGAACAACACGGCGCCGGTCTCGGGTCGCCCGGTCCAGCTGGAGGCGACGGCCACCAACACCGGCGGCTCCGCCGCGACGGTCGTCGTCCAGTTCTTTGTCGGCGGCAACCCGCTGGGCTCCCCCTCCTCCCAGGGCCTCGGCGCGGGCGGCTCGGGCGTCTATACGCAGGCATGGACGCCGGCGTCGGTGGGCACGACTCCCATCCAGGCGCTCGCGACGATGACCGGCGCCTCGGCGGAGTCCGGGTTCTCGATCACGGTCTACCCGCGCATCCTCCTGATTGCCCACGCGTACCCGGCGGCCTCCTACCCCGTGGCCAACACGAGCGCGGACCTCGCGCAGGCCCTGACCTCCGACGGATTCCCCTTCACGGAGATGTCGGTCGCCTGCGGCAGCACGCTGCCCACCGCCGCGACGATGGGGGCGTACGGCGTCGTCATCATCGACTTCGGGAGCGCGACGGGACTCGCGTGCGCGAATGTCCCGCCCGGCGCCTCGGAACAGGCGAAGATCACGGGAGCCGCGACGACGACGAACTTCTGGCTCGTCGGCTCGAACGCGTTCACGGCGACGGCCTGCACGAGCTATTCCGCGGCGTTCCAGACCCAGTTCGGACTCGCAACCTCGGGAACGTGCACCGCGTCGCACTCGGCCACGACGACTCTGACGTACACCGCGTCGGCCACCTCCCCGGCCATCCGGTCGAACGGGATGCCGAGCCCGCTGTCGCTCAACCAGACGTTCCAGGGGTCGGCGACCTTCCAGCCGTACTACTCCCTCACAACGCAGGCGTCCGGTAAGGTCTGGCTCGCGGATTCCGGGGCGACCAAGATTGGAGTCTACACGAACACCACGACGGACCACCAGCAGGTCATCCTCGCGACCGACCCCGCGCTGTTCAGCTCGAAGACGCCCGACGGCAACACCTACGGGACCGCGACAGGGGCGGACAGCTCGGTCGTCTACAATGTCGGGAACTTCCTGTGCGGCCTCTCGACGCCCGCGAACCCTGGCCGGGGGCTCCCGGACTTCGGCCTCTCCGGCACGGTGCTGAAGGGGCTCAAGCACGGGCTCCAGACCCAGCTGTACGTCGCCGTGCGGTCGAACGGCCCGGCGTCGGGCGCGGTGTATGCGACGCTCTACGTGAACGGCAGCCCGGCGTACTTCCAGGGCTCGCTCGTCACAGGCCTCGCGTTCGTCCCGAACTTCGGCAACTGGACCTGGATCGCCATGAACTGGTCGGCGCCCGGAGCGGGCACTTACACGCTCTCGATCGTCCTCACGACCGAGAACACGGACATGTTCGCGCAGAACAACGTCCAACCGCTGAATTACTACAACCGGCCGACGACGTTCACCTAGCGGCCGCCGCCCCGGCGTCCTTACAAGAGGGCCGGCGTTCGCCCGGGCCGTGCGGCGGCCCGCCCTCGACACCGTCGTCGTCCTCGCCCTGACCCTCCTCCCGCTGCTCGGCGTCGGGACCGCGCTGTTGGAGGCCTCCGCCCCGATGGCGGGGCCTCCCGCGAGATCGGCCGGAGCGCGGGTCGCCGAGGCCGGTCCCGCGGCTCTCGGTTCGCTCGGAGGGAATTGGTCGACCTACCTCCAAAGCCCGGGACGAACCGGCGCCAACCTCCTCGAACGAACCCTGAGCCCGTCAAACGCCTCGCAGCTGGCGATTCGGTGGACGGTCAAGACGAGCGGCTCGGATTTCTCGTCGCCGACCGTGGTCAACGGGACCGTCTACGCGGGCTCGTGGAACGGGTACGAGTACGCCCTGAACGCCTCGAACGGCTCCGTCGTCTGGAAGACGTTCCTCGGGACCGACCCCAACTGCTCCTGGGGAAGCCCGATGGGGGTCGCGGGCGCGGCGACGGTGTGGAACGGGACCGTTTACGTCGGGGGCGGCAACGACTATTGGTACGCCCTCAGCGCCGCGAACGGCTCCGTCGAGTGGAAGATCAAGGTCATCGACGACAGCCCGTCGGGCGGCGCGTACAACTGGGCGAGCCCGCTCCTCGCGGACGGTGCGGAGTACATCGGGATCGCGAGCTGCATCGACAGTCCCCTCGTCCAAGGCAAGATCCTGATGGTGAACCTGTCCGGGAACCACTCGATCCTCCACACGTTCGACACTGTCCCGAACGGCCAGATCGGAGCGACGATCTGGACGACCTCCGCCTACGACGCGGGGTCGAACACCGTCTGGGTGGCGACGGGGAACGACGACGGATCTACCTCACAGAAGCTCGCCCAGTCGATCCTCGCCCTGAACGCGAGCACGCTGACGCTGCTCGGGTCCTGGGAGGTGCCCGGCGTCAACGGCTCGGACTCCGACTT
>DAIQBL010000014.1:21429-28433 GCA_036781185.1 Thermoplasmatota archaeon | reverse complement strand
CACGTCGCCGCCGAAGTCGACGTGGCCGGGCGTGTCGATGAGATTGATCAGATACTGCTGGTTCTCGTACTCGTGGACGATCGTCACGTCCGCGTTGTTGATCGTGAGGAGCCGCGCCTGCTCCTGTTCGTCGAAGTTGAGGTAGAGCTGCTTGCCCGCGAGGTCGTTCGAGATCATCCCCGCCGCGGCGAGCAGGTTGTCGGAGAGCGTCGTCTTCCCGTGATGGATGTGGGCGACGATCCCGATGTTGCGGATCTGGTCGAGGTTCTTCATCATGCCGGGAATGGCGGCCGCCAGCTCGGCTCGGACGTGCGTCATCGGAACGTGACCTCGGGAGCGCCTACCGGGCCGACTGGGCGACCCGCTCGACCTCTTCCTTCCGACCGACGGCGTAGCTCGTCAGGTCGCCTTTCGCCGCGAGCGCGATCTCGTTCGCGAGGCAGCTGTGGATCGGCTTCGTGGACTTGTGCGAAGCGGTGATGGCGCCCATCGCGAGGTTCCGGATCGCGACGCCGGCGCGGCGGGCGGGCGAAGCGTCGACGGCTCGCGGCACGGAGATGCCTCCGAACTGGAGGCGCGTGACCTCTTCCCGGGGCGCCGCGTTCTCGATCGCGTCGACGAGGAGCTGGAGCGGGTTCTTCTTCTCGCGCTCGGCGAGTTCGTCGAACGCCATGCGGACGGTCGCGAGCGCCTTCCCCTTCTTCCCCGTGAACTTCCCGCCTTTCATCAGGTTGTTCGCGAGCCGCTCGACGACGTGCATGTGGCTCTTCATGAACGGTCGGCCGGAGAGCTTCCCCTCGGAGTGCGGCGCGTAGATCGGGTGCAGGTAGAGGTACGGCTGGAGGCCGGGGTCGTGGACCTCGATCCCCTCGAAGGAGTACTTGCCGAAGAGAGGCGGCAGAGGGAACGGCGGCGGTGCCGGCGCGGCCGGCCGCTGGACCACGGGTCCGGTGTCGGTCGGCTCCGAAGGGGGGAGCATCGGCTCGGAGTTCCCGCTCATCGTTGCGGCTTCTCCTTGCGCCCGCGCACGAGCTCGTCGAGCGAAGTTCCGTTCACTTGGATCACCTTGTAGCGCACGCCGGGGATGTCCCCGTAGGACCGGCCCATGCGGCCGCCGATCCCTTCCACGAGGACCTCGTCGTGCTCATCGATGAAGTTGATGGCGCCGTCCCCGACGGCGAAGGCGGTGATCTGGCGGCCGTTCTTGATCAGCTGGACCTTGATGCACTTGCGGATGGCGGAGTTCGGCTGCTTTGCCTCGACGCCGACCTTCTCAAGCACGATCCCGCGGCCCTGGGGCGCGCCCTCGAGCGGGTCCGAGCGCTCCTTCAGGTGGAGGGTCCGGCGCTTGTAGTACCGGTCGGACCAGCGTCTCCGCTGACGGAGGGCCCCGAGCTTGCCCGCGGTGTTGATGCCGGACGGCGGTGCCATGGCTTTGGAGGGTCCGTGCCACCGAGCTTCCTTATTTAAAGCTCACTCCGCAAGTTTCCGTCGACGGGACGGCGGCCGCCCGGCAGGCCATCCGGGAACCAAATCCTCAAGCCCGGCCCACCGCTGACCCTGGCGGTGAGCGAGTCGGTCGCTTCGGGACCGCCCGCGCCGGCGGGAGCCGTCTGGGAGGCGCTCGGCGCGGAGATCCGGGCCTGCACCCGCTGCGACCTCCACCAGAATCGGACCCACGCCGTCGTCTACCGGGGCGGCGAACGACCCCGCCTCGTGTTCGTCGGCGAGGCGCCGGGCGCCGAGGAGGACCGCCTCGGCCTTCCGTTCGTGGGCCGGTCCGGCCGACGGCTCGACGAGGGGATCGCCAAGGTCGGACTCGAGCCGGCGGAGTACGGGATCGTCAACCTCCTGAAGTGTCGGCCGCCCGCGAACGTCTTCTCGCGCTCCGCGGCGGCGACGTGCCGACCGTACCTCGACCGCCAGCTCGCGATTCTCGAACCGGACCTCGTGGTCTCCTTGGGCGCCCAGGCGCTCCGCGCGCTCGACCCGGAGGCGCCGCCGGTCACTCGGGCCGTCGGCGTCCCGAGGCCGAAGGAACGGTGGACGCTGTTCCCGCTCCTCCATCCCGCGGCGACGTTTCGCTCCCGCCGAAACCTCGAGATGTGGGCCCGGGACATCGACCGGCTCCGCGTATTCCTGCGACGCGGCTGAAACGCCTATTATCGGCGGACCGGTCCCGCGGCCGTGCCGGAGTACGAGCTGTTCCTGCTCGGCGGCTCGTACCAGCGCGTCGGCGACGACCCCGTCATCGAGCTGTTCGGCCGGAGCCGTTCGGGCGCGCCGGTCGTCGCCCGGTATGAGGGGTTCCGACCGTACTTTCTGCTCACGGAGCCGACGGAGGAGACGCTCACCCGGCTTCAGGCCGATCCCCAGGTCGTCGCCCTCGCCGAGGAAACGACGTGGGTCGCCGGGGCGGACCACCGGGCCATCCGGGTGACCCTCCACTCGCCGTGGCTCGTCCCGGAGTACCGCGAGCGGTACCGGAAGCCCCACGAGGAGGCGAGCGTGCTCGCCTGCGACATCCCGTTCGTCCACCGGTTCCTCTACGACAAGGGACTCGCCCTCACCGTGGCCTTCGAGGGGGAACCCGTCCCCGAGGAGGTCCGACGGCAGTACTCCGTCGACACCGTCGTGCGGATCCTCCCGAACCCCAGCGGCGGCCTCGATATCCGGCCCGTCGAGCCGTTCCGCCCGTCGCTCACCATCCTCGCCTTCGACATCGAGAACTCGATCCGCTCTCGGACGATCTTCACGATCTGCGGCGTCGTGCAGCGGGCGGACGGCACACGCGGCTCGTTCCGGTTCGGGGGACCGGACGAGCGGAAGATCCTCGAGCAGTTCGTGCGAGCGATCCGGGAGGAGGACCCGGACGTCATCACCGGCTACAACATCGGCGGGTACGACCTACCGTTGCTCCTCGAGCGGTCCGAAGCCCTCGGCCGGATGCCGCTCCCGTTCGGACGCGACGGCTCGCCCCTCCGGGAGGCCGGGGAGCGACTGTGGCGCGCTTCGGGCCGCGTGATCGCCGACGCCTGGTGGGCGGCGCGCCGGGACCTCCGACCGAAGCAGGAGTCGCTCGACTTCGTCAGCCGGACGCTTCTCGGCGACCAGAAGCTCGACGTCGACCGACGGAACATCGACGCCGAATGGGCGGCGAACCCCGAGCGGGTGATGGAATACTGCGAGCACGACGCCGACCTCGCCCTCCGGATCCTCCAACGGCTCCGGACCGTCGACAAGGCCGCCGACTTGGCCACGGTCGCGCACCTCCCGCTCGAGGAGGGGCTGAACGGCCGCACCTCGCAGTACATCGACGCGCTCCTGATCCCGAGGGCCGACCGCCGCCACGTCGGGGTACCACCGACGCACCGGATGAGCCGCGACAACCCGATCGAGGGCGGCTACGTTCACTCGATCCGTCCGGGGATCTACGCGTGGGTCGTCGTCCTCGATTTCAAGTCGATGTACCCGTCGATCATCATCAGCCGCAACATCTGCTTCACCACCCTCAGCCCGACGGGGGCGACGGTGAGCCCGTCCGGAGCGCGCTTCGTTCCCCCGGAGGTACGGGTCGGCATCGTCCCGGAGATCCTTCGCGAACTGCTCGCCGACCGGGACCGGTTCCGCCGGCAACAGGCCTCGGCCGCGTCCGACGACCTCCGGCAGTACTACGACGGACTCCAGAACGCCGTGAAGATCCTGATGAACTCGTTCTACGGGGTCCTCGCCTCGAGCTTCTATCGGTTCACGGACAAGGAGATCGGCTCGGCGATCACCTCGTTCGCCCGGGAGGAGATCACCGGCATCATCCGCGCCCTCGAGGCGGACGGCCACGAGGTCGTGTACTCGGACACCGACTCCGTCTTCGTCCGCTCCCCGTCCCCCGGGGTCGCCGCCGCCCGAGAGTTCGGCGAATCGATCTCGAAGCGGTTCACCCGCTCCGGGGTCACGTTCGAGTTCCAGTCGGTCTACGCCGCGTTCTTCTCCCACGGGGCGAAGAAGCGGTACGTCGGCCGGACTGCCTGGCCGAAGGAGGAGCTCGTCGTCCGCGGGTACGAGACGCGGCGGACCGACGCGTTCGACTTCCAATCCGAGGCGCTCCTCGAGGTGTTCGACCTCGTGCTTGCCGGAAACACCGACGGCGCGGTCTCCCGGTCGCGCGAGCTCGTCCAGAAGGTCCGGCGGGGGGAGGTGCCGCCGGAGCAACTCGTGATCGCCCGGTCGGTCCGGGCGGAGTCGGAGTACAACGAGGGGACCCGCGACGCCCTGCCGTTCCTGCGGGTCTTCCGCCAGCTCAAGGAGGAGGGGTACGACGTCATCCCGGGGATGAAGGTCGCCTGGATCGTCACCGACGCCCGCAAGAGCCCGCAGGAGGTCGAGCCGTGGCGGGAGGGGCGGACGCTCCTCAAGCCCCCGGATTACGCCTACTACGCCGACCGGGTCGCCCAGACGTTGGCCCGCGTGACGGAGGTGTTCGACTGGGACGCCTCGGCCCTCCTCCGGGGGAGCCACCAGCAGAAGCTCGGCAAGCCGGAGGCCCTCGCGACCCCCGGGCCGTCGGCCGCGACGCTCGACACGCCGGTCGGCGACGCGGCGAAGGGGCCGAAGCGGCGTCGGCCCACATCGCTCGCCGACTTCGGCTGACCGGTCACTTCCCGGTTTCGGCGGCCGCGCCGTACCGCCGCGACCACGGCGGATGCGCCCCCTGGAGCGCGAGGACCGCGCCGACGACGGCGAGCGGGACCCCTGCGAGCCCGAGCAGCGGCGGGATCGTGTGGAAGATCGCGGCGGAGACGAACAGCGTGAAGACGGGGATCGAGGCCATCAGGACCGCCGGGAGCACGATGCCCGCCTCCTCGATCGCCCAGAAGTAGAGGGCCGGCGCGACGAAGAAGCTCGTCAGGCCGAGCACGGCGAGCAGCCCTGCCGCGACGAGCGAAGGGAAGGCGAGTCCGCCGTAGCCGCCCGGGAGGAGCCCGGCGAGCGCCGTGCTGCCGACCGCGGCGAAGATCGTCGCGTGACCGACGACGGAGGACGACGGGGTCCGTCGGTTCTCCCGGGCGGCGGAGAGGAAGTAGACGGCGATGACGAACGGGATCAGGACCGCCACGAGCGTCGCCGCCACCGTGAGCGGTCGGACAGCCCCGCCCGCGACGATGGTGAGGGTCGCGCCCGCCGTCGCGACGACCACGCCGCCGATGAACACCGGGTCCCGGGCCCGGTTCCGTCCCTCCCGAAGGATCGACATCACGAGGATCGGCGTCAGGACGACGTCGCCGACGAGCGAGAGGAGCGAGGTGTCGACCGGGCCGGCGAGGAACGTCTCGGCGAGGACCGTCAGCTGCATCAGGACGAGCAGAGCAACCCGCGCCCAGGCGCCCGCCGTCCCCGAGAGGGCCGCGTACGGTCGAAGGTTGCCGCTCACCGCGGACCAGCCGAGGTAGCCGACGGCGCCGAACGCGAAGGGCCAGACGATCAGGCCGGAGGGGGGGACGGTCGGGGCGAGCGCGAGGACGAAGCCGTAGTAGGAGGCCCAGAGGGCGGCCGCGACGAGCGAGAGCACCGCGGCCGTCAGACGACGCCGGAGGTCGGGCTCCACCACCGGCCGACGAGCCCCGCGCGATAACGGTTCGCGTCGGCGCGCTCAGGCGTAGCCGGAGTATTCGAGTCCGACCTGCGGGAGCGCCACACCGGATCCCTTCCCGACCCGGCCGACGACCCGGGTGTCGCGCACGCCGGCCGCGGTCAACGCCGCCAAGGTCGGCCAGGCCGCACCCGGGAGCACGACGGCCACGAACCCGATACCGAGATTGAACGTCTGGTACAGCTCCTCCGGCGCGATCGCCCCGAGCTCGGCGACCCACTGGTAGAGGCCGGCCGGAGCGGGCCATCGGTCGAGCTCGAACCGGACGTCGGGGTTCAGTCGGACCAGGTTCCGGACCCCGCCACCGGAGATGTGGGCGAGCCCGTGGGTCGTCCTCCGGTCCGCGATCGCCTCCGCGGCGTCGACGTAGATCCGCCCGGGCCGGAGGAGCTCCTCCCCGAGGGGCGACCGGGCTCCGGGACGGGGTTTCGATAGGGAGACGGAGCCCTCCGAGAGGAGCTTGCGGACGAGCGTGAATCCGTTCGCGTGGAACCCGCTCGCCGGCACACCGAGCACGACGTCGCCGGGCCGGATGGCCGCGCCCGTGACGGGCCGGCGGCCCTTCGGGAAGAATCCGATCGCGGTCCCGCCGAGGTCGGTGCCACGGACGATGTCCGGGACGACCGCGGTCTCGCCGCCGGCCAGCGCGATCCGCCCTTTCCGAAGACCGCGCCCGAGTCCGCGGCCGATCGCCCGGAACACCGCCGGGTCCGGGCGCTCGCACAGCACGCAGTCGACCAGGACGGACGGTCGGGCGCCGACCGCCGCGAGGTCATTGACATTCACCTGGACGATGTCCTCCCCGACGCCTTCCCAGCGGCCGAGCTGTTCGGCGAGCAGGACCTTGGTCCCGACCGTGTCGGTCGTCACCGCGATCGTTTCGCGGCCGATGCGGACGAGGCCGGCGTAATGGCCGGGGAGGTCGAGCAGTCGGCCGTGGCTCGCCGGCGGCCGGTAGTGCGTGCCGGCGAGGAGCGCCGCGAGCGACGCCGACACCGAACCGCGGTCGACGCCGGCGCGGGCGTACGTCCAGCCAGCCCGTCTCGCCATCCGAGAGCCGGAGGACCCGGGCACGACCTATGAGCGTTCGCCCCCCGGCTCCGCGACCCTAAATCCTCGGACCCCTCCTCCGCGCGATGCCGGCCGGCCGGGCGGGCGCCGGAGCGGAAGCGTCGTCGGGGTACGATCTCGTCGTCGTCGGGCGCGCCTGGGTCGACCGACGCCTTCGCCCCGTCGAGGTCGGGATCGACGACGACGGGCGGATCCGGCGGATCGCGCGCAACCTCCGCTCCTCCGGCCGCCGCCTCGACCTCGGCGAATCGGTGCTCCTCCCCTCCGCGACGGACGTGCACGTCCA
>DAIQBL010000014.1:5342-21329 GCA_036781185.1 Thermoplasmatota archaeon | reverse complement strand
TCGACGGAAGCGTGGAACTCCGCCCGACCCCCCGACGCCGAACGCCGAGCGGTGGATCGGCTCCTGGAGGCACCGCCGGCTCTCCGCCTCCACATCGCCCACGCGACCCTCCCGGACACCGTGGACCGGGCCCGCTCGGGCGGGATCTCCTGCGAGGCGACTCCGCACCATCTGCTCCTCCGCGCCCGGGCGGACGGGGATGCGTTCGGGAAGTGCAACCCGCCTCTGCGGTCCGAGGCGGACCGCGCCGCGCTCTGGGAGCGGTTCCTCTCCGGCGCCATCCCGATCCTCGCGAGCGATCACGCCCCCCACCACCGGTCATCGAAGGAGGTGGCGTTCGACAAGGCCCCGAGCGGGGTCCCCGGCGTCGAGACGATGCTCCCGATGTTCCTCGAGCTCGTCCGGACCGGCGATCTCCCGTTACCGCTGCTCGTCCGGGCCGCGATGGATCGACCGGCCCGACTCCTCGGCCTGCCCGTCGGACGGCTGGCGCCCGGCCACCGGGCGAACCTGATCGCCGTCGATTTCCGGAAGCGGCGCCCTGTGGTGGGCCGACACCTCCGCTCGCCCGCGGGATGGTCCCCGTTCGAGGGCCGCCCGGCCGTGTTTCCGCAGTGGCACCTGCGCGACGGACAGCCGATCGTGGAGGCCGGGGAGTACGTCGGGCAACCGACCGGGCGGGTCGTTCGTCCCGAGTTCGCGCCCGCGGAGGCGCCCGGCCGTTACGGCTGAGACGGGCCTGGCCTCTTCGCGGAGCGGCCCCGCCGCCACCGGTAGGCGACGTAGACGATTCCGACCACGATGACGACGCCCGCCACGACGTCGAGGTACCGGAAGGTGGACTGCACTTCGTTCCAGTTCTTGCCGAGCAGCACGCCGACGTAGAGGAGCGCCGCCGTGAACGGCGCGCCGCCGAGCGCCGTGTAGATCCCGAACTTCTTGAGGTCCATCCGGGCCGTGCCGGCGGGGAATGAGATGTACGCCCGGACGATCGGCAGGAGCCGCGCGAGACCGACGGTGGATTCGCCGTGGTGGGCGAACCAGTCGTCCATCGCCTTCAGGTGCTTCGGGTCAACGCGCAGTCCCCCGGTCCCGGGTCGCTCGAGCCAGTGCCGTCCGTCCCGCCCGATCGCGTACGCGGCGTACGCCCCGACCACGGCGCCGGCCAGAGCCGCGAGGAACGCGGCCCAGAACGGATAGACCCCGGTGAAGACGAGGTACCCGGCGAACGGCAGGATCACTTCGCTCGGCAGCGGCGGGAGCCCGAGGCTCTCGATGGCCATCAGCCCGAACAGCGCGGCAAGTCCGCCGGCGGTCAGTACCGCCGTCACGACCGAGACGACGGTCTCGATGATCGGGAGGGAAAGCATCCGAGTGCGAGCTCCCGAGGGGGGTTTAGGCGGGCTCGCCAGTGGTCGCGAGGACCAGTCGGTACGGGACGCGCAGCGCGGCGTTCGTTCGGGCCGGGATCCCCTCGAACTCGAGGGGGGTCTGGCAGCCTCCGCACGCGACCGCGGGACGGCGGCGTCCGAGGGCGATGGAGAGCGAGATGCCGGCCTCGATCTCCCGGACGGGCGAGGGCGCCCGGGCGATCTCCTCGTGAAGACGGGCGAGCAGGCTCTCCTCGCTCGGGTCGTGGAGGGTCGGGCCGCTCATCGTACGAAATCAGCCGCCGGGGGTGTATAACTGCGAGCGGGCGCCCTGGTTACGAGTCGGTCGGGGCGCTGTCCGAATCGCTCGAATCACCGGCCGGCGGCCCCTTCTTGCCGGGTCCGCGCTTCAGAATCTCCCCACTGATCCGGTCGAGCTCCCCCATCAGGGAGTCGATGTCGGCGGGCTCCGCCTCGGCCCCCGCCGCTCCGCCGGCGACCGCCGCGCCCGCAACCACCGAGCTGTCGCCCGGACCTTCCAGGTACGGGGGGGTCACCTCGCCGGGGGCGGGCGACTCCGGTCCGGCCGGTCCCTCCCACGCGGCGACCGCGCCGCCGCCGGCCCCGGCGGAGGGCGGGGGTCGGGTGCCACCGCGGCGCCGGTAGTAGATCAGGGCCGCGGCGATGAGCAGGATGAGGAGGGCGACGATGGCCGCGACGCCGTAGGTGAGGAGTCCCGGACCGCTGCTGGTGCACGTGCCGTACTGGCAGCTCGCGGCGGCCGAGACGGTGCCGGTGGCCGGCCCGAGCGCGGCCGCAGCGACTGTACCGAGGATCGCCACGACGAGTACGACCGGGACGAGGCTCGCCCGGTTCGGAAATCCACCCATGGCTACGCCGCGGGCCCCGTCTGGGCCCAGCAAGAAAGGGCCGGGCGGTGTATGTAAAGGTTGGGTCGAGGACCTCGGGGAGAACGGACGCGTTCCCCCTCGGCCGGCGGGACCGTTCCGAACGGCGCACGGCGACGAAACTCCCCCCCACCGGCCGTTCCGTGTGGTTGGGGGGCGGCGGCTATGTGGCGCCGGCGGCTGGCGTAGCCCGGTGACCATTCCACTCCAAGACGTCGTGCTCGTTCTGTTGGCGGCGTACGCCGCCTACTCGTATTGGGCGGGTTGGAGCCCGAGGCTCCCGTTGTATGGTGCCCTGATCGCGCTCGCGATCGCGGCCGCGGCGGACTGGTCCGGGGCGGCCGGAGTCGCGAACTCCCTTGGGCTCGACGTCGTCTTCTTCCTCGCGACCGGGGTGGGGCTCATCGCGCTCGACCGCGTGCGGCCGCGGCGGAGCTCATCGGAGGGGTTCGGAGCCCCGGCGGGCCCGCCACCCGCCGATCCGCCGCAGCCAGGTCAACCGTCGGCCGAGCGTCCGCTCGATCACCTCGAGGGCGAGACCGTCGCCGTGGTCGACGCTACCGGTGAGGATCACGATGGCGATGAACGCCGCCGCGATCCCGAGGCCCACGACCGGTAGCAGCAGGCCCGCGACCGAAAGCGGGACGAAGAGGAACACGAGGGAGACCGGGACCGCGGTGAGGAGCACCGGCACCACGTAGTGGGGCCGGAACGGGTGGACCCCTTCGAGGAACGCGATCTCGGCGATCGACAGGATCGGGTTGAGCGCGTTGGCCGTCGCCCAGGCGATGGCCGCTCCCGTGGCCCCATACGTCGGGATCAGGGCGCCCGCGAGGGCCACGTCGACGAGGGCGGAGAGGACGGCATTGTACACGAGCAGCCGCGTCTGGCCGAACGAGACCTGAGCGGCCGCCGCCGGACCGACGAGCGTCGCGAGGAGCGAGCCGGTCACGAGGATCTGAAGTGGGACGGTGGTACCGGTGTACCGGCCCCCGTAGACGAACCCGAGCGACGCGGACGGGAAGAAGAAGAACAGGAAGAACAGCGGAAGGCTCGTGAGGACGACCCATTTCGTCGCCGTCGCGTAGGTCATCCGGACCCCCTCGATGTCCTTCTCGCGGACGAAGCGGGCGGCGACCGGCAGGAAGATGTACGCCAGCGAGCCGGTGCCGATCTGCAGCAGTCGCGCGAGGGTCAGCGTCGCCGAGTACGCCCCGACCCCCGAGTAGTGGAACACACCGAGGAGGAGCAAATCGGCGTTCCCGGTCACGAAGCTGGCGACGCTGACGACGAACAGCGGGATCGCGAACAGGTAGAGCCGACGCGCTTCGCCCGGCGCGGCGGGGCCCGCGGGGAGCCGCTTCGGCAGCCGGTACCGGGCGTAGACGACGAGTCCGGCGATCATCAGGGCGTTCGCGACGACGTACGCCGCGAGCGTCTCGGGAAACAGGAGCGGCCGCGGGGCCGTCCGGAACAGGACGACGATCAGCGCGAGGAACAGCGTCGGGTTCAGGATGAGCGAGTAGAAGACGTTCGGACGGACGTCCTCGAACCCCTGGAAGATCGAGATCACGAGCGAGCCGACGATGGCGCAGCCGACCGCGACGCTGAACGCCTCGAGCGTCTCGGCGAGCGCCGGGTCCTGGTAGAACGCTCCGACGAGGAATCCGGCGACGGCCATGCCGGCCGTGAAGCAGGCCGCGGAGCCGACGAGGACTCGGGAGGCGCTGCGGACGATCGTGCGCCGCTCGTTGTCGCCGGGGGCGAACGGGAGGCTCCGCGCGATCGCCTGCGGTAGGCCGAGCGTGCCGATCGACGCGAGGAGGCCCGCGAGCGCGACCGCGTAGGCGAACGCGTTCCAGTCCCCGATCGTGAGGGTCCGGACGAGCTCGACCCGGATCAGGAACGTCGCGGCGACGTAGACGAGCGTCCCGACCAGCATCAGGAGCGTGCCGCGGGTGACGGTGTGGAGACCGTCCCGGGTCGAACGCCCTGGCTCGTCCACGTCCGTCCCAGTGGGTTCGGGGGGGACTCGGGGAGAAAAGGGTACTGGAGCAAAGGCACTCGGGATTAATGACCCCCCGTCGCCCATCGTCGGGTGTGGCCATTCCGGGGCCGGCGTTCGGCGCGTGGGCGCTCGCGCTCCTCGTCTTCGCATCGGCCTCCGCGGTCGTCGGCGGCGCCGTACGGACGGCGGTCCTCCGGTGGGTCCCGTCCTGGCGGGCGCTCGGAGCCGTCGAGCGGCTCGTCCTCGACCTCTACCTCGGCGGCGCCGCTGTCTACGCGGTCGCCCTGCTCCCCCTCGGCCTATTCACGGCGGCGACATTCCCGGTCCTCCTCGCCCTGGCCGCGGCGTACCTTCTGGTCCACGCCCTTCGGCTCGGTCGGCGCGCGAGCGGGTCGGCAATCGTGGCCGCCGTCACCCGGTTCCTCCGCCCCGGCCCCGCGGTCGCGCTCGCCGCCGCGGGGGCTCTCGGGCTGCTCGAGCTCGCCTTGGCCATCGGCGTCCCGACCGGCAACACCTACGACGCGAGCCAGCTCGCGACCTACACCTCGCTCCTCCTCTCCCAGCATTCCGTCCCCACGAGCCTCGCCGGCGTCGGCCTGTCGGTTCCGGTGGCCTACCCCCAGGGGGCGACCGTCTGGATGGGGACCGCCCAGCTGCTGTTCGCCCTACCTCCGGCCCGCACCGCGCTCCTCGTCACCCCGCTGTTCTTCGCCCTCGCCCCGCTGGCGGCCTTCACGGTCGGGGACCGATGGCTCGGGGGCGAGCGGGCGGGCGCGTTGCTCGCCGTCACGTTCGCGATGCTCGCGACGTGGACGCGCGTTCAGGTTTCGGGCAGTTACGATTTCGTCGCGGCGTTCCCGCTCACGCTGCTCCTGATCGCGGTATCCCGCGGCTGGTGCGGTCCGGACCGGCTCGCGTGGACGGACGCCACCGCGTTCGGCCTCGTCGCGGGCTACGCGGCGGCCCTCAGTCCGGTGGGAGTCGGCTGGTGGCTTCTCGCCCTCCCGATCGTGGCGGGGGCCACCGGCGCCGGCCGATGGTTCGGCCGCGCCCGGGACTGGTTCGGGCGCTACGCGCTCGCGGTCGGGGCCGCCGCCCTCCCGATCGCTCCGTCCCTAGTCACCGTCGCATCGGGACTCGGGCACGTCGGGTTCGCCGGCGGGGAACCGGTCGTCGGGCGCCTCGCTCCGGTCGGTCTGACGGGAAGCCAGATCGCCGGCTACGTCGACCCGTTCCTGTTCGGACCGAAGGACCAGTGGCTCTCCCCGTTCCCGATCCTCCGCGCCGAGATTGCGGCCCTGCTCGTGCTGGGCCTCATCCTGCTCGCGCTCCGCCCGTCATTCGCGGGCGATCGGAGCCCACTCGCCCGGCTCGCGATCGGCGGGGGCGTGTCGGCCGCGGCCTGGTTCGGGGCGGAATGGCTCGCCGGCCAGGGGGTCTCGCCGTTCCGAGCGATCGCCCCGATTACGAGCGGCTCCGAGCTGGCGGAGATGCTGTTCACGGTGTACATCCTCCTCGCGATGGTTCCGATCCTCGCCCTACTGGACCAAGAGTGGAGCTCGAACCCGACCCGGCCGGCGCCCGCCCGGCGGTGGCGCCTCGCCGGTTCCGAGCGACCACCGGCCGTCACGGGGGCGCTCGCGCTCGCCGGCCTGCTCATCGTCCCCGGCGTCGCGGTGACCGCGACCGAGATGCCGAACGACCTCGCGACGCTGTACCGCTCGTTCGGGAACGTGAGCGCGGGCGATTTCGCGCTGCTCACATGGGCGTCCTCGCACCTTCCCGACGGTGCCCGTGTCCTCGTCGCGCCGGGGAGCGCGGCCGAGTTCCTCACCGCGTACGACCCCTCGCTCCGACTGCTGTACCCGATGGTCGTCGGGTTCGAGTACCCGAACGCGACCTACCGGGACCTGAACGACGAGCTCACGAACGGGACGCTCGCCCCCAACGGCTCATCCGACCTCCGCTCGCTCGCGGTGCAGTACATCGCCGTGACCGGCCGGAACACCGTCCTCGGCAACCCGTACTCCCCCGCCCCGTTCCTCGCCGAGCCGGCCGTGTTCCGGCTGCTCTACGAGTCGGGGGACGCGTACGTCTTCGCCCTGAACTCCCCGCCGCGGGTCCCCGTCGGCGGGTCGGGTTAGACGAACTCGTCGAGCAGCGACTCGCGGCCCTTCAGGCCCGACGGCTGGCCGACGAGCGGGCCGGCGCTCAGGACCTCCTCGAGGTCCTCGTACGTCGGCTTGTCGACCTTGTAGAAGAGGCCCGTCGGGACCTTGTCGCCCCACTCGAGCGACCGCGTCCACGCCTGGACGATATCGGACGGGTCGTGGCCCGCGTTCTCGAGCTTGTAGACCCTCTGGCGGAACCAGTCGAACGTGTTGATCTTGTTGTACGTCACGCACGGGCTGAGCGCGTCGACGAACGCGAACCCCTTGTGCTGGATGCCGCCCGCCACGAGGTCGGCCATCTGCTTGACGTCCCCGGAGAAGGCCCGCGCGACGTACGTCGCCCCCGCGGCGAGCGCGAGGCTGATCGGGTCGATCGGGTTCTCGATGACCCCCGCCGGGGTCGACTTCGTCTTGTGGCCCATCATCGACGTCGGCGACGCCTGGCCGGTCGTGAGCCCGTAGATCTGGTTGTCCATCGTGACGTACGTCATGTCGACGTTCCGTCGCATCGTGTGGATGAAGTGGCCCGCGCCGATGCCGAACCCGTCGCCGTCGCCGCCCGTGGCGATGACCGTGAGGCCGTGGTTCGCCCATCGGATCCCCTCCGCGACCGGGAGCGCGCGCCCGTGGATGCTGTGGAATCCGTAGCTCGAGAGGAAGTGCGGGAGGTTCGACGAACACCCGATCCCCGAGACGATCACGATCTGGTGGCTCGGGATCTTGAGGCGCTTCAGCGCCATCTCGACCGCCGCGACGACCCCGAAGTCCCCGCAGCCGGGGCACCAGGTCGGCTTCGTGTCGGATTTTCCGATGACGGGCAGCGGCGTCCCGACCGTCGGCGCGACCGACGGTGCGCTAGTTCCGGCCATGACCGAGGACCTCCAGGGCCTTGCCGACGACCTCGTACGGGTAGAACGGCTCGCCGTCGTACTTCAGCAGCCGGTTCGGGATGGACCGGCCCGTCTCCGCGCGGATGAGCCGCCCGAGCTGGCCGGAGTAGTTCGCTTCGACGAGGAGCGTCGCGTGGGCGCGGTCGAGCTCCCGTTCGACGACCTCGACGTGCAACGGATACACGGTTCGGAACTGCAGCAGGTTCGTCGCGACGTTCCGGGCCGCGAGGAGGGTCATCGCGTCGCGGACGGCCCCGACGGTCGACCCCCACGCCACGAACGTGAGCGGGGCGTCCGTGGGCCCCTCGAGGCGCGGGGGCTCCGTGGCCGTCGCAAGCCCCGCGAGCTTCCCCATCCGCTTCTGCATCATCTTCGTCCGCTCGGCCACCCAGATCGGGATCCCGGACTTGACGTCGGAGATCAGGTGACCCTTCTCGTCGTGCTCGTCCGACGCGGCGATCCACTGGAGGCCCGGCTGGCCCGGGATCGAGCGCGGGGATACTCCGGACGGCGTGTACTGGTAGCGCTTGTAGTCGTGGCCGTTCGGCTCGGTCGAGTAGAGCGACGGGATGTCGACGTTGAGGTCGATCTCGGACCGGTCGACCGTCATGTAATTCTCGGACAGGTGGAGGTCGCTCGCGAGCAACACGGGCGTCTGCCACTCCTCGGCGATCTGGAACGCCCGGATCGCGGCCTTGTACGCTTCGGCGGCGTTCGCCGGCGCGAGGATCGCCCTCGGGAATTCGCCCTGCCCAGCGCCGAGCATCAGGTTGAGGTCGCCCTGCTCGGTCTTCGTGGGGAGCCCCGTGGAGGGCCCCGAGCGCTGGGACTCGACGACGACCAGCGGGATCTCGGCCATGCCGGCCATGCCGAGCGCTTCGACCATCAGGGAGAAGCCGCCGCCGCTCGTCGCGGTCATCGACCGGACCCCGCCGTACGAGGCCCCGATCGCCATGTTGATCGCGGCGAGCTCGTCCTCCGCCTGCTTGACGACGACGCCGATGTCGCGCGAGTGCGCGGCCATCCAGTGCATGATCGACGAGGCCGGCGTCATCGGGTACTGGGCGAGGAACTTGCACCCGGCGGCCGCGGCCCCGAGCGCGATCGCGGCGTTCCCGGTCATCAGGAGCTTCGGCTCCCCGACCTTCGTCACGGCGTGGTCGTTCGCCGACGCGTTCGTCTGGGCGTAGGCGTAGCCGGCCTGAGCGGCCCCGAGGTTCCAGTCGACGACCTCGCCCTTCTTCTTCCCGAAGGAGTCGGCGAGCGCGGTCTGGAGGACGTCGAGGGGGATGCCGGCGAGGAAGGCGGTCGCACCAAGCCCCCCCGCGTTCTGCAGGATCGACTGCGAGGTGAACTTCCGTGCGATCTCGAGCGTCTTGACCGGGAGCGCTCGCGTCCCGGCGGGGAGGGCGGTCGCGGGGATCTCGAACTTCTCCGGGTCGTAGACGACCGTCCCACCGCGCGAGAGGCTCGGGAGGTGGACGTCGGCGGTCTCCTTGTTGAGCGCGTAGAGGACGTCGCACGAGTCCCCCTGGGAATGGACCGGAGAGGAGGAGGCGCGCGCCTGGAACCAGACGTGCCCGCCGCGGATCACGGACTGGTAGGCGTTGAACCCGAAGACGTGCAGGCCGAGCCGGGAGAGCGAGTGCGAGAGGGTCTCGCCGACGGAAGCGATCCCGTCGCCCGCGGCTCCGCCGACGCGGACCGAGATCTCGCCCATCGACGCCGTTCGAGCGGGAGTGGCTATTAATCGATTGTCTCCCCGCGCCGACAGGCCGTCGGGAAGCTGTCGTCCGGACCCCGCCGGGCGAAATCCCTTAGGGGGCCGGGGGGGTCGGGACCTCGATGGCGCGGACCCTCGCGATCCACCTGTTCGCGACCGCTCGCGAAGCCGCGGGGACGGCCTCGATGGAGCGGCCGATCGCCCCCCAGGGGATCCTCCTTCGGACCGTACTCCGGGAGCTGGCGACCGAAACCCCCGCCCTTGGGCCGATCCTTCGGCACGCCCGGTATGCCCGAAATGGCACGTACGTCCGGGGGCGGAACGTCCGGCTCCGTCCGGGGGACGAATTGGCGGTCCATCCACCGTACAGCGGCGGGTGAACCGTGACCGTCGCCTTGACCGGTAGGACCCTCGACCCGGCCCGCGCCTACCGGGAGCTCGCGGTCCGAGACGCCGGAGGGGTCGTGGTGTTCGTCGGCCGCGTGCGACCGGACCGGACGAGGGTGGGGGTCGTCCGGGCGCTCGAGTACGAAGCGGACCTCACGATGGCGCTCCGCGCGATGACGTCGCTCGCGCGACGGGTGGGCCGATCGCGAGGCATTCTGCGGGTCGTCCTCTGGCATCGGGTCGGGCGGCTCCCCGTGGGGGCGGTCGCGGTCGTCGCCGGCGCCGCCGCGGGACACCGGGAGGAGGCGTTCCGGGCCGCCCGGGAGCTCATCGAGCGCGTGAAGACGGAGGTGCCGATCTGGAAGACAGATCGAGCACGACGCGCGCGTCGACCGCGACGACGCCCTGCCCCGCGGGCCGCACGATCATCGGGTTCAGGTCGAGCTCCGAAAGTTCGGGGACCTCGACGACGAGCTGGCTGACCCGTTCGAGCACCTCATAGAGCGCGGTCAGGTCGGCCGGCGCCTCCCCGCGGACTCCCTTCAGGATCGCCGCCCCCCGGACCCCGGCGACCATGTGGATCGCCGAGAGCGGGCGGAGCGGGGCGAGCCGGAACGTCACGTCCTGCAGCACCTCGACGTAGATGCCGCCCATTCCGAAGACGACCACCGGACCGAACGACGGGTCCCGCTGCGCCCCGATCAGCACTTCGTGGCCCCCGCGGACCATCGATTCGACCTCGAACCCTCGAATCCGGGCGTTCGGCGCTCGGCGGGCGAGCTCCGTCCGCATCGTCGCCCACGCCGCCCGCAGCGCCGCCTCGTCTCCGAGGTTCGCGGCCACGCCGCCCACATCGGTCTTGTGCGAGATGTCGGGCGAGGCGACCTTGAGGACGACGGGGTAGCCGATCTCGGCGGCCGCCCCGACGGCCGCGTCGAGGTTCTTGACCAGCTGCGACGCGGCGAACGGGATGCCGTACGCCGCGAGGAGCGACCGGGCGGCGTACTCGGGGAGCACGCTGGACCGAGCGCGCCGCGCGGCCGCCACGGCGGCGCGCGCCGCGGCGTGGTCGACGCGGAAGTGCTTCTCGCGCGTCCGCGGCCGGGTCTTCCACGCGTGGTACTTGGCGAGCGTGCCGAGCGCCGCGACCGCCTCCTCGGGGAACGTGAACGTCGGGACCCCCTTCTCCTCGAGGACACCGACCTCGTGACTCAGGTCCGTCAGGCCGAACAGGCAGGCGACCACGGGCTTGTGGCTCGTCCCGCGTCCGGCCAGGATCGCCGCCGCGACCGCGTCCCCGCCCATCGTCCCCGTCGGCGTCGCGATGACGAGCGCGCCGTCCGCTGTCGGGGCGCGGAGGAGCGCCGCCAGGACTGCCGCGTACTGCTCCTGGTGGGCATCCGCGGTCATGTCGAGCGGGTTGGAGACCGACGCCGAGGGCGAGAGCCGGTGCCGCACGGAGCGGATGGTCGCGGCCGAGGGCATCGGGAGCTCGAGCCCCACGCGCGCGCAGGCATCGGCGGCCACGATCCCCGGTCCCCCCGAGTTCGTGAGGATGGCGAGTCGAGGCCCGGCCAAGGCGAACCGGGCGGAATGCACCTTGGCGGCCCG
Source organism: Thermoplasmatota archaeon (assembly GCA_036781185.1). GTDB lineage: Archaea > Thermoplasmatota > Thermoplasmata > Lutacidiplasmatales > UBA184 > Lutacidiplasma. The sequence goes on along the minus strand of DAIQBL010000014.1, from coordinate 10,261 downwards.
GAACAGCTCCCCGATCGAGTCGACCCGCAGCACGCCGGACTGCTCGAACAGGGCGTCGTAGAGGCGGTCCTGGGCGGCGTGCGCGAGGGAGCCCGTGTGGCTTCGGGCGGCGCGCTCCCCGGCGACGGACCGTCCGCTCTTGATGACGATCACCGGCTTGCGCTCCGTGACCTCGCGGGCGGTCTCGAGGAACCGCCGGCCGTCCGCGAGGTTCTCGATGTAGAGCAGAACGACCGCGGTCGCCTCATCATCGGCGAGCGAGCGGATCAGGTCGTTTTCGTCGATCCCCGCCCGGTTCCCGATCGAGACGAACCGGGAGAACCCGATCCGCTCCGCGATCCCGTACCGGAGGATGCCGGCGCAGAGCGCGCCGCTCTGGCTGACGAAGGCGATGTTGCCGCGCGGGGGAAGGTCGTCGGAGAACGTCGCGTTGAGCGACACTTCCGGGTCGGTGTTGAGCACCCCGAAGCAGTTCGGGCCCACGAGGGACATCTTGTACCGGCGCGCGGCCGCGACGAGTTCCGCCTCGCGGGCGACGCCCGCGCCTCCGATCTCCCGGAAGCCGGCGGAGATCACGATGATGCCGCGGGTCCCGGCCCGGCCGAGCTCCTCGACGACCGGTCGCACGGCGGGCGCTGGCACGATCACGACGCCGAGGTCCGGCACCTCCGGAAGGTCCCCCACGGAGGGGTAGCACCGAACCCCACTGACGCTCGGCCAGGTCGGGTTCACGGGGTAGACGACGCCGTGGAACCCGGCCGAGAGCACGTTTCGGAACAGCGAACTTCCGACCGTCCCCGGTCGGTTGGAGGCGCCGATGACGGCGACCGAGCGCGGACGGAACAGTTCATCCAACAGCGCCACCGACGGACCCGACATCGAACTCTCCGCCGGCGCGCAGCCAACGTTTCGTTATATACGAAGGTCCGGGTCCGAGCCGATGGCCGAACCGACGGACGCGCCGGGCCCCCGGCCGACCTCGTCGCCCCCCGGCGCTTCGTCCCGCGGCCGCCCCGGCGGCGTCCTCCAGAAGATGGGCAAGGGCGGGATCGTCCACGTCGTGGCGGTCGGCTCCGGCAAGGGCGGGGTCGGGAAATCGGCGACGACCGCGCTGCTCGCATCCGAGCTGCGCCGACGGGGCCACACGGTCGGTCTCCTCGACGCGGACGTCACCGGTCCGTCGGTCCCGAAATTGTTCGGGCTCAAGGGACCTCTCCTCGACAAGGGCGAGGGGATCGAGCCGATGCGGTCCGCCGAAGGGATCCCGGTCGTTTCCTCCCAGTTCCTCGTCGAGGACGAGCAGGCTCCGGTCATCTGGCGCGGTCCGCTCGTCACGCGGCTCATCACGCAGTTCTTCGGCGGCGTGAACTGGGGCAAGCTCGACTACCTGCTGATCGACATGCCGCCCGGGACGAGCGACGTTCCCCTGACCGTGTTCCAAACGATCCCGATCGATGGCATGGTGTTCGTGTTCACCCCGCAGGAGCTCGCCGGAATGATCGTGAAGAAGGCGATGAACATGGCCCGCGACCTCCACATCCCCCTCCTGGGCGCCGTCGAGAACATGAGCTACCTGACGTGCCCGCACTGCCAGGAGCGGATCGCCCTGTTCGGCCCGGGCGGGGTGGAGCGGATCGCGCGCGAATACGGAGTTCCGGTCCTCGGGACGCTCCCCGTCGACCCCGCGCTCTCGAACGCCGCCGACCGGGGGACCATCGAGGAGTACCGCTCCCCCGAGGTGACCGCGCTCGGCGACGCGTTCCTGGCGGCGATCGCCGCCCAGTCGAGCGCCGCTGTCACGACCCTTTAGTCGCCCGCAACGCCTGGAACGCCACCGTCTCGCTCGGGATCCCCCGGCGTCGAAGCGCCGCGGCGAGACCGAGCACGTGGGCGTCCCCGACGACCGCGGCGACGCGACCGTAGCCCTTCTGTCGGGCCTCGACGAGCCGGTTCGCCATGTGCTCGTTCCGCTCGTCGAGCAGGACCCGCGCCACGCCGGGGTAGGCGGTCCGTAGATCGTCGACGTAGTCGGACGGCGATTCGGCGTACCGGTCGAGCTCGTTCCGGACGACGCGCGCCGGGATCACCAGTCCGACGATGCTCCCGACCAGGAGCGCGACCCGTTCCTTGGGCGAGAGCGCCCCGATGAGCCGCCGGACCGTTTCCCGGATCGGGTCGTCGATGAGCAGGAGCGGGATGCCCCGCTCCTTCGCGAGCTTCGCGGCGCTCCGCATCTCCGCCCCGGCGACCCCGGCGCCGAGCTCCCCGCCGAGCCGGCGCTGGATCACGGCCCACAACCGCAGAAAGAGCGGCGCGTCCCCTCGGCCGCCTCCGCCTTCCGCGGGGCCCGACTCCGACAGCATCGCTTGGGCCCGTTCCTCGTCGAGCTCGACCGCGATGGCGTCGAGCGGCCGGTTCGCGAGCGTCGCCCGGATCGGACCGTCGAGGTCGACCACGTGGGCCGCGCCGATGAGGAGGACCGGGGCCTCGAGGGTGCTGGCGAACACGCGCTATCGACCGCGCCGCTCCACTTGGGGGTTGCGGGCCCACCGAGAGGCATTTGGGCAGGGAGCCGTTCGACGTCGCGGATGCCGGTCACGTTCCCGCCGCCCCAGGACCCCCACCCGCCGCGCGGCCGGACCCGCCACCCGTTCTTCATGCACGAGATGATCCGTCGGCAACAGATCGCCGTCAAGGCGACCCTCGCCGAGGTGGGCGGCTGGGCCGGGGCCGCGAGGACCCGCGACCCGTCGGCCCGCCTCCTCACGACCGGGATCGGGACGTCCTTCCACGCCGCCCTCGCCGTCGCCGCGGCGGCCCGCGCCGCCGCGCCCGGGCGCGCCGTCGAAGCGCGCGCGGCGTTCGACCTCCTCGACGCCCCGGAGTCGGCCGGCGCCGACGTGGCGATCGCCTTCTCGGAGTCCGCCGAGACGTTCGTCACGGCGCGCGCCCTCGAGCTGTTGAAGCAGCGGAAGGTTCCGACCCTCCTCGTGACGGCCGCCGACCATGGCGAATGCCGGGACCTCGCGGGCGAGACGTTCACGACGAAGCACGCCAAGGAAGATTCCTGGACCCACACAGTCAGCTACGCCGCCGGCGTCGCCGCTGGCTGGTCGCTCGTCCAGGCCCGTCCGGACCCGGTCGCCGAATCGACCGTGGTCGAGGCGATCGGGGACACGCTCGCGCTCGAGCCGAAGGTGATGGAGATCGTCGAGGCGCTCGGGGAGCGGGACCGGTTCGTCGTCGTCGGTTCCGGCAGCGCCGAGGCGACCGCCCGCGAGGCGTCGCTCAAGGTCCGCGAGGCGACGCGACGATTCGCGACCGCGGTGGGGGTGGAGGAGCTCCTCCATGGAGTTCTTCCTTCGCTGAACGAGCACGCGGCGGTCCTCGCCATTTCGGGGACGGAGCTCGAGCGTCGCCGGGTGGCCGACGGGTTGGCCGCCGCGCGCCACCTCGAGTCGTTCGTCTGGCACATCGACACCTCCGGCGCCCCGTCGGTCGAGAACGGCCTCGCCCTCCCGCCCGTGCCGCCGTCCATCGCCCCCATCGTGCAAGGGATCCCGTTCCAGTGGCTCGCGTACTGGACCGCCGTCCAGGACGGGCTCAACCCGGACATCATGGGCCTCGACGACCCGAAGGTACTCGCCGCCCGGCGAAGCTTCGGGATCTGAGCGCCCCGACTCGGAGGCTCGCCGGGGGCCGAAACCCCAAATAGACGGGGTCGGTCGCACGTCGATGGCCTCCATCGTCTACGAGATCGCCGCCGCAAAGCGGACCGAGCTCGACGCCGCGCTCCGCGACGACCTCGTCTCGCGCCAGAGCCAGAAGGTCCGGGACGCGCCGTCGGCCGGCGGCCCCGCGGGACAGCTCTACGTCGTGGTCAGCGGCACCGCCGAGGCGGTCGCCCGCGCCGACACCCTGCTTGCGGCGATCGGCCGGAAGCTCCCCACCGGCGACGCGGACGCGCTCCTGAAGAAGTTCCAGGACGAGGACGACGCCGCCTCGGCCGGCATGGGCCTGTTCTTCACCGAGTAGCGGCGGTCGCTACGGATCGATCGGTCCCTGCGAGGGCTCGAGGTCCTCGCCGCCCGCGAAATTCATCTGGAGCTGGCGGTAGACGAGGTCCATCCCGGTCCCCGCCTTCGCCGAGGTCGGGACGAGAGTGGCGAGCGGCGCCATCGCCTCCATCGCGCGGAACAGCTCGGTGGACAACTGCAGGTCCGGCGTGGCGGTCTCCCGCGTGACCGCGTCGTAGAGGAGGCCCGGCTCGTCCCCCCAGCCCAGGATCTCCGTGAGCCGGGCCGGGTCGAGGATGTCGGTCTTCGTCAGGAGGTTCATGGTGGGGAGTCGGAAGCGGAACTCCACAGTCGCGGAGAGGAGCAGGAGGGAGACGAACCCGTTCGGCGTCCGCGCGAGCGCGGGATCGAACAGGAAGGCGATCGTCGAGCGTTCGCCGCTGAGCGCATCGACGATGGCGCGCGACGCCTCCCGGAACGCGAACAGTTCGATCTGGCCCGGCGTGTCGACGAGCACGTAGTCGGAGCGGAACTCCGAGAGCGCCTGCTTGACGTCGAACACCTTGAGCGCGATCATGTCGGCCGCTGCGACCTGGGCGCCGTTCGGGCCGAGGTCGTGCTCCTGCATCACTTCGGGAAGTCGGACCCATTCCCGGATGTCGACGTCCGGTTCGAGCTCGGTGCTCTCGCTCCCCGGGTCGAGGTTGAGGACCGTCGCCTCGTACCCCTCCCCCTTCAGGTAGGTCCGGAACGCGCGAACGAGGTTGGACTTCCCCGCTCCGGCGGTGCCCGTGAAGTAGACCGTGCCGGGCTCCTCCATCTACGCGCTCGCCCCCACCCCGCGGCGACGCGCGAGCTCCTCGGACAACTTTCGGAGGAAGACGGTCTTCGGGGTACCGGCCT
>DAIQBL010000014.1:0-5242 GCA_036781185.1 Thermoplasmatota archaeon | reverse complement strand
GCGGCGCGTTCGCCGATCCGCACCGCGTTCACGACCCCGTCCTGGCCGGGTCGCGACCGCACCCGTACGAGGCCGAGCTCGGTCTCGAGGATGGCGCCGCGGGTGATGATGTTGCGTTGGACGTAGTTCGGGTTCGCGGGGTTCTCCCGAACGGTGACGATCTTGACGACCTTCGACTTCTTCGTCGCCGGGTCGTAGACGTTGGCGACGTCGATCGTGAGGATCCGCATCTTCTCGTTCGCGCCGCGGACCCGGTAGCGCTTGACGGTCCCCGCCCCCAACGTGGCATGCTGGAGTTCGCGGCCGATCTCAAACCGGCGCTTCTTGCGAATCGGCCGAAGCCGGCCGCCGGTCCGCTTGCGCCGCGAGCGCCCTTGCCAGATTCCCATCGGTCCTCAGGGGGGTCGAGCGAGCGGGGTGCGGTATTTGACGTTTCGCGCGACGACGCGGCGCCGACGGACGGGCGGCGGTTCAGGACCGCTACAGGTACGGTCGCAGGAGCGGCCGAAGGGGGTCGAACGCGGCCCGCACGGTCCGCTCTTCGGACGGGGTCAACGCCTCGGACGGGGCGCGATACCCGTCCGGCGCCCCCCACGTTTCCCGCGCGAGGAACTTCGTGCTCGAGGGGAACGGTCCGGTTCCGATCGCTTCGGCGAGCCGGGACACCAGCAGCTGGAGCTCGGCCGCCCGGGCGGCCTCGTGGGAGCGGGCGGCGCGGACGAGCGCGATGCCCAGCTTCGGCACCACGTTGGCCGAGCCGAGCACGACCCCGCTCGCTCCCTTCTCCATGGCGGCCAGGGCGAGGGACTCATCGCCGGAGAGGACGGAGAATGTTTCCCCGGCTCCGGCGAGGAAGTCGACCACGCTCTCGAGGAAGCCCGAAACGTCCACGAGTCCGTCGAGGACCCGGTCGCGTGCCAATCGATGGATGAGCTCGGGGCTCAACGAATAGCCGACGAGGTTCGGGAAGTTCTGCGCGAGGAGCGGAACCTTCGTCGCGTCCCGGAGGGCCAGGTAGTAGTGGGCGAGGGCCTCCATCGTCGGCCGCAGGTAGTACGGCGGCACGGCGACGATCGCGGCCGCTCCCGCATCCTCGGCAGCTTCGGCGTACCGGACCGCGACCCGAGTGCTCGGCGCCCCGACCCCGACCCAGGAGTCCGCCTTCCCGGTCAGGCTCTCGATCGACGCCTCGAGGAGGGTCCGTCGTTCCGCCTCTTCGAGGAGCGCCAGCTCCCCGTGCGACGCGAGGACGTACACGTGGTCCGCGCCGGCCGAGGCGATCGCGCGGACGAACGTGCCGCTCCGCCCGGGGTCGAGTCGCCCCTCCGGGTCGAAGATCGTCGGGACCGGGACGGCGAGTCCCTGCAGCATCCACGCCGGCGAGGCGAGGGGTCCTTAAGCCGTTCCCCCATCCCGAGCCTCGATGGCGCCCCGTCGACCACCCGCCGCCATCCCGACTCCCTCGGGAAGGATCCTCGGCATCGATGAGGCCGGACGCGGCAGTCTGGTCGGACCGCTCGTGGTCGGCGGGTTCCTCATGGAGGCCGACCGGATCCCCGAGCTCGAAACGCTCGGGGTCCGCGACTCGAAGCGGCTCACGCCCGCTCGGCGCGAGGCGATCTTCGCCGAGCTCCCGCGCATCGGCCGGCCCTTGACCGTCTCGCTCGGACCGAAGGCGGTCGACCGCGCGGTTTCCGGCGGACACCTGAACGAGCTCGAGCTCGCGGCGTTCGCGCGGCTGATCCGGACCCACCGGCCGGACATGGCGTACGCCGACGCGTGCGACCCGGTCGCCGAACGGTTCGGCCGGCGGCTGCGCGCCGCGTCCGGGCACGACGGCCGGGTCCATGCGCGGCACAAGGCCGACCGCGACCTCCTCGTCGTGGGGGCCGCCTCGATCGTCGCGAAGGTCCATCGGGACCGGGCGATCGCCCGGCTGCGGGAGCGCTGGGGCGAGAACCTCGGGAGCGGGTACCCGTCCGACGAACGCACGGTCGAGTTCGTCCGCGCGACCCTCGCCGTCGGGGGCCCCCCGCCGTCCTGGTTGCGGCGCTCGTGGGCGACGATGGAAAGGGTTAATCCGAGCCGACCGGCTCGACCGCTCGAGGCGTTCGCTCCATGACCGCGATCGAGGAGACGCTCGCCGGCCTCGTCGACCGGTTCAACCGCCACGCCGAGAAGAACCCGGGGCTCCAGAGCGAGCTCGCCGGCCTCGAGCGCACGATCCGGATCGACCTCTCGGACGCGGGGACGTACGCGGTCGACCTGCGCTCCGGCCACCTCGAGAACCTCCGGAGCGACGGGGTCGGCCGGGCCGACCTCACCATCCGCACCGACCAGACGACGTTCCTCGGCCTGATCGCGAAGGAGATCGGGCCGATGAAAGCGCTCGTGACGCGCAAGCTCCAGATCGACGGGAGCCTCGAAGACAAGCTGCTGGTCCGCAAGCTCCTCTAAGAGCCGCCGCGGCCGGTTACGGAAGGAAGACGCACGCCGCGATGCAGACGCCGTAGTGGTCCATCGGGATCACGAGCTCCTCGGTGCGGTAGTGGATCCGGCGCAGCTCGACTCCGCGGAAGTGCGCGATCTCCTCCATCCGCCACCGGAGGAACTCCTTGAGCGACTTCTGCGTTCCATGCACGTGGCCCTCGGCGACGTAGCCGCCCTGGCCGTCGGTCCGGAAGCCGTAGGAGATCCCCGAGCTGATCACCTCGCCCTCCCCGCCGCCCATCCGGGCGAGGACGCAATGGGTGATCGCCCCACGGGCGATCGGGAGCCGGTCGACCTGGCGGACGCCGATCGGGAGCACCGAGGAGACGCTGACGAGGTTCTGCTCGCCGATCCCGGCCTGGAGGAGCGCGAGGTCGAACGCGTTCAGCTCGCTCGTCTTGTTGATCCCCTTCCCGCTCGTCACGAAAAAGCGGGTCGGGATCGGGACGAGAGTCCCCTCGCGGGCCTCGGCGCGACGTGGCACGACGGGCGGGGAGGTGCGGCGGCGCTTAACCTTTCGGTCGACGGACGGCGTCCGGGGACGCTACACCATGATCGCGTGGCGACGGCGCATCGATTCCTCGGTCTCCCGGCGCACGCGCATCAGTTCGGCGACGAGGGCGTCGGTGAGCCGGAGGCTCGCGGACTCGAACAGCGTCCCGAGGGGTGCGAGCCGGCCCCGCTCGGCCTCGTCCGCGAATTCGAGCGGGAGGAGAAGCGTCGCGGCATGGGCGAGCTTCGAGGTCGCGCGGCCCGTGAGGACGATCAGGTCGGCCCCCTCCCGCCGGACGATGTTCGCCGTCTGCACCGACGACTGGCTCTCGCCCGCCCCCGAGACGATGAACACGGCGTCCCCGCGCCGGACGATCGGGGTGACGCTCTCGCCGATCACGTAGGCCGTGAGACCGGTCTGGACGAGGCGCATCGCGAACGCGCGACCGATGATCCCGGAACGGCCCGCCCCGTACACGAACGTCGCGGGCGCTTTGGCGAGGATGGCGACGGCGCGGTCGATGGCGGCCGGGTCGATCCGGTCGATCGCCTCGCTGACGCGCCGCCCGATGTACGCCTGGGCCCGCGAGAAGACCGGCCCGTCAGCGGCGCCGCTTTCGGTCACGGTCCGACCTCTTCGGGGGCGGGCGCTTCGCCGCGCTCGCCGGACGGTGGTGGTCGCGGGGTGCCGGGCGCGCCGGGGTCTTGGCAAGGGGCTTGACGGGCACGGCCGGGGACCCGGGCTTCTTCACCACCGGGACCGGAGGCGCGTGCTTCTTCGCGTACCGCTTCGAGAGGGCGCGGTCGTAGAGGAGCTTCATGTACATCGCGTCGTGCTCGAGGAGCGGCGAGCTCGAGATCACGGTCACGTCGTACTCGCGGTCCGCGAACAGCTCGGCGACCGGGTCGAACCGCGCCTGCCCGCGCTTGATCGGTGTCAGCCGAAACTCGCCGGGTCCGTAGAACTCGACGCCGGCGAAGTTCATGTAGAGCTCGCCGCCGCTCGCCTTGACGAACTCCTCGACGATGGGCCGGAGGTCGTCCGGCGTGTCGAAGGTGTGACGCTCGCGGGCGGCGAGGTGGGGGAGATTCAAGACCGGCACCACGCCCTTCACCTGGTGCGCCACCTCGAGGATCTCCTCGCGCGAGCCGAAGACGTCGGGATGGCCGCTCGGTTCGATGCCGAGCCGCACGGTGCCCTTCGAGTACGCCTTCAGCCAGTCGGAGAGCTCCCGCGCGACGCGCGTCAGCTCCTGCACGCTATCGGACCGGCTCCCCGGTCCGTAGAACCCGAGGTGCGTGACCGCGAGGCGGGCCCCGAGACCCTCCGCGAGGACGGAGGCCCATTGGATCTGGCGCGTCGAGCGCTCCCGCGCCTCCTGGCTCCCGAAGAAGTCGACGTAGTACGGGGCGTGGAGCGTGAGGTCGACGTCGAGCGCCCGGGCGAGCGCCCGCGTCTGGGCGAGGTCCGCATAGTCCTTCGCGAGGCTCCACGTGAGCGCGGTGAGGGAGTCCTTCTTGCCGATCGGTGCGACCATCCGTTCGGCCGTCGGGAGCGACGAGTCCGGTCCCGGCCCGACCCCGACGACGAGCGAGAGCGCGAGCTCCCGGGCGGTCTTGCCGATCTCCTCCTCGAGGACGACGCGCGTCAACGGATTGACCTTGATGAACTGGACCTCCATCGCCGTGAGGCCGAGGTGGTGGACGTCGGAGATCCCGTCGCGGAGGGTGCGACCCTTGCAGGAAAGGGGGATACCCGCTGGGCCGAACCGAATCACAACGACCGACCCTCAAAATAGGCGGGACGGCCGTATTCGGTGGACCTATATATGGGGTCTCAGCGGGACAAACCGGCACGCCGGTCCGACGGTCGTGGTGCCCCGGTCCCCCGTCCTCCGGTAGGTCGTGAGCGCCTGCTCCGTCGCCGAGCCGATGGGGGCGACGAGCCGTCCGCCGTCGGCGAGCGCCCCGATCCACGCAGGGTACAGCGTACTGCTCGCGCAGGAGACGATCACGGCGTCGAACACCGCGCCTTCCGGCACGGACTCGCGGCCGTCCCGGATCCGGATCGTCGCGTCGACCCCGAGGCGGGCGAGCGTCGCCCGGCTTCGCATGGCGAGACCCGCGTCCACCTCCACGCCGACGAGGTGGCCGGTCGGGCCCACGAGGTGTGACGCGACCGCCAGCAGGTAGCCGCTCCCGCTCCCGATCTCGAGGAGCTTCCCGCCGCGCCCGAGCTCCGCCGCCTCGAGCTGCATCG
>DAIQBL010000013.1:0-31087 GCA_036781185.1 Thermoplasmatota archaeon | reverse complement strand
ACATGCTCCGCCACACGCTCGCGACCGCGCTCCTCTCGCGCGGCTGCGACATCCGGTACATCCAGAAGCTTCTCGGCCACGCCTCGGTCGCGACGACCCAGATCTACACCCACGTCGACACACAGGCGCTCCGGGACGCGTACCAGCGCGCGAAGCCCCAATATTAGCCGGCGGCGCCTTCGGGCACCGTGGTCGAGGGGCCCCGCGACGTCGTCATCCTCGGGGCGGGGATCGCCGGGGCCGCCCTCGCCGACCACCTGACCCGACGGTCGCTCACGGTCACGGTCGTCGACCCGAGAACCCCGGCGGCGGGGGCGAGCGGGCGCGCGGCCGGGATCGTCACCGAGCAGCTGTGGAACGATTGGGACGTCCTCGTCACGCGGGAGAGCCGCGAGGAGTACCGGGCTCTCGCCCGGGGCGACCCCGAGACGTTCCGCGAGGTCCCGTTCGTGCGGCTCACGACCCAGCCGGTGATCGCGGACGCGCTCCGGCAGGCCGTCGTCCGGCTTCGCGGCTGGGGCGTTCCCGTCGAAGAGGTCGACGCGGACCGACTGACCGACTGGCTCCCCGGCGGACAATTCGGCCGGCTCCTCGGGGCGATCGCGAGCCGCTCCGACGCCTGCGTGACCCCGAGCACCATCACGACGCTCTACCTCGAGGCCGCGCAGGGACGCGGGGCCGCCGCCGCGTTCGGGGCGCCGGTCCCCGTACCGGCCTACGAGGGCGGCGGGTGGACCGTCCGGTCCGGCACCGATGAAATTCGCGCACGGAACCTCGTCGTGGCCGCGGGCGCCTGGTCGAAGCAGCTGTTGCTCGGTTTGGGCCGTCCCCTCCCGCTCACCCCCTACCGGACCCAGGCCGCCGTCCTCCGTCCGTCGGGTCCCGCCCCGAAGGGCGCCGGGGTCTCCCTACATGACCTGGACACGGATGTGTACGCCCGGCCCGAGTCGAACGGCCGGATCCTCGCCGGAGACGGGACCGAGTGGTTCGAGACGGACCCCGAGCGATTCGTCGCCGGGGCGGATGCGTCGTTCCTCGCGCATCTCGCCGAGGGCCTCGGCACGTGGATCCCCGGATGGGGCGAGAGCGAGGTCGTCGGCGCCTGGGCGGGCGTCTGCACCGCCACCCTCGACCGGCGCCCGTGCATCGGCCCGGTCGACCCCGAGCGGTCCTTGTACGCCATCACCGGGTTCAACGGCTTTGGCGTTATGCGGAGCGGAGGCGCCGCCCGACGGCTCGCCGAGTTGATCGTCGACCCCGAATCCGGGCGGGCCCGGGAGGCGCTCGCGCCCGTACTCCCCGAGCGATTCGGCGGGCTCGCGCCCTCGTTCTCCCCCGTCCCCGGGTTCACCCTGGAGGCGGGGAATGCCCCTCGATTCTGATGCGCTTGCGATCGCCGAGGCGGGCATCGGAGCGGTCGAACCTGGGCGGGCGGTCCGCACCGCGTTCCGGAACGCGGCCGTCGACCGGTGGCTCGGCGCACGTCGCGCGTCCGTCCACGTGGTCGCCGTCGGAAAGGGAGCGCCGGCGATGGTCCGCGCCGCCGCGGAGCACCTCCGCGGCCGGCTGGCGGGGGGCCTCGCCGTGGTACCCGAGCCCGTACCGCCGCTCGCCGAGGGCGTCGCGGTGCTGGTCGGGAGCCATCCGCTCCCGACGTCGGCGAGCTTTCGGGCGGGTGCGGCCCTCCTGGAGTACGTCACCGAGTTGGCCCCGGCGGACCGGGTCGCCTTCTTGATCTCGGGGGGCGGGTCGACGCTGGCCGAAGCTCCGGCGGGCGGACTCGGCCTGAGCAGCGTGCGACGGACGAACGAGGCGTTGCTCGCCTCGGGCGCACCCATCGACGCCGTGAACGTCGTGCGGCGCCACATCTCCGCCCTCAAGGGCGGACGGCTGGCGACCGCGACCGGAGCGGGACGGTTCCTGACTCTCGCCGTCTCGGACGTCGTCGGCGACCGGCCGGAAGACATCGCGAGCGGCCCGACGGTCCCGGACCCGACGACCTTCGCCGACGCTATCGTCGCAATCGACCGGCACCGGCTCGTCGACCGACTCCCACCCGACGTGGTCGAGCACCTCCGCGAGGGGGCCGCGGGTCGATGGCCCGAGACTCCGAAGCCCGGAGCCGCGACCTTCCGGCGAGGCCGCTTCCAACTCGTGGCCACCAATCGCCAGGCAGTTCTCGGGGCGGCCCGCGAGGCTCGGCGACGAGGCTACCGAACGACCGCCCTCACCGGCCACCTGGCCGGGGAGTCGGCCTTGGCAGCGTTCGCGTTCGTCGAGCGCCTCTCGAAACTTCGGGGACCGGCCCGCCGGGCGCTCGTGGCGGGCGGGGAGACGACCGTCGCCCTTTCCGCCCATTCGGGAAAGGGGGGACGCAATCAACAGTTCGCGCTCGCGGCCGCGCTCGCCCTCGAGGGACGTCGGGGGACGACCGTACTGTCCATTGGGACCGACGGCATCGACGGCCCCACGGACGCGGCCGGTGGCCAAGTGGACGGGGACACCGCCGACCGGGCGACCCGGCTCGGCATCCATGTCCCCACCGCTCTCGCCCAGCAATCCGCGTACGACGCGCTCGAGCGTCTCGACGGCCTCGTTCGGACGGGGCCGACCGGAACGAACGTCATGGACCTCCACGTGGGCCTAATCGGCGGATCCGGTTCCCGGAAGGGTCGGAGACCGTAGGATCCGTTCGGCGGATCGCCCGGCCCTCAGTCGGCGGCCCGGATCCGCTCCAGCTTGGCGAGGAACTCGACGCCCTCGCCGGTCGACATCGGCTTGCCGTCCTCGCGCTGCAAGGGCAGGCCGGCCGAGGCGCACGCCGCTTCGGGCGTCGAGCCGTCCAGGAGCGCCCGGATCGCCCGCTGCTCCCGGCGGCTCAGGTCGAGCCCCTGGAGCTGGAACTCCTCGAACGCCTCCGTCGCGACCGGGGCGACCGCGTGGGCGATCGCGCTCAGCTCGGCCGCATACCGGCGGATCTCCTCCTGGGCATGCGGGTCGAGTCGGAGCGACAGGAAGTGGAACAGGTTGTGGAGGTCGGTCTTCCAGTACCACTCGGTGTAGTAGGCGAGGGGGAGGACGAGCCGCGCGGTCTCCCGGGCGACCCCCGCGGCGAGGGCGGCCGAGTAGGCCGAGTACGCCTCGGTCGATACCCGCTCAAGGTCGGCGCGGAACTTCTCGGCGACTCCCGCCGGGAGAGGGTCGCCCCGGCCCTGCCGGTTCCGTTTGGACTGCTCCCGGATGTCGTCGACGTTGGGGAGGTCGAATTGGTCTGGTACGATTGAATATCTTTGAGAGTACTCATTCACATTGGCCGTTCGGTGCCGGATCATCTGGCGGGCGACGTAGATCGGAAGCCGGATCAGAAACTTCAGCTCGACCATCTCGAACGGCGTCGTGTGCCGGTGGCGCATCAGATACCGAACCAGCCCCCGGTCGTCCCGGACGCTCTTCGTCCCGGCCCCGTAGGAGACCCGGGCGGCCTGCACGATCGCCGCGTCGCCGCCCATGTAGTCGACGAGGACGACGTAGCCGTGCGTGAGGACCGGCCGCTTCACGCCGATCAGGGCGTCGGCCGCGGGGATTGACGGCCGGGTCATCGGAGGTTCCCGCTCGGCCATCGGGGCCCGGGAGTGGCCGCGACCGATAAAGACCCCCGGGCGACGCCGCTCCGCCAACCGTTTAGACGCCGCCCGGCTCGATGCCATCGGGGGGCCGATGGCGCGGATCTTCATCGGGGTCTCGTGGCCGTACGCCAACGGGCCTCAGCATCTCGGCCACCTCGCCAGCACCTACGTCCCGGCCGACATCTTCGCCCGGTACCACCGACTTCGCGACGACCAGGTCCTGATGGTCTCGGGCTCGGACATGCACGGCACGCCGATCCTCGTCGCCGCCGAGAAAGCCGGGGAGACCCCCGCCGCGCTCGCGGACCGGTTCCACGCCGTGAACTCCTCGGCGCTGACGCGGCTCGGGGTCTCCTTCGACGTGTTCACGACCACCCACAATGTGCTCCACGAGCGCAACGTTCACGAGGTGTTCCTCTCGCTGCTCGAGGGCGGGTACATCCGCCGTCGGACCGCCGACGCGGCGTACTGTCCGACCGACCGGCGGTTCCTCCCGGACCGGTACCTCGAGGGGACGTGCCCCCACTGTGGGTTCGAGAAGGCCCGAGGCGACGAGTGCGACAATTGCGGGCGCCCGCTCGAGGCCGGTCAGCTCGGCTCCCCGAAGTGCGTCCTCGACGGGACGCCCGCCGAGTTCCGGCCGTCGGAGCACTTCTATCTCGAGCTCGACCGGCTGCAGCCGAAGCTCGCGGAGTACATCGCCCGCGAGGGGCCCCATTGGCGGCCGAGCGTCCTCCACGTCGCGGAGAACTTCCTGAAGGAGGGGCTCCACCCGACGCCGATCACCCGCGACCTCGACTGGGGCGTGACGATCCCTCTCGAGGGGTACGAGTCGAAGCGGATCTACGTCTGGTTCGAGGCGCTCGTCGGCTACCTCTCCGCCTCGCAGGAGTGGGCGATCCGGGCGGGCCGCCCGGAAGCCTGGCGCTCCTACTGGGACGCGCGCGAGCCGAGCCGCCACTACTACTTCGTCGGGAAGGACAACAAGTTCCATCACACGATCGTCTGGCCATCGATGCTCCTCGGCGTCGGCGGCTGGCACCTGCCGTACGACGTGCCCGCGAACGAGTGGATGACGCTCGGGGGCGCCAAGGTCTCGAAGTCCCGGACCCGCGAGCAGGAGGCGTTCCTCCCGTCGCTCCTCGAACGGTACTCCCCCGACACGATCCGGTTCTACGCGGCGCTCCTCGCCCCCCAGAACCACGACACCGAGCTCGACTGGGGGGAGTTCGAGCGGGTGCACGACGAGATCCTGGCGAACCAGTACGGGAACCTCGCGCAGCGGCTCCTCGTGCTCGTCCGGGACCGGTACGGCGGGGTCGTGCCGACCCCACCCGACGGATGGTCGCCCGAGGAGTCCGAGGTCGGCCGGCGGATCCGGGCCGCCCACGCGGCCATCACCGGCGAGCTCGAAGCCGTGCGACTGAAGGAGGCGCTCGAGCTCGTCCTCGCCGAGGTCCGGGAAGGCAACCGACGGTTCCACGAGGCGAAGCCGTGGGCGTCGGAGGAACCGGCGCGTCGCCAGACGGTGACCGAGGGGCTCTGGCTGCTGAAGACCGCCGCGGTCTGGCTCGCCCCGTTCCTCCCGTTCTCGTCGACGGACCTCTTCCGGTCGCTCGGCTACTCCGAGGGACCGACCCGGGGGGATTGGGAGTCGGTCGCGCAGCCCCTGAACCCTGGGCAGACCCTCGGCGAGGTGCGCCCTCTATTCCCCCGACTCGAGCAGAAACGGCCCGCGGGCCCGGCGGCGACCGCCGCAGCCGCGGCGCCGGCTCGGCCGGAGGGAGAGGGCCTGCCGCCCCTCGACATTCGGGCGGCGCGCGTGGTCCACGTGGAGAATCACCCGTCGGCCGACCGCCTGTACGTTCTGACCGTCGAGGCCGGCGAGGCCCGGCCGAGAACTGTGGTCGCCGGCCTGCGGGACTCCTACGTGCCCGAGCAGCTCAAGGGACGTCGCGTCGCCCTCCTGGCCAACCTGGAACCGCGGACGATCCGGCGCGTGACGAGCCAGGGTATGATCCTCGCGGCCGACGTGGGAGGGAAGGCGGTCCTCCTGGAGATCCCGGAGGGCGTCGAGCCGGGCCAGGGACTTCTTCCACCGGGCAGTCCGGCCCGTCCGATCGCTTACGCCGAGTTCGAGTCGACCCCGCTCCTGGTCGGACGTGGCGAGAGCCCCGCACCCTCCGGAGGCCCCGTCGTCACCACGACCCGGTCGGTCGTCGTCGACCGGCCCGTTCCGGCCGGGGCGGCAGTCGTCGTACGGCTCGCCTCCGCCGACGCCGCCGAGGGGTCCGTGTTGGCGTTCGACGACGCCCACTGGCTCCAGGCGCCCGCGGCCGCGGCCCCGGGAACCCGGGTCCGATGACCGGAGTCCTCCGACTCGACCTCCACCTCCACAGCACCTATTCGCCGGACTCCCGGCTGAGGCTCGCCGAGGCGGTGGAGCGGCTGGCGCCGACGGGCCTGAACGGATTCGCCCTGACCGACCACAACACGGTGGCTGGCCACAGTTCGCTGAGAGCGCTGGCCGAGCAATACCCGCAATATCGCTTCCTACCCGGGATGGAGGTCTCGACCCACGAAGGCCACCTCCTCGCGTTCGGGATCGCCGAGGTCCCGCCCCTCCGTCGGCCCGTCGCGGAGACCGTGGAGTGGGTGGAGGCGCACGGGGGGGTGGCCGTCCCCGCCCATCCCGCCCGCCATGCGCACGGGATCGGTCGCCGTGTGGCGTCGGAGCTCCGCGTCCCGGCGCTCGAGACGCACAATGGCCACAACCTCGCGGTCGCCAACGCGCGCGCTGCCCGCATCGCGGCCGAACGCTCGCTCGGCGCGACCGGGGGTAGCGACGCGCACGATGCCGGTGGAGTCGGACGGGGCTTCACGGAGTTCCCGGCCGGCGTCGACCGGCTCGAGGACCTCCTCGACGCGATCCGGCGCAAGGCGACGCGGTCCGGGGGCGTATCGCTCGGCTACGGCGAGATGGCCCGACTGGCGGTTCGCACCGTCGCCCGACGGGCCCGTCGTGGGTTCCGCGCGATCTAGCCCCTCTCGCCTTTTATCGCGTGACCTCTCTCCGCCGACCACGCTGAGGTGGCAGAATGGTTAATGCGTCGGACTGCAGATCCGATTCCTGGGGGTTCGATTCCCTCCCTCAGCTCTCTCCCTCGGCGAACGAAAGCTAGCGCCCCCTCCTCGATCCCGCGCGGCCCCGAGCCGGACGTCCGCGTTGGCCGACGGCCGAATGTTCCCGCGGGGTTCTAATACCCGGCCCCCGGAAACTTGCCTACCGTGACCAGCTCGCTACCCGCCGCCCCTCCGAACCCGCCGGCGGCCAGCGTCCTCACCCTCCCCCGGTTGCCGGCCATCCTCGCGCGCAACCTTCCGTGGATCGTCCTGATCCTCACGTCGATCACGTTCGCGGAGTTCCTGACGGGCTCGACCCCGGTCCTCGTTCCGTTGCTCGACCCGGTGAGCGCGGTGTTCCTCATCGGATTGTACGGCGCGGGAGTCCTGATCGTCCGGGAGGCGGCCGTCCGATGGAACAAGGGCTGGCCGACGGTGCTGCTCTTGGGGACCGCCTATGGGATCCTCGAGGAAGGGATTGGCACGAAGACGTTCTTCGGCCCCGCGGGCGTTGGCTACCTCGGCGTCTTCGGCCACTTCGCGGGCGTCAACTGGGTGTGGGCGGTCGAACTCGCCCTCTTCCACGCCATCTACAGCATCGCGCTCCCGATCGCCGTCGTCGGACTCCTGTACCCCGGGACCCGGGGCCGATCGTTCCTCCCGACCGGACGAGCGCTCGGGTTCGTGATTGCGACGTTCGTCCTCACCGTCCTGGCGATGTTCGTCCTGTTCCATCCGTCGGAGACGCCCACCGCCCCCCTCCTCGTGGCGGCTCTGGCGGTGGTCGCGGGCCTCGTCGTGGCGGCCCGGCGGGTCCCCGCCGCGATGGGGGACCTCAACCTCGGTCGGGCCCGGTTCGTCCCCCGAATCGCGCCGTTCGCCCTCGGGGTCCTGTTCGTGTTCGGGTTCTTCGGTCTCGCGTGGGTCGCCCCCCGGCTCGTTCCCCTTCCGGCCGCGATCGTGGCCGGATTGTTCCTCTGGTGTCTCGGGTTCGGGGCGTACGTCGCGCGGCACCGCGAGGCGTTCCAACTGCCGCGCTGCCAGCTCGACCTGATCCTCGGTTGCCTGTCCCTCCTGATCGTGCTCGCCCTCGCCTACGGAGCCGCGGGCGATTTCGGCGCCATCCCGGTCGTCGCGATCGTTCTCTTCCTCGGTTGGCGCCTACGGGCCCACTTCGCGGCCCCGACCCCGCCGTCCGCGCCGGTCGGAGCGGCCGGGGGCCGGTCCGCCTCCTAGTGGGGAGTCCCCCGGAATCCGAACACGCGGTGGACGAGTCCAGGGATCTCGTCGAGACGCCGGGCGCGGTACGACGGCTCGAGCTTGGTCGCTGAGCCCGGGGCGAACAGGGTTCGGTACTCCGGGGCGTACTCGGTGCTGCCCTCGAACAGGATCGTCGCCCGGTAGCCGGCGCCCTGGGCGCCGACGATGTCCGACGCCCCGTCGCCGACGTGGATGGCGTTGCCGGGCTCGGCGCCCAGCTTTCCGAGCGCGTAACCGAACAGCTGCGGCGCGGGCTTCGCCCACGGATGCTCGTCCGACCAGACGAGCGCGTCGAACGACGGAAGGAGGCCGTGCGACTTCAGGATCGGCGCGAACAATCGCCCGGGTTCCCCGATCGTGTTCGAGATGATCGCGAGGCGGCAGCCGTACATCCGGAGCGACTCGAGGACGCCCTTGGCCCCGCGCACGACCCGAAACGGCGTGTCGGCGACCAGGCGTTCGAGCTTCCGTCGATAGGCATCGGGGTCGGGTCGGCGGCCGGCGAGCGCACCGGCCCGCGCCAGTTGGCCGGCGGGCGAGATGCTCGACCCGTTCCGAGCGGCGGTGACCGTCTCCTCGTACGCCCGACGGAACGCCGCCCAGGGCTCGAGCGGGGCGGCGGCGTCCGCGGCGAGGGGACCCGACGGCGCGGTCTCGACGCACTCCCCGCCGAGGGCCCACTGCCGATGCATGTACTCGCTTTCGGCGAACGGCGCGAGGTCGAGCAAGGTGTGCCAGAGGTCGAAAGTGACGGCGTGCGAGCTCATGCTTTGAGGCCCGAAAGGTCCCGTGACCCCTGGCCGCCAACGGGCCGGGGAAAGATGAAGGTCCCGCTCGGATTGCGGCGTTCGTCGTGACGGAGGCCGGAGCCTCGGAGGGAGCCGCGGTCGTTCTGGGGGCGGGGTACGCGGGGCTCCGCGTCGCGCACGAGGTGCGCCGTCGTAGCCGGCGCTCGATCCCGGTGGTGCTCGTCGACCGGAGCCCCGTCCACGTGCTGCGCACGGAGCTGTACGAGGTCGCGGCGCTCGCCGGGGCCGCCGGCGCTGTCCGCCGATTCACGCTGCCGATCGAGGAGCTCGTGCGGAAGGACGGGATCACCTTCCGCCAAGGGGCGGTCACCGGGGTCGACCTCGACGGGCAGACGGTCGCCCTCGGGGAAGAGCGCCTCCCATACCGGAGCCTCGCCATCTGCCTCGGGAACGTCGCGGCGTTCTACGGGGTCCAAGGGGCGGAGGACCACACCTACCAGGTATACCGGTACAGCGGCGCCGTTCGGCTCGCCGGCGCGCTCCGGGACCTCGAGGCCCGGTCCTCGGCGTTGCCCGCCGCCCGACATCCCCGGGTCGTGGTCATCGGTGGCGGGTCGACCGGCACCGAGGTCGCGGCGGAGATCGCGACGGCCGACTGGCGACGAGTCGCCGGGCCGCTCGCCCGGCCCCCGGAGGTGGTCGTGATCTGCGGAGCGCTTCCGTTCCTCGCCGGCCTGCCGGAGGGGCTCGTCCGGCACGCCCGGCGGCTCCTCTACGAGGCCGGGGTCGTCCTCCACGAGGGGCTCAACGTGCGGGAGGTCCGGTCGAACGTGGCGATCCTCGACGACGGCTCGGAGATCCCGTTCGACCTCGCGGTGTGGGCCGCCGGCGTCCAGGCCCCTGACGTCGTGAAGTCGCTCCCGGGGCCCCACGCCCGCGGCGGCCGGCTGAAGGTCACCGAGCACCTCGAGCTCATCGGACGGCCCGGGGTGTTCGGCGTCGGCGACGCCGTCGAGTTCGAGGACCCGGTCACGCACCTCGTGGCGCCGAGCACGGCCCAGGCCGCCCTCGCCGAGGCTCCCGTGGCCGCGGCGAACCTGGTCGCCCGGTGGAACGGCACGCCGATGCAGCCGTTCCGG
Source organism: Thermoplasmatota archaeon (assembly GCA_036781185.1). Taxonomy (GTDB): domain Archaea; phylum Thermoplasmatota; class Thermoplasmata; order Lutacidiplasmatales; family UBA184; genus Lutacidiplasma. The sequence continues at coordinate 21,190 of DAIQBL010000013.1, read as the reverse complement.
TACCGGGAGCGGGGCGTCATCGTTGCGCTCGGCGTCGGGCGCGCGGCGGGTCGCCTCAGCCGCGTCACCATCTGGGGGAGCCCGGCGAAGCTCCTGAAGACGCTCGTGGAGCGCGAGTACGCGAGCGCGACCGAGCGCGGCCGGCCGCCCCCCGGGTTGTAGGGCCTCCGGACCGGCGCCGGAACCGTTAATCCCGAGGGGGGCTCGGGCGGCGAGGAGCATGCGCGCCCTCGTCCTGATCGGCGGCTTCGGGACCCGACTCCGTCCGCTGACGTACGACCTGCCGAAGCAGCTGATCCCGATCGCCGGCAAGCCGATGCTGTACCACGTCCTCGACCTGCTCCCTCGCGAGGTCGACCACGCGGTGTTCGCCACGGGCTACAAGGCCGACGTCGTCGCGTCGTACGTCCGCGACCATCCGGTCCCGGGCCTCCAGGTGACCACCGTCGCGGAGGCCGAGCCGCTCGGCACCGGCGGCGGGATGCGGAACGCCGGCGAGGGGATCGGCGACCCGTTCGTCCTCCTCAACTCCGACGTGATCTGCGACGCGGACGTCGGGGCGCTCCTCGCCTTCCATCGGGCGAAGCGGGCGTTCGGGACGATGCTGCTCCACGAGGTGGAGGACACGCGGCCGTACGGGGTCGCGGCGCTTTCCGGAGACGACCGGATCGAGCGGTTCGTCGAGAAACCCGAGCCGGTCGACGCGCCGTCGCATTGGATCAACGCCGGCGTCCACGTCTGGTCCGAGGCCGTCCTCGAGGCGATCCCGAGAGGCCGACCGGTGAGCCTCGAGAAGGACGTGATGCCCGGGCTTCTCCGCCGCGGCGTCTACGGCTTCCGCTCCACCGGGTACTGGGAGGACGCCGGGACCCCGGACCGGCTCCTCCACTCCCAGCAGCTATTGTTCGACGGGGGGCGGGGAGGCCCTGGCGCCCTCCCGGCCGGCGCCCACGGCCGTGGACCGGTCGCCGTCGGGAAGGACGTCGAAGCACGCGGCGCGAGGTTCGGGCCGTACGTGACCCTCTCGGACGGCGTCGTCGTCGAACCGGGCGCCCACGTCGAGAATTCGGTCCTGATGGACGGCGTCGTCATCGGAGCGAACGCCACGGTCGTCGGCGCGCTGCTCGGCCCGAAGGTCCGCGTCGCCGCCGGCCACCGCGTCGAGCGCTCCGTCGTCGGCGCGGGCGCCGACGCCTAGGTCGCGGACTCGGGTGGGCGCGGGCGCGCCGGGCGCCGGGGACGGCGGGTGGCGAGGAGCAGCACCGCTTCCACCCCGGCCAGCGCCGCCAGCGCGACGGCGGCCCAGAACGTCGCCCCGAACTCGTTCGGGGCCGTTGTCGAACCGTTCCCGCTCCCGGATCCCGGCGAGGTCCCGACGGTGAGGGCGACGAGGTTGCTGCGGGCGGAGGCTCCGCTGCCGTCGACCGCGAGGACGGAGACGGAGAGGTTCCCGGTCGCGTTCGGTGTCCACGCGAGGGTCGTTCCGTTGAAGCCGGGCACGACTGCCCCGCCCTCGAACCAGGTGAGCGCGACGGGCGGCGTGCCGCCGGAGACGGTGACCGTGAACGTCGTCGGCGCCCCGACGTGCGGAGCGGACGCGTTCGACGCCCGGGTGAGGTAGAGGACGAGCGGTCCGGCCACCCGGACCGTGGGGCTCGTGGCGTTCGCGACCGCGCCCGACGCATCGGCGACCGAGACGGTCGCGTTCACGGTGCCCGCGGTGCTCGGGGACGCGGGGACCGGTGCGGTGCAGTTGTGCATCGTGGGGAACCCGCCCGGGAGCGTCCACGAGCAGCTGTACGGCGGGGTCCCGCCGGCGATCGCGGCGGAGAACGAGAGGGACCCGCCCACGTCGACCCCCAACGCCGATGGAGTGGCCCGGACGTCAAGCGCCGGGGAGACGACGAGCGTCGCCGGAGCCGAGACCGCCTGGTCCCCCAAGGAGTCGCGGACCGTCACCACCGGCCGGGTCAGCCCGGGTTGCGTCGGCTGGCAGCTGACGACCGACGAGTTCGACGGCGCGCACCCCGGAGGGAGCCCCGACCACCCGTACGAATAGACCCCGCCGCCCCCGTGGGCGACCGCGGTGACCGCGAGCGTCTCGCCCACGTCGACCGGGTCCGGTGTCGCCGCGACGGCGCCGACGAGCGGGATCGGGGTCGTCTGCCAGAGGTTTTCGAGGATCGTCTCGGCGCCGTTCGCGTTCGTCGGCGCGAAATCCGATCCGACCATCAGGTGCGAGTAGCTCGAGGTCCCGGGCGCGCCGGCGACCGTCTCCGTCGTGTACTTCGGCGTCGCGGACTGGACGAAGCCGATCGAGACGATCGTCGGCGAGGCGCCGGACGACGGGATCGTCTCGACGGCGTCCCAGATGCCGTTCGCCCCCGTGACCTCGTCGTCGACCGAGTCGCTCGTCGCCACCCTCGTGCCGGTGAATGGGTCGTGACCTTGGGTCGATACGACCTCGGTCCACTGCTGCTGGACGGCCAGCATCGACGTGGTCGCGTTCCCCGTGATCGGGTACGTCCCGCCGGTCGTCTTCGTGACGACGAACTGGGAGCCGAGGTTCGTCGCCATCACGAAGTCCCGGGAGGAGTTCGCGTACGTCGTCCCGTTCGGTCCGACGGCGGTCGTCGTGTCCAGCATCCGGGAATTCTGGCTGACGTTCTCCCAGGAGGTGCCGTTCGCCGGTGCGGTGGTCGACTTCACCGATTCGGCGAATGTCCCGGCGCCCGTGGAGGCGACCTGCACGTTCCCCGCGGTCGTGGCGATCGTGGAGTTGTACTGGAAGGCCGTGAACGACGACTCGGTCGACCCGCTCGTTCCGAACGACGCGAGCGTGGCGCTTCGGGAGGTCAGGCTCGCCGATTGGACGGTCGAGTTGGTCCAGACGAGCATCGACCCTTCGACGAGCCAGTCGCTGTTCGCCTCCCGACCGCCGATGCTGGCGGTGTAGGTGTGGGCCCCCTCGAGGGCGCCCAGCGCCCCGGTGAGGTTGACGTGGTACGGCCGGTCGCTCAGGGTGAACGCCGCCGGGATCGGCCGCCAGAGGAACAGGTCGACGCCGCCCGTATTCACGTACGAGAACGGGTACACCGAGGCGAACGGCGAGCCGTCGAGGTGGATGTCGACCGAGCGGGCGGGGGAGGAGGCGGCCCACCAGAACTCGTCGGACTGGAAGCCGTACGACCACAGCTCGAGGGTCACGGCCGATGCGTTCGACGGGATGGTGGCGTTCGCCGCGATGGACGGCGACGTCGGCTTGACGAACTGGAGCGACCAGAGCGGGACGACCTTCGTTGGCTCGACCGGGACGGGTCCGCCGGCGGGCGGGGGGTAGAACAGGAGCGAGATGTTCGTGACGAAGTATCCGCCCACGAGCGCGGCGCTCAGGATGAACGTGAAGTTCGCCCCCGGCTCGAGGAGGCTCTCGTACTCGGTGATGTTGTCGAGGACGTTCCAGGTCCCGTACTCGGGCGTCGTCCCGAACAGCACCTCGGCGCCGCCGACGTACGCCCGGTACGACGAGTCGTAGACCCCGTTCACGGCCGTCCCAGTGTAGCTGAGCACGACCGAGTCCCACGGGCCCCCCGCGGGGGTCCGGTTGACGTAGTAGCAGCACCCGCGGCCGTTCGAGATGACCGACACGACGGTGGGGGTCGTGCTCGGGACCGGGGGCGGCTGGGTCTCCTGGTACGCCGAGATCGGCGGGGCGGCGCTCGGGGCGGCCGAGGGTCCCGTCAGGTTGTGCTGGAGGAGCCCGCGGAGCGGTTCGACGGGAGGAAGGGACGCGGGGCCGGCCGAAGCCGTGGTGAGAGGGGCGGTGGGGAGCGCGGCAGCCCGGGCCGACGGAGTCGTGCCGCCGGGGACGGCCGCGGGAAGCAGGAACAGCAATCCCACCGTCAGGAGCACGGCGGTCGCCCGGGCGAGCATCCGACAGGGAACGCCGGGACCCTACTTAGAGGGTGTCCGGGATTCCGCTACGGGGGAAGTCCGACCTTTTCGGAGCAGACGTCCCAGAGCTTCCGCGCAAGCGCGTCGTCGTACGATTCCCGGGAAGAACGGGCCGCGCGGGACTTCACGAAGTATTCGCCGGTCGTGCCCTCGACCTGGGGCGAGGTGGCGACGTACACCGGGGTCACCGCGCCCTTCGTGGCCGAAAGCCCGAAGAGCGCGAGGAACCGGATCGCGAGGGCGACCCCGCCTCCGTTGTTCTGCCCGAACCCGGAGCGGACGAACCCGGGGTGGACGGCGTTCACGGTGATCCCGTCGTCGTTCCAGCGCCGCGCGAGCTCGTGGGTCAGGAGGATGAGCGCGAGCTTCGACCGGCCGTACGCCGTGTAGCCGGAGTACTTGGTCCGTCCCTCGAGGTCGTCGAGGTCGAGCCGATTGCCGTTGTGCGCCGCGGAGGCGACCATCACGACGCGGGACGGGGCGTTCTCCCGGAGGCGGTCGTGGAGGAGGCGCGTGAGGAGGAACGGGGCGAGTACGTTGAGGGCGAACGTCCGCTCCGTCCCCTCGGCGGTCACCCCGCGGCGCGAGTAGAACGCCCCGGCGTTGTTGACGAGAACGTTCAGCGTCGGCGCCGTGGCGATCAGGTCGTCCGCCAGGCGGCGGACGTCCGCGAGAAGCGACAGGTCGGCCCGGTGCGTCGAGAGCTTCGCCGGCCGCGGCCCGGCGGCCAGTTCCCGGGCGGCGAGCGCGAGCCGCTCCGGATCGCGTCCGACGAGCGCCAGCTGCTCCGCCCGGGAGGCGAGCGCCTCCGCGGCGGCCCGGCCGATCCCCGAGGTGGCCCCCGTGATCGCGATCGTGCGGGGCGTGAACGGGGGCCGCGCGGAGGAAGAAGAGCCGGACAACGATTGGGCCATCGGACCCTCGAACGGGCGCACCAGCCCGTCAAGGGGTTTGCGGGTCGCCTACCGGCTCGGTCCGCCGAAGGCGGGCCCCGTGACGGCGACCTTCACGGCCTCCTCCGGTCGTCCGGCGAGGGCAAACGCCTCCGGCAGCCGGGCGAGCGGGAACGTGTGGGTGACGAGCCCCGACACGTCGAGCCGCCGATGGACCAGGAGCGCGTGCACGTCCGGGATCTCGCGCTCGGTCGTGGCATACGAGGGGATCACGCGGACACCACGGAGGTAGAGCTCCTGCAGGTCCGCGTCGAGCGTGCGGCCGGCTTCGGGGAGCCCGAAGACGTTCATGGTCCCGGCGCGGCGGGCGAGGCGCGCCGCGAGCGCGACCGCCGGCGGGGCTCCGGTGGCCGCGACGGCGAGGTCGACCCCCCGGTCCCGGGTGGCGGCGTGGACGACCTTGTCGACCGCCGGGGCGTCCCGGGGGTCGACCACCGCGGAGAATCCCGCCCGCAGTGCGGCCGCGCGCCGGAACGCCGAGATCTCGGCGCCGCCGACCCAGGAGGCGCCGATCGCCCTCGCGACGAGTCCATACAGGATCCCGACCGGGCCGAGACCGACGACGAACACGGAATCTCCCGACCGGAAGTCGACCCGCCGGAGCGCGGTGAGCGCGCACGCGGCCGGTTCGATCAGGGTCGCCGCCTCCCAGCCGACCGACGGGTCGAGGGGGAGGACGGCGCCGCGGGCGACGTTCTCGGCCGGGACCCGGAACCGGTCCGCGAACCCACCGGGGTCGATGTTCGTCTGGGAGTAGGTCGGGCAGAACGTGAAGTCGCCGCGCCGGCAGACGTCGCAGTTGTAGCACGGGACGTGGTGGTGGACGAAGACGCGTTGGCCGGCCCAAAGTCCGGTCACGCCCGCCCCGACGGCGTCAACGACGCCGGCCGGCTCGTGACCGATCTTGCCCGCGGTCTTGTAGTTCCCCCGGAGCTTCTCGAGGTCGGTGCCGCAGACCCCGCACGCCGCGAGGCGCACGACGACCTCGCCCGGGCCCGCGAAGGGATCCGGTTCGTCCGCGACGACGACCGCGCCGCTCCGGAGGCGGCCGACGTTCATCCGCGGCGCCGTGCCGCGGTGATCGCCGCGTCGAGGATCTCGACGGCCTCGTCGATCTCCTCGCGGCGGACGATGAGCGGCGGGATGTACCGGATCGACGACTTGCCGCAGGGAAGGAGCAAGAGTCCCCGCTTGTACGCTTCCTCGACGACGCGGTCCTTCAGGACCACGTTCGGCGTCTTGTCGGACCCGGAGGCGACGAACTCGGTCGCCACCATGAGACCGAGGCCCCGGACGTCCCCGATCTCCGGATGCTTCGCCTGGAGCTCCTTCAGCCGCTTCATCAGGTGCTCACCCTGGACGCGGGAGTTCTCGAGAAGCTTCTCGCGCTCCATCACGTCGAGGGTCGCGAGGGCTCCGGCGACCGCAACTAGGTTGCCCCCGAACGTGTTCGAGTGCGCGCCCTGGACCGGGTAGTCGAGGTCCTTCCGGGCGATCATCGCGCCGATCGGGAGTCCGCTGCCGAGCGCCTTCGCCGTCGTCACGATGTCGGGGATGACGCCGTGGTGTTCGATGCCGAACCATTTGCCGGTCCGGCCGAATCCGGCCTGGACCTCGTCGTCGATGAACAGGATGCCGTTCTCGTCGCAGATCGACTTGATCTCCTTGTGCCAGCCCGGCGGTGGGACGACGTAGCCGCCCTCGCCCATCACGGGCTCCGAGATGAACGCCGCCACGTCGTCCGGCGGGATCGAGGTCTCGAAGTACAGCTCCTTCAGGATCTTCGCGCAATAGAGGTCGCAGCTCGGGTATTCGAGTTGGTACGGGCACCGGAAGCAGTTCGGCGCCGGGATGTGGTGGCCTCCGCCGGCGAACGCGTCGAAGCGACCGCGCTGCGTCCGCTTCGACGCGGTCATCGTGAGCGCCCCCATCGTGCGGCCGTGGAACGCGCCGAGCAGGCCGATCGTGATCGGCCGTTGGCGGTGCCAGCGCGCGAGCTTGAGCGCCGCCTCGACGCTCTCCGTGCCGCTGTTGGTGAAGAACACCTTCTTCGCGCCCGACCCGGGGACGATATCGCCGAGGCGCTCGGCCAGCCGGACCTGGCTCTCGTAGTAGAAGTCCGTCCCGGCGAAATGCATCAGCTCGGCGGCCTGCTTCTGGATCGCGCGGACGACGTCCGGGTGGCAGTGGCCGGTGTTGACGACCCCGACGCCGCTCGTGAAATCGAGGATCCGGTTCCCGTCGACATCCGTGATCCACACACCGGAGGCGCTCGCCGCGGCGACCGGCGAGGTCTTCGTGGACTTCATCAGATACCGGTCGTCGCCGGCGACGATCTTCTTCGCCTTCGGACCCGGGATCGGCGTCACGATCCGGACTCCGCGGGTGGGCGAGGCGTCGTCGCGGGGGACAGACGGTGGGACCGACGCCTTCGCGCTCGTAGCGGGCATGGTGTCCGTCGCAAACACCACCGGGACCAAAAGGCTTGGCCGGGGCGGCGGGCTCGGGACGAGTGGACCGGGCTTTGAAACAGAACCGCTCACCCTATCGGGAAGGCGGTTCGATCACTCCCGTCCCGTCCGCTCCGCCCGTGCGCCCCGGCGTCACCCGGGGAGTAGAGGAGCCTCATCGCATCATTGGGAAGGGCGTCGGGGTCAAGCCGGAGACCCCCAAGTCCCGAGTTCGACGGCCCTTGGAGGACCTCCCTCAGGACAGTCCGACAGATGTTCAGCCCCGCGTTGACCTGACGGTCGCACCGCCAGCCGCATTTCGCGCAGACGAACACCCGACCCACCCTGCTTCGGCGTTCCTTCACCTCGCCACATCTCGGGCAGGATTTCGACGTGTTTCTGGGGTCCACTTTGATGACCGGGACTCCCTGCTCCTCGGCCTTGTACTCTAGCTGACGGTGGAGCTCCCGCCGGGGCCAGGACGAGAGCCGCCGGCGCAACCGGCGCCCTCTCCCGCCACCTCGGGGAAGGCGGAGGTCCTCCAGCGCGACAACGGCTTGGCGCTCCCGCGCCTCGGCGACGAGCAGCTTCGTCAGGAGGTGGAGTCGCTGAACAACGCGCCGCCGTTCTCTGCGTCCCTCCCGGCTGAGGAGCGTGCGTCCCACGCGGCGGTCATGAGCTTTCTTGCGGGCGAGCTTCCACCGGCGTGCGAAGTGTCGGAGTTGGACCGTCGCGACGTCGAAGTAGGGCACGACCACCGGTTTGGTGAGTTCCGGTTCGACGAGAACGCCGTCGAGCGTACGCTCGTTGGTGTCGAGCGCGAGGACCGCCTGAGGCTCGTAAGGGTCCGGCGCGTCCCTCTCGAAGACGAGGACGGCGCGATTCTCGTTGAGGCGGAGCTGCTTGACCCGACGGCCGGCGAGTACGCGGCGGTGCCAATCGGAGAGACGCAGGTCGAGGCCGGCCCACTCGCTGTTCCGGAGGGATAGCCGGAGGTGGCCGGTGTCGACGTTGAGATGGAATGTCGCGTCGTCGGCAGTCAGGAACGGCGTGCGGACGTACGGGACGTGGACACGGGGGTTGCGGCGGAGCCGACGCCGGTGACCTGCGGCGAGCGAAAGGGCCGTCTCAACGGCGGTGATCGCGTGGGCGCCGTGGACGCGCCGCTCGCGGGCGAGCGTCCGGGAGAACTTCGTAAGCGAACCCTTGGCTGTGCGTCCCGTCTCGAGCGCCTCACGGACGCCACGATTGACCATCAGTCGAAATTCGGCGAGGAGGGCGAGAATGGGCTTGGAGAGCGGCTCGGACAGGTCACAGACCAGGCTCCGACGGAGCGGCACGTGAGAATCGACGGTCGTCGTGTCTCATCCCACTCGACCTGCCGCCGAACGCTGAATGGTGAGCGTTCGACCACGCGGGGGAATCGGACAGGCTCCCACCGCCCCCGGTTTCCACCCACAGCAAATGGACCTCCCGGCTTTAAGGTCCCAACGTCCGCTCGACGCGCCGAGATGGAATCGGAGGAGCGCGGTCCCCGCCGCCGGGAGGCGTGGACGACCCTTCCGCTCGACGACGTGGTCCCGGCCCGCGCCGTGCTCACCGAGCTCGCCCGCGGGTTCCTCATGGTCCACGAAACGGACCCGGACCACGCCCGCCGGTTCGCCCAGACGTTCCTCCGGGAGCGGGCCGGACCGCCGTCCCCGCCGCCTCGGGTCGCTCCGGCCGAGCGGCTGGCCTCGGTCCGACGGGGGATCACGAACGCGCTGCGGGAGCCTCCGCCCCCGCCACCGCCCCCGTTCGACCCCTAGCGGGCGCGTCGGCGGACGTCGAGGTACGCCGCGAGGTCGTCGGGAAAGCTCGTCCGGGTGAGCCCGATCCGGACCCCGTTCGGGGCCCCGAAGTACGAGCCCGGGCAGACCAGGACGCCGGCCCGGAGCGCGCGGCGAGCCAGGCGGTCCCCATCGAACCCCCGGTCGAACCAGACCGGAGCGCCGAGGGGTGGAAGCTCGGGGACCGCTTCGCGCAGTGCCGCCTCGTTCGTCCGGAGGATCCGCCGCGCCTCTCCGACGATCGTCGTCCGGTCCCGGAGCAGCGCGAGGGCGCTCGCGACCGAATGCGGGGGGAGGCGGTCGGTCGAGAGCGCGTGGTACGGGCCGAACGTCTCCTCGCCCCCGGGGGGCGCGACGACCCAGCCGACGCGGACGTCGTCGGCGCCGTACGCCTTCGTGAAGCTCCCGGTGACCCATCGACCGGCGACCCGGGCGGCCGCGGCGGACGGCCGACCGGAGAACTCGCGGAACGTCTCGTCGATGAGGGCCCCGGCCGTCGAATCCGCGAGGTCGTCGAGCTCCCCCGGCCCGACCGTCGTGCCGAGCGGATTGCGGGGCGCGGAGAGGGCCACGACGTCGGCGGCATCCCCGGCGCCAACGACTTGGAACCCGGCCATCCGGGCGGACTCGGGGATCGGGGGATACTCCGGCGCTTCGATGCGGAGGCGGGGAACGGAGCGACCCTGCGCTCGGGCCAGCTGAGCCACGTGCTGGAGGACGAGGGCGTTCCCTTCGGTCGCCCCGTGGGTCAGGAACACGGCCGAGGCGGGGGTTCCGACGGTCCGCGCAACGGCCGCCCGAAGCCGACCGGCGTCTGGCGGCGGAAGTCGCCGGAGCGAACGGGCGTAGGAACGGAGCGAGCCCTTCATCCCGCTCGGACCGAGATTGTGGCGCACCCCTTCGTGGGCGTCGATCCAATCTCCGAGCGGGAAGTACATGGTCGCCCGGCCGACCGGGCCGGCCGAGGAAAACCGTTGCTCCTCCCGACTCGGAGCCGAGCCGATCGTTCGAGGAACCGGTCGAGAGGAGCGTTTTTCCGCCACCGGTCCGAGCGTTCGGCATGCTCCGCCCCGCCCGCGTCCGGCCCGAACGAGTGCTCCGGGATTCGGCGCGCTGGTTCTCCGAGGGAGCTGAGCTGAAGCGGGCCGCCCGGCGGGAGCGGCGGTGCGTGGCGTGCGCTCGGGCCCTCGCCACCCGTCGGACGCCGTACTGCTCGCGACTGTGCCAGTGGCGATTCCAGGGGGGCTACTTCTGGGACGCGGCCCGGACGTACGCCATCCACCGGGACCGGTTCACGTGCCGGGCGTGCGGACGCCGCGGGCGGGTCGCCGAGCTCGATGTCGACCACATCGTCGAGATCGCACGGGGCGGGGCCCCGCTCGATCCGGCCAATCTGCAGACCCTCTGCCGGCGGTGCCACCGCGAGAAGACCCGCACGTTCTTGCGCGCCCGCGGCGCCACGGCCCCGGCCGCTGGGACGGAGGGGGCGTTCGATGTCTCCGATTGGTTCCCGTCCTAGCCCCCCGCGCGGGTCCACGGTGGCTAAATACGCGCCTCAACGTGCGCAATCTCCGGTGGCAGGGACCGGCGACCGACGGCGCGGCCGACCTGACGGGATCGAACGATTTCGGGGGGTCCGGACGTGGCGCGGGCGCCCCCGGCCGATCCGGGAGGCGGGTGGATGAACGGATTCCTCGAGCTCCTGGCGCTCTCGACCCTCATGGGCCTGTCGATCTTCCTGTCGCTCCCCATCGTCCTCCGAAAGGCGATGGACTCGCGGACGATCACGGTCCTGAACGCCGCCGCGATCGGGATCCTGATTTTCCTCGTCGCCGACGTCTACGCGAACGCCTCGGCGATCATGTTCCCGTCGGGGTACGTCGGCGCCGGGCTCCCGGTCGCGATCTTCACCGCCGGGTTCCTCGGGTGCTTCCTCGTCCTGTTCGTCCTCGCCCGCCCGTCGCCCGGCGCCGCGGCGGCGACGCCGAACTCCCTCGCCCTGATCATCGCGATCGCGATCGCCTTCCAGAACCTCACGGAGGGGCTCGTCTTCGGGGCCGCCTGGGCGCTCGGCATCACGGGGCTCCTCGTGGTGATCTTCGTCGGGTTCTTCCTCCAGAACGTGACGGAGGGATTCCCGATCGCCGCCCCGTACTTCGGGTTCGAACGCCCCCCGATCGCCCGGCTCGCGACCTACTTCGTACTCGGCGGGATGCCGACCGTGGTCGGCGGGGTCGTCGGGTACTACTGGAACAGCGCCAACCTCGACGTCCTGTTCGATTCGCTGGCGATCGGGGCGGTCGTCTACGCGGTCCTTCCGATGGTCCGGTCCGCGTTCCGGGGGGCCGCGACCCCGGGCGAATCGCGGACCCGGCACGACCTCGTCTACCTCGGCCTCGCCGCCGGGTTCGTCGTCGGCTTCCTCGTCAACGCGATCTGAGGGTTCGGGCGAGGAGGGGCCCGTTCCGGTCGATTCTCACTGAGCCCGATGCCAGCAAATCGTCAAGAGGAGCCGCGGTCGTCCCAAGCCGACCGAGGCCCCGCGGAGGGGACGTCGATGGGACTCGCGAAACCGTCGTTGGAGGAGGTCCTCCAGGCATCGTCGTCGGGCTCCCGGCGCCCGAAAGGCGGCGTGAAGGTCGTCGCGGTCGCGGACCTCCCCACCCGGTTCGGGGAGTTCGAGATCGTCTCCTTCCAGAGCCCGGACGACGGGAAGGACCACGCCGCGCTCGTGCTCGGGGACATCGCGGGGAAGGAGGACGTCCCGGTCCGCCTCCACTCCGAATGCCTGACCGGCGACGTCTTCGCCTCGCTCCGGTGCGACTGCCGGGAGCAGCTCGAGCTCGCGATCGACGAGATCCGGACCCGCGGCTCCGGCGCGTTGCTGTACCTCCGTCAGGAAGGGCGGGGGATCGGGCTCGAGAACAAGATCAAGGCGTACCGTCTCCAGGAGCTCGGTCTCGACACGATCGAGGCGAACGAAGCGCTCGGGTTCCGCGCCGACGAGCGCGACTACCGGGTCGCGGCGGAGATGCTGAAAGCGCTCGGTGTGAAGTCGATCCTCCTGATGTCCAACAACCCTGCGAAGATCGCGGACCTTCAGGTCCATGGCGTGAAGATCGCCGGACGGATCCCCCTCGAGGTCTCCCCCAACCCCCACAACGCCCGCTACCTCGAGACCAAGCGGGTCCGCGCCGGCCACCTTCTGAAGGCGCCGCCGTGGCCGCCGCTGCGCGAGCAGATCGATTGCCTCCACGCCCCCCCCGGGGACTCTGCCGACCCCGCCGACGGCTGACGGCCGGCCGGCGCCGCGTCTCGAGGGGATGGCCGGCTTGGCCGATTCGGGCTCCGCGTCACCCGCCGGGCGGGGTTTGGTGGCGGGGGTCTTCGCCCCGAACGCCCCGAACCTGATCGACCCGAAGGTCCTCGGGGTCGGGGGCGAGGAGACGCTCGCGGCGCTCCGGTCGCTCGACCTCGAGCGGCGGTTCCGGCCCGACGCCATCGTCGTCGCGTCGCCGCACTGGCTCTCCCGGTCGACGTTCCTCGTCGACGCCAGCGCGAATCCCCGGTTCATCGAGGATTTCAGCGGGTTCCCGAAGGAGATGTACGGCCACCGGTACGAACCTCACGGGGACCCGGCCCTCGCCAACGCCCTCGTCGGCGCCGGAACGCGGAACGGTCTCCCGGTCGATGCGAGCGAGGAGTGGGGGCTTGACCACGGCGCCTGGACGGCGCTCGCCGCGCTCGCCCCTTCGGCGTCGATCCCCGTGGTCGCGATCTCCTACACCCTCGCGCCACCGACCGACCATCTCCGATGGGGGCGCGCGATCGCCGAGGCGATCGAGGGGTCCGGTCGGGCGGTCGCCTTCGTGGCCACGGGCCAAATCCTTCACAACTTCGCGAAGTTCTCCTTTGGCCCCCAACCGGCCCGATGGCCCGAGGGGGAGGCGATCGAGGCCGAAATCCTCGACCGGATGCTCGCCCAGGACGTCGAGGGGGTCGCCGGGTTCGACCGACGGAAGTGGCGGGAGGCCCAGCCGGAAGGGGGCCTCGGACCGTACTTTCTGCTCGCGGGGGCGCTCGGGACCCGGTTCCGCGTGCGGCTCGTCAGCAACGAGCGGTGCTTCGGGTCGGCCGGGATGAGCGTGCTGGAGTACGTCCCGTCCGACGGCCGTTCTCCCGCGGATTCCCGCCCCGCGCCGCCCGGACGGAGTATTACGTAGTCCGTCGCTGTCCCTCCGCCGCCGCCTTCGGGCGGTCGAGGAAGAATGTCGACGAAGTTCGCGCGGTCGGACCGCGCGGGGATGGGCGGGCGGCGGACGCGCTGGGTCGGCGCGGCGGCGATGGGAACGTTGGGGATCGCGGTCCTGATGGTGCTGATGGTGCCGGCGAGCGCCGCGAGCGCGCCGTCGGTCCTGCACACGATCCAGATCACCGCGCCCTACACGGGGGCGTACGCCAGCCCGTCGACGAGCAGCAGCGCGTCGGGCTGCGCCGGCACCTCGGTCGTGACGGCGCCGTTCTGGCACGCCCGGACGGGCGCCGGCGGCTTCTCGGGGACGGCGCGCGCCTCGGACTGCGCCCCGATCCTCTCCGGCTCCGCCTCGACCGACGTCGGGTTCCTCAGCTACGTCCCGATCTCCGTCGTCTCCGGCCACCACACCATCGTCGTGAAGTGGTCGATCCGGGCGAGCGGCGCGGAGTCGTTGCACCTCGGCAGCTGCAAGATCGCGAGCCTGACGAACTACTCCGAGTGCTACGAGGACGCCACGAGCGAGATCACCGGCAGCGCGTACCTGGTCGACCAGACCAACGGGAGCTACGTCGCCTACCCGACGACCCCGTGGGCGGGGATCGCCGCCTCGGGGTTCTACTACGACTACTGCTACGCGGGGAACTGCTCGACGTACTCGTACGGCAACGCGAGCGGGTCGTTCTCTGTCCACACGAGCGTTGTGTGGACGTTCAACGCCCACGGGCTGGTCGCGAGCCACCAGTACGTTCTCGTCCAATCGTTCTATGGATACGTGGACGCGTACTCCGCGGTGTACGGCTCGGCGACGCTCCACAACGGGCACGCGACGGCCTGGCTGAACGCCGGAACGTTCGGCAACGGCCTCCAGCTGACGTCGATCACGGTCCACTAGCGGGTCCGAGGCGGCGCGGGAGAACCCCTTCGGTCGGGGCGCCCGGTTCCGGGCGCCCTTCCCTTGTCTCGACTTGGCGTGTGGGACCCGGCCGTCGAGCCGTTACGTCGGGGGATCCTCGACCCACTGCTCGGGGGCGGGTTCGGCGGGCGGCGGCGCCGACTTGCGCCGGCGCATCACGAGCACCACCGCGGCGATCGCCACCAGGGCGACGATCCCGACGATCAGCAGGTCGAACGTCGTCGCGGGGAGTCCCAGCACGGACGTCGAGGGCTTCGCCGTGACGTTCGCGTACGTCTGGGCGGTCGCGAGGACGCCGAGCGAATCGCGGACTTTCACCGTCACGAGGAAGCTGCCGGTCGCCGTCGGGGAGCACGTGACGGTCGAGCCGTTCCGCGTGTCGCAGCCGGTCGGGAGACCGCTGTACACGTAGGAAAACGCCCCGGTCCCGTTGGTCGCGTTCGCCTGCAGCTCGAGCGAGTTGCCGAGCGTCGTCGCGCCCCCGCTCGCCACGACCAGCGTCACTGTCGGGTCCAGGTGGACGACCAGCGAGCCGCTGCCGGACATCGACTGTCCGAGGGCGTCCTTCACGCTCACCGCCACGGTGTAGGTCCCCGCGAGGCGGGGCGTGCAGGTCACCGAGGGGCCGGTAACGGAGGCCCCGGCGCACCCGGACGGAAGCCCGGTGAAGGCGATCATGTACGGCGCGGTCCCCCCGACGGGGGTGACCAGCACCGTGACGTTCTGGCCGAGGTCGATCGCCGACGGCGTGGTCGTGACCGCCGGGGCGGCCATCGGGTTGTTCACCGAGACCGTGATGTTCTCGAACACCGAGAACCCCGTGGTGTCGGTCGCCTGCGCCTCGACGGTGAAGTTGCCCGCGACGGTCGGCGTGCAGGAGTTCGAGGCGCTGTTGCCGAGCGCGCAGCCGCCCGGGGCGTTCAGGTAGACGAAGGTGAACGCGCCCGTGCCGCCGGAGACGTTCGCGAAGAAGTGGACGGACGTGCCGACGTCGACCGCGTGCGGCGTGGCGACGCCCGAGGTGAACACCGGGTCCGGCGCCACCGTGACGGGGACGGTCGAGTTGGCGGACCAACCGTCGAGGTCGAACACGGTGAGGGTCACGAGTCCGCTCGAGTTGCCCGTCGGACGGCACGAGAGCGAGTTCGAGTCGTTCGAGACGCATCCCGGCGGGAGTCCGGTCCAAACGTAGTGGATCGGGAGGGTCCCCCCCGTCAGTCGCGCCGTGAGGCGGAGGCTCTGCCCGACGTCGAGCGTGCCCGGAAAGGCGGTGAGCGTCGCGATCGCCGGCTGGGGGTTGACGGTCACCGCCACGGTGGAGCTCACCGTGAAGCGGGCCGCATCCGTGACGTTGAGCCGGACCGTGAAGATCCCCGGCGCCGTCGGCGTGCAATTGACGGACGCGCGGTTCACGGTGGCGCAACCGGTGGGGAGGCCGGAAAACCGGAAGCTGAGCGTCCCGGTGCCCCCGGTCTCGCTCGAGTTCAGCACGACCATCGACCCGACGGTGACGTTTGGCGCGGACGTCGTGAACGACGCGATCGCGGGGTCGGCGTTCACCACGACCGTCGCGTTCGCCGTGCTCGGCACTCCGCTCGAGTCGTTGAGGGTCACCACGACCGGGAACGACCCGGTCGCGTTCGGCGTGCAGCTGATGGCGGACAGGTTCGCGTTCGCGCACCCCGGGGGCAGGCCGGAATAGTTGTAGGCCACGTAGCCGGAGTGGCCGACCGGGGTCGCGTTGAGCGTGACGGACTGACCGAGGTCGATCGCGCCGGGGACGACCGAGAGCTGGCCGAGGATCGACGGTCCGAGCGCCCAGGTCTGGTTGCTGTACGTCGCGTTCGAGAACTGGCCGCCGAACGCGATCGTGTAGCCGTCCAACGGGTCGAACGCCATCGTCAGGTACGCGAGCTTCGGCGGGGAGGTCGTGAGGGAGGTCGTCAGGCTCGTCCAGTTGCCGGCGGTGAAGTTCCAGGTATCGGAGAGGGCCCCGCTCGCGGCCGTCGGCACCGTCGAGCCGCCGAACAGGAGGAGCGTCCTCGCGATCGACGAGTAGGTGATTCCGTAGTAGACGCGGCCCGACGGGTGGGTGGCGCTCGCGAGGGACGACCACGTGCCGTTCCGGTAGATCCACGTGCTCGTGTCCGGGGCGGCGCAGGCGAACGAGGTGCAGCCGCCGAACACGACCGTGTAGTTGTCGACCGGGTCGTACGCCATCCCCGCCCGGAAGCGGGCCGGGGGGCTCCCGCTCACGGTGAGGGCCGTCCAGTTCCCGTGGACGAACTTCCAGGTGTCGGTGTCGGCCGCCGTCAGGCTGGTCCCGCCGTACATGAGGACGTAGCCGTCCCCGCCGTCGTACGCCATCAGCGGGCGCCACCGGGCGGCGGGGGTCTGGTTCGTCGTGCCCGTGATGTTCGACCAGGAGCCGTGCAGGTAGGTCCACGTCTCGTTGACGAAGCCGGCCCCGAGGGCTGTAGCCCCGCCGAACATCACCACGTAGCCGTCCGCCGCGTCCCACGCGATCCCCGAGAGGTAGCGCCCGGACGGGGAGTTCCCCGGGCTCAGCGGGGACCATTGGCCGTGGGCGAAGCTCCACGTGTCGGCGAGCGCCCCCGTCGCGTCGGCTCCGCCGAACAGGAGCACGTACCCGTCGATCGGGTCGTACACCATCATCGAGAGGTACCGGGCCGACGGCTCGTTCGGTTCGGCGTTCGTGAGGTCGGTCCAGGTCTTCGGATTCACGCCGCCGGCCGCGGGACGGGCCGCCGGGCCCAAGCTCGGGGGCGCGCACGACGCTCCGAGCAGCCGCGTGGCCCGGCACGTCAGGTCGGCGGACGACTGGAGGACCGGACGCGGGGTCCGGTCGACCGCGGTCGCATGACCCCCGGTCCCGACGGCCGCGGGAGCCGCGTGGGTCAGGCCTCCCGGGAGGAGGACGAGCAAAGCCACCCACAGGGGGAGGGAGGCGCTCAGGATCGTTCGGACCAGGCTCAGGGCACGCCGAGGTCGTGGGTGGGGCGCGGCCACTCGAGGGGGGAGCGGCCCGGCGGTCATCTAACTTTGCTTTCGCTCTCGACGGCGCGCGGGCGCCGCTGGGGGCGGCGCCGGTTCATCAGATCACGAGGACGGCTTTCCCGCGCAAGGTGCCCAACCGGCTCGCGTCGAGGAGGTCCGCCGCGGAGTCGAGCGGGGACTTCTGCTCGACCGGCACCCGCAGCGCGCCCTTCGAGTACATGGCCGAGAGCCGGTCGAGCAGCTCGGCCCGGGGTTGGAGGTCAATGTTGATCCCCTTGAGGCCGCGGGGCGCGGTCACGGACTCGGCGGCGGCCCCGATCGTCGAGGCGACGGTCCCGCCCGGCCGCAGGAGGCCGAGGTTCGCCTCGAAGTCGGCGCCGCGGTTCACGACGTCGAGGATCGCGTCGACGCCGCCGGGGTACGCGGCCTTCACGTCGTCGTGGAACATCTTCGAGGACGACTCGTAGTACCGGATCGCCCCGAGCTTGAGGAGGTAGTCCCGGTTCGGGTTTCGGGACGCTGCGACGGTGTTGATCCCTTGGTTGGCCGCGAGCTGGACGGCGTAGGAGCCGACCCCGCCGGCCGCGCCGAGCACGAGGAGGGACTGACGCTTGACGAGGCCGAGCTTGTCGAGCGAGTCGAGCGCGGTCATCCCCGGGGTCGGGATCGCGGCCGCCGTCTCGTTGTACATGCCGCGCGGGCGGACGGCGATGCCAATCGATTCCGGCGCAACGACGTACTCCGCGTACGTGCCGATGCCGACCGGCTCGTGGAAGAATTGTCCGAACACCCCGTCCCCGACGTGGAACCGGGTCACCCCCGGGCCGACCGCGTCTACCGCGCCGGCGCCGTCGACGCCGAGGATCAAGGGGAACACGTGCGGCTTCGTCCCCTCGAACAGGCCGTCAGCGATCTTCCAGTCGAACGGATTGACCCCGGCCGCGCCCAGATGGACGAGGATCTCCCCCGGTCCGGGCTCGGGCTTCGGCAGTTCCATTCGTTCCGGTCGGTCCTTGAACTTTCGAATCGCCACTGCGCGCATGGACTCCGCCCAAGCCCCCGTCCACCTTCAAGGAGCGGTGTCCGCGGGGCCGCCGCGCCCGCTTTGAACCCGTCCTCTATCCGGAAGAGCGGTACGATGGCCGGGCGGATCCTCGCGTGCGTCGACCCATCCCCCGCCGGCCGCCAGGCGATCGCGTCCGCGATCGAGATGGCGAGTCGGTTCGGGCGCGGGCTGACCCTCCTCACCGTGCTGTCCGGCAACGAGGCCGAGTCCCATCCCGACCTCGAGCGCCTCGTCCCGATGGATTCGGAGGGTCAGTCGATCCACCACGTCCTCGAAGCGGCGCAGGCCGCGGCGACGAAGCGCGGTATCACCCCGACGGAGATCGTCTATCTCCGCGGCGACCCGCTCGACGCCATCCTCGAGTACCTCGAACGTTCGACCCCGGAGCTGGTCGTGGTCGGCACGCGGGGCCGGTCCCGCGGAAGCCGGCTCCTCTTGGGGAGCGTCTCGAGCCGACTGGTGTCCGAAGCCCCGTGCCCGGTGCTCGTCGTCCGGCCGGTCCGACGGCCGCCCGGCAAGTCGGCCTGAATCGCATGGCGGGGTACTCCGGGACCCCCCTTACCCGAAAACTCGGCCTTCGGCCGGGGCTCCGCGTCGAGCTCATCGGTCTGCCGAAAGACGTGGGCATCCTGCTCGCGAAGGAGCTCGCCGAGTGCCGGACGCGGGACGACGGCCCTGGAGGTCTCGATATCCTGCTGGTGTTCGAGCGCTCGCGCGCCCAACTGGCCTGCCAGATGGCTCGGGCGACGGTCGCCCTTGCGCCGGACGGGGTCGTTTGGGCGGCGTGGCCGAAATTGGGCTCCGGGGTCGAGAGCGAGCTCCGAGAGTCCGTCGTACGGGAGCTGGGACTGGCGTCGGGTCTCGTCGACGTGAAGGTGTGCGCGATCTCGGGGGTCTGGTCCGGCCTCAAGTTCGTCCGGAGGCGGCGCGACCGGGCGGTCAGCCCGGCGGCGCCGGTCCGTGGGACGCCGGGCGCGCGGCCTCGTTGATCTCTTTCGTACCGAGCCACTTCGTAGGGGCCCCGTTCGACGCCACCCCGATCATGGCCCGGCCCACCGATTCGGTCGTCGTGAGCGAATTCGGGGCGACGAGCTTCACGACGGCGAGCACCGGGAAGAGGACGACGTAGATCACGCGATACAATCCGGTCTTCGACCGGACCCCGTGCCGGGGCTGGATTGCCCCGGGCCGGAACATGTACGCCGCCCGGAACGGCAGGCGGAGGAGGGCGTTCTCGGTCGCGCCCTTGACCCGGGCCCACATGCTCCGTCCCGTCTCGGTGGAGTCGGTTCCCGCCCCCGAGACGTAGACGAACGTCATCCCGGGGTCGAGCCGCGCGAGCGTCGTCGCCACCTGGACCGTCAGGTCGTAGGTTACGGCCCGGAAGTCGGCCTCGGACTTGCCCACGGAGGAGACGCCGAGGCAGAAGAAGCACGCGTCGAAGCCGACGAGCCGGTCCTCGAGACCGGCCAAGTCCGGCAGATGGGGAGCCAAGATCTCCTCGAGCTTCGGGTCCGTTCGGCCGCTCGGACTCCGTCCGACCGAGACGACCCGTTCCACCCGATCGTCGAGGAGGCACTCGCGGAGCACGCCCTGACCGACCATCCCGGAGCCGCCGAACAATACGACCTTCATCGGGAGACTCGAGGAGGGGTTCGGGAAGACCGCTTCGGGGGACGGCGGGGGGTCGATTGACCCGGGTCGATCGGCCGTCGCGGCCGACGACGGCCGGAGGGCGTGGCCCTTGGGGAGGGCCGGTCGAGCCGGAGTCCCAGCACGAGTTCGCCGCCGATGACCCGCATCCGGCTCCGCAGCCCCCACGCCCCGAGGCCGCCGTCCTTCCACCCGAGCTCCTTCCGTTCGGTCGTCCGGAATCCGCGCGAACGCAGTAGTCCGACCGACGGGTCGTTCTCCGCCTCGGCCGCCGCAAATACGACGACCGCTCCCCGGCGGCGGAGCCGCCCCAGGGCGTCGTCGAGGAGCGCCGCGCCGACCCCGTGGCGACGGAACGCCGGCCCGACGAAGAGGTAGTACAGGTACCCGACTTCGGGAAGGAGGTTCTCCCACAACGCAACGCCGGCGATCGACCCGCCGACCAGGGCGGCGCGGGCCGTGGCGATCTCGCGCAACGTTCGCTTCGCGTGCCACCGGTAGTACCCCGTGAACGACTCCTTCAGGATCGGGATCGCGGCGTCGCGCTCCGGTCCGACGAGCTCGACGATGCGGAGCGGTTGGGGGCGACGAGTC
Organism: Thermoplasmatota archaeon; assembly: GCA_036781185.1. Lineage (GTDB taxonomy): Archaea > Thermoplasmatota > Thermoplasmata > Lutacidiplasmatales > UBA184 > Lutacidiplasma. Next base: position 505 of record DAIQBL010000013.1, on the reverse strand, counting down.
GCCGGGGGGTGAGCCATGCGATCGGTCGAGCGCGGGATCCGGGCGGTCGACGGAGAGATGCGAACGGTGGCCGCCGGTCCGAACGGGAATCGACCGCCGGCGACCGCGACGCCCGGCGCTCCGGAGAACCGGGTCAGGTACCCCGGATCCGCTCGAGATTCTTGCCGATGTGGGCCTTCTTCTCTTCGTCCGTCAGGTCGCGAAGATGGACGGTCACCGCCACGCTGCCGTTCAGCTCGAGCCCGAGCGGGGTCCCCTTCCACCGGAGCTCGACCCCGTCGAAGCGAACGTCGATCTGCCCGTGCTTGTCGGTCAAGGTGTCGAGAAGTCCTTCCGGCGGAGCCAGTTCGATATCGGTCCGCTTCGGCATGAACGCACCCAATGACCCCGGAGCGTCTCCTCCCCTATACGGCTTTGGAAAAGGTCGGCGGGGCCGAGGGACCGGCGTCGCCGATCAGTCCGGGCGGGGCGGCGTGGACGCCGCCGACACGCCCGGAACCCCCTC
>DAIQBL010000012.1:0-33055 GCA_036781185.1 Thermoplasmatota archaeon | reverse complement strand
ACGAGCGACGCCGCGACGCTCGGGTCCGGTCCGGCGGCGATGTCGAGATTGCGCCAACTTCCGTTCGACCATGCCCACGTGACGTTGCTGCCGGTCTCGTAGTAGGCCTGTTCGTCGGGGACTCCGCCGACGAGGACAATCGATTGCGTCGTCGGGTCGTACGCCATGGCCGAACCGAACACGCCCCGCGGCTCCGTGCTCCCGGTCGCGTTCGTCCACGAGTCGTTGGCGAACAACCAGGTCTCGTTGCTCGTCCACGTGTTCCCGTTGGTGAGATGACCGTAGCCCCCGAACCGGACGAGCGCGTGGAGGATCGGGTCGTACGCCATGCTCGCCGAGAGCGTGGCGGGCGGACTCCCGACGAGGGAGGTCGCGAGCTGCGTCCAGCTCCCGGCCCGGTACTCCCACGTCTGGGCATCCGAGGTCCGTTCGGAGGCCTTCGCGGTCGCCCCGACGAGGACGACGCTGCCGAGGTCCGGGTCGTACGCCATGGACGCCTCCCCGAGCGGCGGCGGGGACGTCGCCGGGCTTTCCTTCTGCCAGACGCCGTTCGCGAGAGTCCAGGTCTCGTTGGTCGGAGCGTTCGTCGAGGAGTTTTGGAGGTATCCACCGAACAGGACGTCGACCCCGTCGGCCGGATCGACCGCGAACGCCGGGTAGCTCCGGGCCGTCGGGGCGGTGGTCGTGAAGTTCGAGAGCCGGGACCAGACGACCGGGACCGGCGCCGTCATCGGGTGGGTCGAGCCCCCGACGACCGGGGGCGAGGGCCCGCCCGCCGGGACCGGGCCTATCGCCGGGACGATCCGGGTCGGAGGCCCCGACCCGATCGGGTGCGCGGACACCCCGAGGCTCCCGAGCAGCAAGCCGACGACGCCGACGAGGACGAGGGTCGTCCGATAGCGGGCCGAGAACGTCCGATTGAAGGATCCCCGGACGATCATGAAGCCGCCCGCGTCCGGCAGCCGCAACGCCGCCCGAGTATAACCGCCCTGCTAGGCCGTGTCACGCCGATTCCCGGGCCGCGGCCTCTCGATCCCCCCGCACCCGCCCGGCGCGGCGGAGATTATGAGAGTCGACGGCTCGGGGGTTCCTGTGTCGGCCGCCGGCCCATCGAAGGGACTCGAGCACGTCGTGCTCGGGGACTCGGCCATCACCCTGGTCGCGGGGGAGACCGGCGGGCTCGTCTACCGAGGGTACGACATCAACGAGCTCGTGCCCCGGGCGACGTACGAAGGGATCGTCGCCCTCCTGCTCGACGGGGCGGCACCGTCGCGGGACCCTCCGGAGAGGCTCGCCGACGAACTCCGGCGTCGCCGTGCTCTCACCCCCTCGGAGGCGAGCCTCGCGGACGCCGTCCCGCTCGGACTGCCCCCGCTCGAGGCGATGCGCAGTTTGGTGAGCCTGCTCGGTGGCCCGGCGTGGGCGTATCCGCCGACCCGCGACCAGGGGCTCGAACTCGTCGCGAAGACCCCCACCCTGCTGGCCCGGTACGTCCGCCGGTCGATGGGTCGGTCGGTCGTTCCGGACCGGCCCGAGCTCGGACATGCCGCGCACTATCTCTACCACCTTACGGGGGAAGTCCCCACGGCGTCCCACGCGCGGGCCCTCGAGCAGTACCTCGTGATGCTCGCCGACCACGGGATGAACGCCTCGACGTTCGCCCTCCGGATCGTCCTGTCCACCCAGTCGGACCTGATCTCCGGAGCGGTCGCCGCCATCGGCGCCCTGAAAGGGCCGGCCCACGGCGGAGCGCCGTCGCGGGTGTCGGACATGCTCGACGGCGTCGGCCGGCCGGAGAACGCCGAGGCGTGGGTCGCTTCGGCGCTCGCCCGGAAGGAGCGCCTCTACGGGTTCGGCCACCGGGCGTACAAGACCGAGGACCCCCGCGCGGTCCTGCTGAAGCAGATCGCGCACCGGATCGCCGACCCCGATCGTCTCGCCGTCGCCGAGGCCGTCGAACGGGCCGGCGTCGCGGCGCTGCGGAAGAAGAACCCGGAGGCGCGCCTGTTCCTGAACGTCGAGTTCTACGGCGCCGTGGTCCTCGAGGCCGTCGGCCTTCCGAGGGAGTTGTTCACCCCGACGTTCGCCGTCGCTCGGACGGCCGGATGGGGCGCCCATGCCCTCGAACAGGCCGCCGACAACCGGTTGATCCGGCCCGACGTCCGGTACACCGGCCCCGGCCCGGGCCTTTCGTGGCCCGGGCCCGTCCGGTAGTCGACCGGCCTACGGCGGGCTCTTGCCCGGCTCGGTGGAGTCGTCGACGACCTTGAAATCGGCGTCGACCGGTCCGGTCGACGAGGGCGGCTCCGCCGCGGGAGGGCTCTCCGGCGCGGCGGTGGGCGGCGCCGGCGACTCGCCCTCCGGCGGGGAGGCCGATCCGGCCTGGTAGAGCTTGCCGGCGAGGGCGTGGAGCGCTTCCGTGAGCGCCTCGACCTTGGCGTCGAGGTCGGGGGCGTCTTTGGCGGCGAGCGCGTCGCGGACCGCCTTCACCTTCGCGGTAACGTCGGCCGCGTCCGGTTCGGAGACCTTCCCCTTCGCCTCGCGGAGCACCCGCTCGGCCTCGTAGGTGAGCGCCTCGGCCCGGTTGTGGCTCTCGACCCGCTGCGCCCGCGTCTTGTCCTGGTCGGCGAACTCCTCCGCCTGGCGGAGCATCTTCGCGACGTCCTCCTTGGAGAGCTTGTTCGACGCGGCGATCGTGATCCCCTGCTTCTTCCCGGTGGCGAGGTCCTTCGCGGAGACCGACAGGATCCCGTTCGCGTCGATGTCGAACGACACCTCGACCTGCGGAGTGCCGCGGACCGCCGGCGGGATGCCGGTGAGCATGAAGTCGCCGAGCGCGACGTTGTCGGCCGCGAGCGGCCGCTCGCCCTGGTAGACCTTGATCTCGACCGAGCTCTGGTTGTCGGCCGCGGTCGTGAAGATCTGGCTCTTGCGGGTCGGGATCGTCGTGTTCCGGTCGATCAGCTTCGTGAACACGCCGCCGAGGGTCTCGACGCCGAGCGATAGCGGGGTGACGTCGAGGAGCAGGACGTCCTTGACCTCGCCGGCGAGGACGCCCGCCTGGACGGCGGCGCCCATCGCGACGCACTCCATCGGGTCGACGCCGCGCTCGATCGGCTGGCCGACGGCCGTCTCGACGAACTTCGTGACCATCGGCATCCTCGTTGGGCCGCCGACGAGCACGATCTTGTCGATCTGGACCTTCTCGAGCTTCGCGTCGCGGATCGCCTGGTCGAGGGGTGGCTGGCAGCGCTCGATGATCGGGCGCACGAGCTCCTCGAGCTTCGCTCGGGTGAGCGTGAGCGCGAGGTGCTTCGGCCCCTCGCTGGTCGCCGTCAGGAACGGCAGGTTGAGCTGGGTCTCGAGCGTGGAGGAGAGCTCGATCTTCGCCTTCTCCGCGGCGTCGCGCACCCGCTGCATCGCCATCTTGTCGGAACGGATGTTCACGCCGGACTCCTTCTGGAACTCGGCGGCGATGAACTCGGTGAGCGTGTTGTCCATGTCCGTCCCGCCGAGCTGGGTGTCGCCGCTCGTCGACAGCACCTCGAAGACGCCGTCGCCGAACTCCATGATCGTGACGTCGAGCGTGCCGCCGCCGAGGTCGAAGACGAGGATCTTCTGCTGCTTGCCCGCCTTGTCGAGCCCGTAGGCGAGCGACGCGGCCGTCGGCTCGTTGATGATCCGGACGACCTCGAGGCCGGCGATCGCGCCGGCGTCCTTCGTCGCCTGGCGCTGGTTGTCGTTGAAGTAGGCCGGGACGGTGATGACCGCCTTCTCGACCTTTTCGCCGAGGAACGCCTCGGCGTCCCGGCGGATCTTCTGGAGCAGGAACGCCGAGAGCTGTTGCGGGGTGTACTCCTTCCCCGCGAGCCGGTACTTCGAGTCGGTCCCCATCTTCCGCTTGAACGCGGTGGCCGTGTTCTCCGGGTTGGAGATCGCCTGCCGGCGCGCCGGCTCGCCGACGATCAGTTGCCCGTCCTTGGAGAACGCGACGTACGACGGGAACGCCTTCCCGCCGCCGACCGTCGTCCCCTCCGCGCTCGGGATGATGACCGGCCGCCCGCCTTCGAGGACCGCCGCCGCCGAATTGCTCGTTCCGAGGTCGATTCCGATGATCTTGCCCATGTGTGGTTCCCCCCGTCGACGGACGGCCCGCGCCCGCCCCCGGGATTCCAGTTCCAGATAGTTTGCGCTACTATAAGATGATTGCTAATTGTCTTGGCCCGCCTCGGGCGAGGCTGGCGAGCGGGATGGCCCGGTCGACGAGGACCGGAACCTCCGGCGAGATATACGGTTGACCGCGGCGCCGGGCCGACCGGCCCGGGCGCGCCCCGAATCCTCCATGGCCCGCCGCCGCGCGACGGAGAGCGGGCGACCGGCTCCCGCCGCGTTATACCGAGCGGCGGTTCGCAGCCCGCGGATGGCCCGCGCTCCCGGACCCTGGACGGCCGCCGCTCGCCGGGTCCTCCCGTCGATGCGCGCCTGGCGGAGGTCGTTCCACGAGGAGCCGGAGCTGGCCTACGAGGAGCGGAAGACTCGGGACAAGGTCGTCCGAGCGCTCCGGGAACTCGAGGTCGAGCCGACGGTGTTTGACGACTTCACCGGCGTGCTCGCCACGCTCGGGGCGGACCGTCCGGGACCGGTGGTCGCGCTCCGGGCGGACATGGACGCTCTTCCGGTCCTGGAGGCGACGAGGCTTCCGTTCCGATCGAAGACCCCGGGCCGGATGCACGCGTGCGGCCACGACGTGCACCTGAGCTGCCTGCTCGGGGCCGCGACGATGCTGGTCGAGGCCGGTCCGAAGCTGAAGGGGCCGGTCCGCCTGATCTTCCAACCGGCCGAGGAGGAAGGGGAGACGGGGGGCGCCCAGCCGATGATCGAGCGGGGGTGCCTCGCGAAACCGGAAGTCGATTTCGTCCTCGGCCAGCATGTGGCGCCGGAGATCCCAGCGGGGTCGGTCGGTTGGCGCAAGGGTCCGATGATGGCCGCCGCCGACCGGTTCCGGATCGTGGTGCGGGGGCACGGCGGTCACGCTGGGTATCCCCACCGGGGTCCCGACGCGGTCCTCGCCGCCTCGGAGGTCGTACAAGGGCTCCAGGCGATCGTCAGCCGCACGAGGGACCCGGTCGACCCGGTCGTGGTCTCCGTCGGGATGATCCACGGCGGGACGCGCCCCAACATCCTGCCCGAGGAGGTCGAGCTCGAAGGGACCGTTCGGACGTTCCGACCCGAGACCCGCGACGAGGTCGAGCGGGCGATCCGTCGGCGGGTGCACCACATCGTCCGCAGCATCGGCGCGACAGCGAGGATCCAGTACAAGCGAGGGTACCCGGTCCTTTCGAACTCCCCCCCGGTCACCGAACGGGTCGTCGACATTCTCGGCGAGGAGTTCGGCGAGGACCGTCTCGTCGAGCTGTCCGCCCCCGTGATGGGGGCCGAGGATTTCTCGCGGTACCTTGAGCGGGTCCCGGGCACCTTCCTCAAGCTGGGCGCCGGTGTGCGGGGACCGGAGGCGACTTTGCATAGTCCGACGTTCGCGCCCCCGGACGAGTCGCTCGTCACGGGGGCGGCCGCTCTCGCCGCCGCCACGATGGGGTTGCAGGCGCGATGACGACGAAGCTCCCCGGCGTACGCGAACGGTTCCCCGCGCTGCGCCCCCGGCCCGGCGGGTTCGTCCCGGCCTACCTCGACTCGGCGTGCATGTCGCTCGTCCCGGAGGAGACCCTCGAGGCGATGGCCGCGTACTACCGGGATTACCCGGGCTGCGCCGGCCGCTCCCTCCACCGGTTCGCCGAGGAGGTCTCGCACCGCTTCGAGCAGGCCCGCGAGACATTTGCGTCGTTCCTCGGCGCGCCGTCCCCGACGGGCATCGTCTTCGTTCGAAACTCGACCGAGGCGATCAACGTCGTCGGCCAGGGGCTCGCGTGGAAGAAGGGCGACCGCGTGCTCGTCTCCGACCAGGAACACAACTCGAACCTCATTCTCTGGCAGCGCCTCGGGCCGGAACGGGGCGTCCGGCTCGAGATCCTCCGACTCCCGGACGACGGCACCTTCGACGGCGACGCCCTCGACGCCGCGCTCGAGCACGGCGTCCGACTTGTCAGCCTGTTCCAGACGTCGAACCTCGACGGCCGGTCCCTCCCGGTCCGGGAGATCGTCGAGCGCGCCCACGCGCACGGCGCGCTCGTCCTCATCGACGGTTGCCAGGCCGCCCCCCACCGGGCCGTCGACCTCGACCGAGAGGGCATCGACTTCTACGCGATTTCGGCCCACAAGATGCTCGGCCCGACCGGCACCGGGGTGCTTGCCGGCCGACCGGAGGCGCTCGCGGATCTCCGCCCCCTGATCGCCGGCGGCGAAACCGTCGAGTGGTCGACGCTCACCGAACACAAGCTGCGCCCTCCGCCGTACCGGTTCGAGGCGGGGCTCCAGAACTACGCCGGCGTGCTCGGCGCCGCCGCCGGGGTCGAGTTCCTCCGGAAGACGGGGCTCGAGAACGTGACCGCCCACGACCGGGCGCTCAACGCGAAGGTCACGCGCGCGCTCGCGGACGAGCCGCGCGTGCACCGGCTCGGACCGGAGGACCCCGCGGCGCGGCCCAGCATCTTCGCGTTCTCCATCGATGGCGTCGACCCGCACGACGCCGCGCTGTTCCTCGACGAGGGTCACGGGGTCATGGTCCGCTCGGGCCGGCACTGCGTGCACTCGTGGTACGCCGAGCGGGGCCTCGACGGAAACGTCCGGGCGTCGTTCTACCTGTACACCGACGACTCCGACGCGGACCGGCTCATCGCCGGCGTTCGCGAGATGCTCGAACGGATCCCGGGCGAGGCTAGCGGTACATCGGCGTCGACGCCGGCGCCGGGCGCTCGGAGTGCCCCTTCTCGGCGGCGCGCCGCTGGATCGTCAGGAGCTGCTGCTCGATCCGCTCGGCCTCGTGGTACAGCGGCACCGCGTCGAGCGGCGTCCTCAGCAAGATCCGGTTGATCGCCTCGATCACCTTCGCCGCGGCGCGGGCGTCGGGATACTCCGCCTGGGCTTCCGCGAGGAACGTCAAGACGTCGAACCCGCGGCGCCGCCCCTCGTTGAGCAGGACCCCCGCGATCCCGGTGATGACGCCCTCCATGAACGGGGTCATGTTCGGCTCGATGTACAGCTCGCGCGCCTTCCTCGTGCTCGCGACGCCGTAGATCTTCACGTCGGAGAGCTTCATCGGCTTGTGAGCCCCGGCCGGGCCGCTCGGCCGGTCGACGACGAGCCCCTCGGGCGAGACGAGCATCCCGCACCGCTGCTCCTGAACCCAGTCGAGGATCGCGGTGGCCAAGGGATGGATGATCGCCGGCGCGGGATGGAACTCCGAAACGAACGCGACGATCTTGTCGGCAACCCGCCCGGCCCGGTCCTGCGGGGGATGGCCCGCGTAGATGCGGACCGGGTGCTGCGGGTTCCCGTTCCGCACGAGGGAGACCGTCGGGAAGGCGGGGGACTCGACGATCCCGATCTGCTCCATCTCGAGCGTGTCGATCAGGTAGTTCGCCACGATCGAGCTGACGAGCCCGACCGACGGGAACCCGTCGATGACGATCGCGCCCTCGACGTCCACGCGCTTGACTTCGTAGATCCGGACCCCGTCCGCCGGGATCGTCATGGGATCAGAGGGACCTCTCGGCGATCTGGCCGAGTTCCCGGCCGATCAGCTCGACAATGTCCTTCGTGAGGGCGGTGCGGATCGCGGGCGGCATCGTCGCGAGGCCGAGTCGCGCGGTGCACGTCCCGACCCGCAAGAGCGCGGCGTACTCGAGCGCCCGGGCCTCGAGGAGCGAGCGTACCGCGTCCTTGAGGTCCTGCGCGAGCTTCGGGTCCTCGCGCAGCGTCTTCTCGAGGTGCTGGCGGATCTCGTCCTTGACGATGTCCCGCGCGGCCTCCTGGACGATCTCCTCGGGCCGGAGGAGGTCGCGGGTGCTCTTCAGAAGAATATCGATAGGCCCGCCCGCGCCGGGGCCGTCGCTCATCGAGGGCCTCCGAGCCGGGGGTGAGGCATAAGGGTTGTCGTCGAGCGGGCCCCGAAGACGGGTGTTCCCCGCGTCACCCGACCTCCTCGGCGCCCGGAGAGTTCCCTCGAACCGCCGCGGCTCCCGACCTTCCTCCCGAGGGGGGGAAACGGTCTTAACCGGCGCACGGTAGGAGGAACCCGATGGCCGGGCGAGCGGTTACTCGCCGGGCGCTCCGATTTCCGGCCACCGTGGGGATCCTCGGGGTCGCCCTGCTCCTCCTGGTCGTTCCGCCCGGGGCCGCCGGTCCCGCTACCGGATCGGCGACGAACGGCGGCGTGGTTGTCCCGCACGCCTGGATTCTCCTCCACCCGTCGACGGCTCCCTCGAAGCGCGACGGCCAGTCGATGGTCTACGACATCGCGGCGGGGGCCGTCGTGTTGTTTGGCGGGGAGGGCTATTCCCACGCCTTCAACGATACCTGGACCTTCCGGGCCGGGGTCTGGACCGACCTGGGGCTTTCGCACGCGCCGCCCGGGAGGTCGTTCGCGAGTTTCGCCTACGACCCCGATTCCCAACGGGCGATCCTGTTCGGGGGCGTCCCCGTCTCCTCGTCCATCCCGATGAACGATACCTGGGCGTTCGCGAACGGCACCTGGCACCGTCTCTCGGTCCACGGTGCGCCTCCCGCCGTGTTCGACGCGTCATTCGTGTTCGACCCCGCTATGGGTCGCTTGGTCCTGTACGGCGGCTACACCTGGAACAGCTCCGCCCATCTCGGGGCTTGGAATAACGCGACCTGGAGCTGGGCGAACGGGAGCTGGACGAAGATCCCGACATCGTCCGTCGCGAGCGGGGACATCTCGGCTGCGGCGTACGACCCCACCTATGGCGGGATCGTGCTCGTGGGCCCGGTCGCCCGCTCGGGCACCACGATCGGGACCTGGTTGTTCCGCAACGGCAGCTGGTCCGCCCTGTCGGTGGGCGTCGAGCCCCCCCAGCTCCCCGGTCAGGCGCAGAGCCTCGTGCTCGACCCGACCTACCACTTCCTGCTCCTCGTCGGACCGTGGAGGGACACGTGGCGGTTCCACAACGGAAGTTGGACCCAGCTTCACCTGGTCCCGACCTCGACGCCGAAAGACCGCTACGGGTTCGGCCTCACGTTCGACGCACACGACCGCTACGTCCTCCTGTTTGGTGGGTTCACCGACCGGGCCTCGGACGCGCTCCACCACCAGAATGACACCTGGACGTACTGAACCGCGGCGACCACGGCCCTCGCGCCCCGCGAAGAGGCCCGCCGAGCGGGAAGTCCTTATGGCCGCTCCCGCCTCCGCGCCCCCGGACGTGGGCCGGTAGATCAGTCCGGAAGATCGCTACCTTGGCAAGGTAGAGGCCGCGAGTTCAAAGGGGCCCGGCACCGCCGGGCCCGGAGACTCTCGCCCGGTCCACTCCCGCCGGCCGCGCCGGATCGGCCGGCCCCCACCGACGAGCAAGTTCGGCCGGTGTCGAACCCCCCGGACGTCATCCAACCGAACCGATTTATACGCCCGTTCCAACGGTCGGCCGTGGAAACCGAGCTCTCCGAGAAGATCGCGGGAGAGGTCGTTCTCTCCTCGCATCCGGGGCGGACCCTCCGCAAGTGGCGGGAGGATTTCGGCATCTCGCAACGCGACCTCGCCAAGTCCCTCGCGACCGTTCCGTCCGTCGTCAGCGACTACGAGTCCGAGCGCCGCGCGAGCCCCGGGGCCGCCTTCATCCGGCGGTACGTGGGAGCGCTCCTCGAGGTCGACCGGCGCACCGGCGGGCGGATCGGCCAGCGGCTCGGCCAGAAGGCGCATTCCGACGGCATCGTCGCGCTGCGCGAATTCGCGGTCGCCGTCCCGCTGAAGGCGCTCGCCGACCGTCTGCAGGCCGAGGCGGCGAGCCGGGTCGACCTCCACCGCGACATCCACGGCTTCACGCTCCTCGACGCCCCGCGGGCGATCCTGTCGATTGACGCGAGCCGGTTCGTCGAGGTCTACGGCTGGACGACGCAGCGCGCGCTCATCTTCTCGAACGTCCGGTACGGCCGCTCCCCGATGGTCGCGATCCGGGCGCACCCGCTCAAGCCCGCGGCGGTCGTCTTCGCCCACCCGGGCCGGGTCGACCCGCTCGCCATCCGGCTGAGCGAGATCGAGAACATCCCACTTCTCACCACGGCCCTCGGCGCCGCCGAGGTCCTCGAGCGACTGGAAGAACTGTAGAGGGAATTCCATGAAAGGGAACGTAGGGATCGTCAGCTACGGAGCGTACGTACCGCGATACCGGATCACGCCGGCCGAGATCGGTCGCGTCTGGGGGACCGATGGGGCCGCCATGGGCGCGGGCCTCGCCGTCCACAGGAAGAGCGTCCCGGCCCCCGACGAGGACACGATCACGATCTCGACGGAGGCGCTCCGGACCGCCCTGATCCGCGGCGCGATCGACCCGCAGGAGATCGGGGCCCTCTACATCGGCAGCGAGTCCCACCCGTACGCCGTCAAGCCCTCGGCGACCGTGGTCGCGCAGGCCGTCGGCGCCACTCCGAACCTGACCGCCGCCGACTTCGAGTTCGCCTGCAAGGCCGGGACGGCGGCGATCCAGACCTGCCTCGGCCTCGTGGGCGCCGAGATGATCCGCTACGGCGTCGCCATCGGATCCGACACGAGCCAGGGCGCGCCCGGCGACGCGCTCGAGTACTCCGCGAGCGCCGGTGGCGCCGCCTTCGTGATCGGCCGCGAGCGGGTGATCGCGCGGGTGCGGGAGACGCTCTCCTACACGACGGACACGCCGGACTTCTGGCGCCGCGAGGGCCAGCGGTACCCGAGCCACAGCGGCCGGTTCACGGGCGAGCCCGCCTACTTCCGGCACGTGACCGAGTGCGCGAAGCGGATCATGGACCGGGCGGGCACGACGCCGAAGTCGTACGCCCACGTCGTCTTCCACCAACCGAACGGGAAGTTCCCTCAGCGGGTGGGGAAGCAGCTCGGCTTCACCGACGCCCAGATGAAGTACGGGCTCGTGACGCCGCACATCGGCAACACCTACTCCGGCGCGGCGCTCATCGGTCTCGCGAACGTGCTCGACCACGCGCTCGCCGGCGAGTCCGTCCTGATGGTCGGTTACGGCAGCGGCGCCGGCTCGGACGCGTTCGACCTCGAGGTGACGGACGAGCTCACCCGGTTCGACCGTTCCTACGGTACGCCGGTCCAGGAATTCCTCGACGGGGGCGTCGAGATCCCGTACTCCGTCTACGCGAAGTTCCGCGGCAAGATCCACATGGGCGGGGAGGCCTAGATGCGGGACGTCGCGATCCTCGGCGTCGGCCAGACAAGGTTCGGCGAGCTGTGGGACCGGTCGTTCCGCGAGATCGGCATCGAGGCCGGGCTCCAGGCGCTCGTCGACGCGAAGCTCTCCAGCCAGGACCTCGGGGCGATGTACCTCGGGAACATGGCGAGCGGCTCCCTGATCGACCAGGAGCACATCGCCCCGATGATCCTCGACTACGCCGGCCTCGCGAGCCACCACCTCGGGGCGACCCGGGTGGAGGGGGGCGGAGCCTCCGGCGCGCTCGCGTTGCACGAAGGATGGCTCGCGGTCGCGAGCGGCGCCCACGACTTCGTCGTCGTCGGCGGCGCGGAGAAGCTGACGGACGTCCCGGACACCGAGGCGAACCGGGTCGTCACCGGCACCGCCGACAACGAATGGGAGGGGGTGTTCGGCGCGACGCTTCCGGCGCTCTGGGCGATGGTCGCCCGGCGGCACATGCACGACTTCGGGACGACGCGCGAGCAGCTCGCGCGCGTCGCGGTCCACGCCCACGACATGGGCTCGAGGAATCCGAACGCGCACTACCGGAACAAGATCACGCTCGAGGCGGTCCTGGGCGCGAGCCCGGTCGCCGAGCCGCTCGGCATGCTCGACTGCGCGCCGTTCTCCGATGGTGCGGCCGCGCTCGTGCTCGGCCCCCTCGACCGCGCGCGGAAGTTCACCGACACGCCGATCCGCCTCGCGGCGAGCCAGGTCGCCTGCGACACGATGGCCCTCCACCACCGGCGCGACATGACGACGCTCGACTCGACGGTCGTCGCCGCGAAGCGGGCGTTCGACCAGGCGCGCCGAGTGCCGGCCGACGTCCGCGTCGCGGAGATCCACGACGCCTACACGATCAGCGCGCTCGTCGCCTTGGAGGACCTCGGCTTCGTCGACAAGGGGGCGAGCGGCCCCGCCTTCGCGGCGGGCGAGTTCGGCCCGGCCGGGAAGCTGACGGTCAACACCTCCGGCGGCCTCAAGTCCCAGGGCCGGCCGTTCGGCGCGGTCGGCGTCGCCCAGGTCGTCGAGATCGTCCGCCAGCTCCGCGGGGAGGCCGGGGACCGCCAGGTCGCGGGCGCCACGCTCGGACTCTCCCACGACGTGGGAGGGACGGGGGCGACGAGCGTCGTCCACCTGATGGAGCGGGTGAACTAGGAGGGAGGACGATGTCGATCGCACGGTTCTGGAGAGAGACCCCGCGGCGGTACAACCTCGGTGGATGCCGGTGCCCCACGTGCCGGACCGTCTACTTCCCACCGCGCTCGGTCTGCCCCGTGTGCGTCCAGCATCGGAAGTCGATTGGGCGGATGGAGCCGTTCCAGCTCTCCGGGGAAGGCGAGGTCGTCTCCTTCACGATCGTCCACGACGCCGCGCCGGGGTTCGAGATGCAGGTCCCGTACGTGATGGCGATCGTCCGCGCCCGCGAGGGGCCGCAACTGACGGCGTCGGTCGTCGACATCGCGCCGAAGGACGTGACGATCGGCCTCAAGGTCCGCGCGACGTTCCGCAAGCTCCGGGAGGAAGGGAAGGCCGGCGTCATCCACTACGGCTACAAGTTCGCCCCGATGGACGACACCCACCGGCCCCCCGACCGGCCGTCGGGCGGCCTCCCGATCCCGTCGGGCGGGGCGGCCAAGGTCGCCTCGGAAGCGGGCCGTTGAGCGACTCGGACGGCCCGCCCCCCGAGGGCCGCGGAAGCCTGCCGGGGGACGACGAGTACATCGAGGGGTACGCGAAGGGGTACGGGGACGGTCTCCGCGAAGCGCTCCGCGAGCTGCGGGCCCACGCGGGTCGGGGGGCCTCGCCGCAAGAGCTCCGCATGCTCATCGAGAGCCGGCTCGCCCGGATCCCCGAGGACGTCGCGGTCCGTCGGAAGGGGCTGCTGACGCCCCCGCGGCGGGCGCCGTGGGTGAGCCTGCTGAGGCCGCCGGCCGCCCCGGTCTGGACGCCGCCGAAGAGCTCGCTCCCCGTCGTGCCGGTCGAGCCGGGGAGCACCCATCTCCTCCGGGAGGACCGGCCGCGGCGGGCGGTCGAGCTCCTCCGGGTCTCGGCGCCCCGGTTCCGGCGCGTGGTGCTCGTCAGCCAGCGTCCCCCGGAGCTCTCCGGCGTGTCGGCGGACATCGTGGAAGCGATCGTCCCCGCCGGGGCCCGGACCGACGGCGGCTCGACCGCCGGGGCGATGGACCCGAGCGGCTTCGCCGGCCGGATCCGCACCGCGGTCGATTCGGGCGCCGCGCTCGTCTACCTCGACGCGATCGAGTTCCTCGTCACCGAGTACCCGCTCGACTTCACGATGCGCGTGGTCACCTGGATCGCGGACTACGCTTCGAAGAACGGCTCCGCGCTCATCGCCGCGCTCTCCCCGAACACGCTCGGGCCGCGCGACGTCTCCCTCCTCGAACGCGCGTTTCATATCGTCGAGTGAGGGACCCTCGGGGGGAGGCACGCCGATCGAGGTCGCGTTCTTCACCGAGAGCTACCTGCCCACCCGCGACGGCGTGGCGCACGAGGTGAGCGCCCTCGCCGGCGCCCTCACCCGGCTCGGCCACCATGTCCGGGTGTACGCCCCGAACCCCGTCGTCGGCGCCGCCCCGAAGCACGAGGTCGTGGACGGCGTCCCGGTGCTGAGGGTCCGCTCGCTCCCGGTGCCGCTCTACGCCGAGTACCGGTGGCCGCTCTGGCCGTTCCCGGCGCTGCGCGCCGAGCGGATCGGCAGCTCCGTCGACGTCCTGCATCTCCACACCCCCGGGATGCTCGGAAGCGCGGCGTTCCTCGCCGCCCGGCGGTGGAACAAGCCGCTCGTCGGCACGTTCCACACCAACGTCTGGGCGATGCGGAACTCGTTCCCGCCGACGATCCCCGTGCGACTGTTCTTCCGGGCCGCCTGGTGGTACACCCTCGGCACGTACTGGCGCTGCGACGCCGTCACGGCGCCGACGGCGCCGGCGCGCGACGCGCTCCTACGGGCCGCGAAGAAGCCGTTCGCGCGCCCGGTCGAAGTGATCGGCAACGGCATCGAGGTCGACCGGTTCCGGCCCGGTGTCCGAACTCCGGACTGGCGGCTCCGGTGCGGACTCCCGGACGCCCCGCTCCTCACCTACCTCGGCCGGCTCACGCAGGACAAGGGGGTGTACCGGTTCCTCGACGCGCTCTCCGACCTCGCCGGACGCGCCGACTTCGGCGCGGTCGTCGGCGGCGTCGGGCCCGAGGAGGCCGGCGTCCGGGCGCGCATCGCCGGCGACCCGCGACTTGCCGGCCGCGTTCGGTACGTCGGCCCGGTCGCGGAGGAAGAGAAGGCCGCGCTCCTCTCGCAGACCGACCTGTTCGTATTGCCCTCGACGTCCGACACGAGCTCCGTCGCCCTCCTCGAGGCCATGGCGTGCGCGTCGGCGTGCGTTGCCTCCGACGTCGGCGGACCGAGCGAGATCGTCCGGAACGGCGAGACGGGCCGGCTCGTCAACGTCGGGACGCCCGGCGCCCTCGCCCGGACGCTGGCCGAGCTCCTCGACGACCGCGCCGAGCGCCGTCGGCTCTCCGCGACCGCCCGGGACTGGGTGGTCCGGACCGCGTCGATCGACCTGACCGCCCGCCGCTTTATCTCCCTCTACGAGCTACTTCTCGCCGAGAGGCGCCACGGTGCCACCGTCGACGCTCACTGACCTCGAATCGTTCGCCCGGCGGACCGTCGGTCCCCGCCTCGACGTCCCGGCGCTGACGGCGGCGTACCACGAGTACCTCCCGCAGCGGGGCGAGCCGCTCGCGAGCTTCCGATTCGGCGAGGGCGGCTCGCTGTTCGCCGCCATCGCGGACCCGTCGTTCGACTTCGGCACCGCGGAGATCAGCCTCATCGACCCGCCGAAGCCGGGACCGGCGTGGGAGTACCTCCGGCCGTTCTCCCGGATCGCGTTCTCGCCCGACGGCTCGGCGGACGTCTTCGGCCCCGACGGCGGGGCGCCGACCCGCGCCATCGCGCGCGTCCTCCTCCGCGAGCACTACCTGGCCCCGCCGGAGGGCAAGAGCCCGAAGGCGCTCCGCGCCGCGACCCGGGCGCTCGCCACCCCCGTGCAGGCGGTCGACTACGTCCGGCAGACCGGCGTCGTGCCGTTCTCCGTGGCGATCCTGCTGTACTTCTCCGAAGAGCGGATCCGGCTCGAGCTCGACGTGCTCGAGGACCGGTTGCTCCGCGACATCCGCACGGGCCGGTTCCCGACCGCCCGACGGGTGCGTAGGCCGCCCCGCGTCGCCTTCGGCGTCGACTCCTACATCGCCCGCGGGACCCTACCGGTCGTTTCGTGCCGCGTGCTCGAGGTGCTGAGCGAGACCCACGGCACCTCCGCCGTGGAGCTCGCGCCGGTGTTCCGCGGGGCGCGCGAGCTCGTGCAGACCACCTTGCAGGGGCTCGCCGCGCGGCGCCTCGCGACGTTCGACCGGCGGACCGGCCTATTCCGCCCCCGGTTCGAGAGCTTCGTCCCCGGCGGCGCGGCCGCGGAGCTCGCGGAGGCGGCCCCCGTCGCGCATCCCCAATTGCGGACGAACGTCCTCGAGCTGATCGCGGCCGCCGACTCCCGCGCGACCTGCCCGCTCTGCGGGGACTCTCTCCCCGCCGGCCACCGGGGCCTGCTCTGCGACCGCTGCCAGGCCGAGGTCGGCGCCGAACCGGGCCCGGCGTAGCGCGAGCGTCCCACCCCGAGGATCAGGCGGGCCTGTCGGGAGTCTCCGCGTCGGCGTTGGTCCGCCGATGCCTTTGAACCCGAGTGTGCTGGCTTAGAAGGCCAGTACTTCGTCCTGGCTAAGCTACAGGCCCGAAGTTCCAATCGCCCCGGGGTTTAATTGACTGGCGGCCGCGCGGCGGCGCGCGCGACGAGCCGGGCGAGGCGGAGCGGCTCCGGCCAGAGTCCCTGGACCGTCGCGCGGCGGACCAGCGCGGCCGCCTCGGCGCGCGTCGCCCCGGCGACCGCGGCGAGGACCTGCCCGGTCGGCAGCTTCACGGGAAAGAGGGGCCGGGACCGGAGCAACTTCCCTCGGCGCGCGCGGTCTCGAGGGAAGTATCGCTGGAGCGCCGCGTCGATCGCGGGAAAGTCCGGCGCCTTCGGCGTGACCGCCACGACCGGGCGCTCGACCGCCTTCGCGAGCGCCGCGAGGTCGACGACGTTGAACCCGGCGACGGTCGCGCCGTCGAGGAGAACGGCGCGGAGGCCGTCCCACTGCGGGGAGGCCCGGATGGCGGCCGCGATCCGCTCCGTCGCGTCCCGGCCGTCGACGGTCACCTCCGCGAGGGCGATGCCGTCGACCCGCCCGGGGAGCGAGCAGAAGACGAGCGCGACGAGGGCGCGGCGGCTCCGGCGGCCGAACGGACCATCGTCGACGCCGACGACGCGGAGATGCGGCTTCGCGAGCGCGCGCCCCAAGGATATACGCGGCCGCCGGGTCTCGGCGCCCCGATGGGCGGGCCGCTCGTGACGATCCGGTGCGTCCGGTGCGGTCGGCTGCTGGTCGCGCCGATCCCGCCGGGGGCCGAGCCGGCCTGGTTCGCGTGCCCGCATTGCGCCCAGCCGCTGCCGGTGGTCGCGCCCCGCGACCCGCCGCCGCTGTTCTCCTGGGAGGTCTATCCCCACCTATATCCTCCGGCCCGCCCGCCGAAGGTCCCGGGGCCGGCGGTCGGCCGGCTGCTCGTCGCCCTCCTCGTCACCGCCGCCCTCGTTCTCGTCGGACTCGCCGGCGGACTGGGCTGGGCGGGCGCGAGCTCCCTCGGGCCGGGCGCGTTCACCGTCGAGGGCGTCGTGCTGCTCTCGACATCGGGCGGGACCAGCGTGGCCGCCGCCAACACGACGATCAACCTCACGAGCGAGACCGGCGAGGTCCGGACGATCGTGGCGGCGTCGGACGGCAGCTTTGCCTTCCCGGGCGTGCCGAGCGGCGGTGTCGTCCTCAACTTCACCCACCCGGCGTACGGCCCGACGGTGGTCCAGCTGTTCGCCTCCGCCGTGTACTCCTCGGCCGGGGTCGGCCACATTCTCGTCGTCACCCTCCTCCCCGGGTCGGTCGGCAATGTCAGCTACCAGTCGTACACGCCGTTCGGGGACCTCGACGGATTCCTGACGAGCCTCGGGTCGGCCGCCGTGCTGCTCGCGTTCGGGGCGGTCGTGGCGACCGTCGGCGCGGTCGCCGCCCACCGGGGGCGGCGGCTGCCGTACGCGGTCGCGGGGGCCGGCGCGGCGATCGCCGGCTCGCTCGCCCCCGGCCTGCTCGGCGTCGAGACCGCCTTTCCCGTCGTGACGTGGTTCGCGGGGCTCGCGATCACGACCGGCGCGGTCGCCCTCGGCCTCGCGACGGTCCGGCTGGCGAGCCTCGGCACGCCGCCGGACGATTCCTAGGCCGGCCCGCCGTCCGGGACGGGACGGGGACCCTACGAGTGGGTCCGTCGGCTCGCGACCGGGTCGCCGGTCGATTGGGCGATCGGCCGCCGGGTGCGGAATCCGCCGTCGAGCCGGTGGAAGTAGCCGACGTCCGGTTCGCCGCGACGCCAGCAGAGAAAGACGACCTCCGAGTTGAGCACGGCGTAGAAGTCGACGAGGCCGGTGTCGAGGTCCTTCACCTCGATCCCTTCCGACGTGAGCGCGCCGACCTCGCGGTCGAGCTCCCCGCGCAGGGTCGAGGCCTCCTGGTCGAGCCGGTCGAGGAGACCGCGGTCGGGGTGGTCGGACGCCCGGACCTCGGGCCCCCAGAACGCGGAGAGGCGGTCCCGCTCCTCCGCGATCGCGCGGAGCCGGACCGCCCAGGCCCGGACGCGCGGGAGGAGTTCTCGGAGGCCGTCGAGGCGAAGATTCGCCTCGTCGACCGTCCAGAACCGGGCGGGCGACGGGAGCTTCGCGGCGTCGGTGGAGTCCCCCATACCCGGACCGTTCAATCGATGCCGGGGAGTCTATTTACGGGTTCGCGAACGGTTGTACTACCAGCATCCGCCCGCTGCACGGACCACCCGAGCTCGCCGAACCGGGCGACCACCTCGGCGCCGTGCTCCGCGTCGCGGACTTCGAGCTCGACCGAGACCGAAACGTCGCGCGGACCGCGGGTCGCCGCGTCCCGGTCGTGCACGATGTGCCGCACGTTCGCGTTCGTCTCCGCGGCCACCTTCAGGAACTCCGCGAGCCGGCCCGGGGCGTCCGGGAGCGTGGCGGTCAGCCGAAGGAGGCGGCCCTCCGCGGTGAGGCCGACGAACAGCACGCGGTCGATCAGGAACGGGTCGAGGTTGCCGCCGCTGATGACGAGGACCGTCGGGCCGCCCTCGGCGAGCGTCGGGTCGGCGAGGAGGGCCGCGAGCGGGGTCGCCCCGGCCCCCTCGGCGAGGACCTTCGCCTGCTCGAGGAGGAGGAACGAGGCGCGAGCGATCGTCCGGTCATCGACGACGACCGCTTTCGCGTGCAACGCGAGGAGCAACCGGAGCGGGAGGTCGCCGACGTGTCGGGTCGCCAGGCCGTCGGCGAACGTCGTCGGGCGTCCCCCGACGACCACTCGTCCCTGCGCGAGCGACGCCTTCAGGGTGTCCGACCCCTGCGGCTGGACGCAGACGATCTCGACCTCCGGCCGGAGGGCGCACGCGGCGACCGCGATCCCCGCGGCGAGGCCGCCGCCGCCGACGCCGACGATGATCCGGCGGACGTCCGGAAGCGCCTCGACGATCTCGAGACCGACGGTGCCCTGGCCGGCGATGACCGCCGGGTCGTCGAACGCCGGGATGTAGGTGAGATGGTCGGCGCTCGCCCGACGGAGCGCCTCCTCGTTCGCCTCCTCGTAGTCGGCGCCGTGGAGGACGACCTGGGCGCCGAGGGCCCGGGTCGCGCGGACCTTGAGCTGGGAGGCGGAGCGCGCCATGACGATCGTCGCGGGGAGGCCGCGAGCCCGCGCCGCCCACGCCACCCCTTGCGCGTGGTTGCCGGCAGACGCCGCGATGACGCCGCGCTTCGCCTCCTCGGCCGTCAGCTGCGCGATGCGGTTCGTCGCGCCGCGCAACTTGAACGCGCCGGTCTTCTGGAGATTCTCGAGCTTGAGGTAGAGACCGCTCGTCGGGAGTCCGGGGAATTCGGGCGCCTCCAGAAGGGGGGTCGACCGCACGGTCCCGCGGATCGCGACCGCCGCCCGGCGGACGTCTTCGAGGGTGACGGGGAGCGGTCCGGACGCGGCCCCGGTCGCTCCCGGAGTGCTCATCGAGCGCGGTACGGAGGGTCCGGGGATAACGGTTCGCTTCGCAACTCGAACGGTCCCGCACTCTACGCGCGCGTTCGGGTGGCGCGACCGGCCCGGCCGTTCCTCCGTCGAGAAATTGGCCCTCCGGAGGTTCTCCGACGAGCGTTCCCCCCCGCCGTTATATAGAGCACGTTTCTCCCCCACCCCCACCGAGGCAACGCCTCTCATCGACCGATGGCACGACGTCACCGACCCCGTCGGGGGTCCCTTGGGTTTTTGCCGCGCGTCCGGGCCGCCCGGCCCGTACCCCGCATCCGTGCGTGGCCCGCCGGCCCGAAGGTTCCGGCCCTCGAAGGGTTCGCCGGCTTCAAAGTTGGCATGACGCACGCCTTCATGGTCGACTACCGGAAGCGGTCCACCACCGCCGGCCAGGAGGTCTCCGTCCCGGTCACGGTCGTCGAGGTCCCGCCGGTGCGGATCGTCGCCGCGCGGCTCTACCAGCGAAATCCGTACGGCATGCGGGTCGTTTCCGAGCTCTGGGGAGACTCCCCCTCAGAGACGTTGAACCGCAAGATGACCGCCCACCCGGCGTCCTCGACCGAGCGCCGGGACGAATTCTCCAAGACCGTCGCCGACGAAGTTCGCCTGCTGGTCCACACGCAGCCCGAGCTGATCACGGGCGTTCCGTCGAAGACCCCGGCGCTGTTCGAGGTCCGGGTCTCCGGTGAGAAGTTCGAGGAGCGCCGCGCCTTCGCCGTCAGCCAGGTCGGCAAGGAGCTGACGGTCGACCAGCTCGCGAAGGAAGGGGAGTTCCTGGACGTCCTCGGCGTCACCAAGGGCAAGGGGTTCCAGGGCCACACGAAGCGCTGGGGCGTCAAGCTCCAACCCCGGAAGAACTCGAAGCACCGCCGGATGATCGGCACGCTCGGTCCGCACAACCCGAGCTTCGTCACGTACCGAATCCCGCAGGCGGGCCAGACGGGGTACCACCGCCGGACGGTCTACAACATGCGCGTCCTGCGCGTCGTCAAGGACCCGCGCACCGAGCCGGTCTCGCCCTCGGGCGGATTCCCCCATTACGGCGAGGTCCGCTCCGGGTGCGTCGTGCTCCACGGCTCGCTCCCCGGCCCGGCGAAGCGGCTGCTCCGGTTCCGACTCCCGATGCGCTCGCACGTGGCGGCGGTCGAGAAGGTCGACATCCGCTACTTCAGCACGCGCTCCAAGCAGGGCGCATGAGCGCGAAGCTCGTGCCGGGGTCGACGGCCCCGAAGGAGCCCGCCGTCACCGAGCACCACCCCGTGCACCACAGCGTGCACGTCCTCTCGCTCCAAGGGAAGGCCGGCGAGCTCGTCCCGCTCCCCCTCGCCTTCTCCTCCCCCGTTCGGCGCGACCTGATTCGCCGCGCGGTCGTCGCGGCCCGCTCCCATCGGATCCAACCTCACGGCACAAGCCTCACCGCCGGCCGCCGACACTCCGTCGAGTGGTCGGGCAAGGGGAAGGGCGTCGCCCGTACCCCGAGGCTGATGGGGGGTATGACCGGCGCCCAGGCGCCGAACACCGTCGGCGGCGGCGCCGCCCACCCGCCGAAGGTCAACACGATCTGGGCGAAGAAGATCAACCGGAACGAGCGGCAGGCCGCGTTCGCCGCCGCCCTCGCGGCGACCCGGGAACCGACGATGGCGAAGGCGCGGGGCCACACCTTCCCCGAGGGGCTCCATCTCCCCGTCGTCCTCGAGACCCCGATGGAGGCGATCGGCTCCACGGCCGATGCCCGCTCGCTCCTGTCCCGGCTGAAGCTGTGGGACGACGTCGACCGCGCCCAGGCCGGCGTTCACGTCCGCGCCGGACGCGGGAAGCGCCGGGGCCGGTTCCGCCGCGGCCCGAAGAGCCTGCTCATCGTCGTCAGCGCGCCCATGAAGGCGCGCGGATTCCGCAATCTCCCCGGCGTCGACGTCGTGGACGTCGGCCGGCTCGGCCCGGAGGACCTCGCGCCGGGCGGGGACCCCGGCCGCCTCACGTTGTTCAGCGTCGCCGCGGTCGAGCGGCTGAAGGGCCGGCTCGAGGGGGTCTCGGCATGACGCAGCTCCGCCACCGGATCCTCCTGCACGCCTACGTGACGGAGAAGTCGATGGACGAGATGGAGCGGATGAACAAGCTCGAGTTCATGGTCGACCGGCGCGCCACGCGCGCCGAGATCCGCCGCGCCGTCGAGGAGATCTACAGCTGCAAGGTCGCGAAGGTGAACGTCAAGATCGTCCAGAGCGGCAAGATCGCGACGGTCAAGTTCGCCCCGCCGTACTCCGCCGAGGACATCGGCGGCCGGGCCGGAGTGTTCTGATGGGGAAGCGCATCATCTCCCGTCGCCGCGGAGCCGGCACCGGCCCGTACCGCTCCCCGAGCCATCGGCACCACGGCGCGATCTACCACCCGTCCCCGTCGATTTCCGGCGAAGCGAAGGTCGTCGACGTCGCGCAGGCGCCGGGCCGTTCCGCGCCCGTCGCCATCGTCCGGACCGCCCAGGGCGTCCGACTTCGACTCCTCGCTCCCGCGGGGATCGCCACCGGCGACTCCGTGTCGCTCCATTCGGGCCCGCTCAGCCGCGGCTCGATCCTCTCCCTCTCCTCCATCCCGGACGGGACGCTCGTCTCGAACCTCGAAGTGAACCCGTTCGACGGCGGCCGCCTGGTGCGCGCCGCGGGAACGAGCGCGCTCGTCGTCGCCCACACCGCCCGCGAGGTGACGATCCAGCTCCCGTCGGGCCGGTTCAAGACGTTCCTCCCGACGTGCCGCGCCCAGGTCGGCACCGTCGGCGGCGGCGGGCGGCTCGAGCGGCCGATCATCAAGGCCGGCAAGAAGGTCAACGCCTACCGGACCCTCTCGAAGCCCGCGTTCAAGGTCCGCGGCGTCGCGATGAACCCGGTCAACCACCCGCACGGCGGCGGCGCGCACCAGCACGTCGGCCGGCCGAGCACCGTCAGCTCCGGCACCTGGCCGGGCGCGAAGGTCGGTCGGTTCTCCCGCTCCCAGCGCCGGAAGCGGATCGGGAAGGGAGGTCGGTAGGCGATGCCGAAGGGTCGGAAGGCGAAGAAGGTCGAGGTCCGCCGCAAGAAGGAGTTCACGCTCCGCGGCCGGACGCTCCCCGAGCTCCAGGAGCTCCCGTTGAGCGAGCTCGCGAAGCTCCTCGGCGCGCGGGCCCGTCGCTCGATTCGCCGCGGCTTCAACTCCGAGACGACGATCTTCTTCGAGAAGCTCCGGGTCGCGCCGCGGGACGCCGTCCTCCGGACGCACACCCGGGACGCGCTCGTCCTCCCCGACCACGTGGGCCGGCGGATCGCGATCCACACCGGGAAGGAGTTCAAGGAGATCGAGGTCCGGCCGGAGATGATCGGCCACTACTACGGGGAGTTTGCGCTCACCCGCCGATTCGAGAAGCACTCCGGGCCCGGCGTCGGCGCCACGCGCTCGTCGAAGTTCATGCCGCTGAAGTAGGGAGGACGATGCGAGGCTACACCTACCACGGCGACGCGACCGACGAGGTCGCTCGGGCGCGTGCGATCGAGATCCCGATGTCACCGAAGAAGACGTACGAGGTGCTGAACGCCATCCGGGGGCTCCCGCTCGAGAAGGCGACGTCCCTCCTCGAGGACGTCATCGAGGAGAAGCGCGCCATCCCGTTCCGACGGTACAACCAGGAGACGGCGCACAAGACCGGCATCGGGCCGGGCCGGTACCCGAAGAAGGTCGCGAAGCAGGTCCTCCAGGTACTCGCGAACGCGAAAGCGAACGCCGAGTACGAGGGGATCGACACCGACGCCCTCGTCGTGCGCGTCGCGGCGTGCGCCCGCGGCCGGATCCGCAAGGCGAACATGCCAAGGGCCCACGGACGGGCCACGGCGTGGAACGAGCAGACCACGAACGTCGAGATCGTGCTCGCCGAGCGGGAGGGCTGACGATGGCCAGCGAGCGCAAGGTCATCAAGGAGGCGACGCGCCGCGTGCTCCTCAAGGATTTCCTCGTCGGCGAGAGCGCCCGCGCCGGCTTCGGCGGCCTCGACATCCAGCGCACCCCGATGGGCACGCGCGTCACGCTGATCTGCGAGCGGCCCGGCATTTTGATCGGCCGCCGCGGCGAGCTGATCAAGCAGCTCACGCAGGACATCAAGAACCGATTCGACCTCGACAACCCGCAGATCGAGGTCCAGGAGGAGCGGCAGCCGTCGCTCAACGCGCAGCTGATGGCCGAGAAGCTCGCGAGCACGCTCGAGCGCGGCTGGCACTTCCGGCGCGCGGGCCACTCGACGGTCCGGCGGATCATGGAGTCCGGCGCGCGCGGCTGCCAGGTGATCCTCTCCGGCAAGCTCACCGGCGAGCGGCACCGCACCGAGCGGTTCAAGGCCGGGACGATCAAGTACTGCGGCGAGGCCGTTCAGCTCTGGATGGACAAGGGGTTCTACCAGGCCCGGCTGAAGCCCGGCGTCATCGGCGTCACCGTCTGGATCATGAAGCCGACGGCGAAGCTCCCCGACGAGATCCACGTCAAGGGCGTCGTCGCCCCGGCCGTCGCCCCGCCGCCCGAGCAGCTGCCGCCGCTCGAGCCGACGGAGGCCGCCATCATCCCCGAGGTCGTCGCCGCGCCCGAGGGGGAGAGCCCGTGACGCTCCTTCGGATGAAGGAGCTCCGCGCCCTCGAGGAGGAGGAACTCCTCCGGCGGATCGCCGAGATCGAGAACGACCTCCTGCGGGAGCGCGGCATCGCCGCGATGGGCGGCGCCCCGCCGAGCCCCGGCCGAATGCGCGCCCTCCGGACGAACGTCGCCCGCGCGCTCACCGTGCTCGGCGAGCGCGAACGCGCCGCGCGCGCCCGCACCGCCGCCCGGTAAGGAGAGGGACGTGGACGCGCGGACCGACCTGTCGCTCGACGCCCTCGCCGGGGAGATCCTCGGCGCGGCGGTCACGCTCGAACACCCGGGCCTCGCGCGCCCGGTCCGCGGCACGCTGGTCGACGAGACCCTCGGGATGTTCGTCGTCCGGGATTCCGAGGGCCGGCTCGTCCGCGTGGCGAAATCCGGCGCCGTCGGCACGATCGTCCTCGGCGGACGTGAGATACCGTTAAGAGGCGACCAACTTCGCGTGCGTCCCGAGGACCGCACGAAGCGCCTTTCGCTCCGCGGCGCCCGGGGAGGATCTCGATGAGCCCGGCACGTGCCACCTCGAAAGCGAAGGCCGCCCCGAGGGCGAAGGACATCGGCCTCGACGTCCGCGGCCCGAAGGAGGCGTGCGACGACCGGCACTGTCCGTTCCACGGACGGCTCCCGGTCCGCGGCCAGGTCCTGGAAGGAACGGTCGTCTCGCTCTCGATGGAGAAGACCGCCGTCGTCGAGCGCACGCTGCTGCACTTCGTCCACAAGTACGAGCGCTACGAGAAGCGGCGCCGCCGCTACCTCGCCCACAATCCGCCGTGCCTGAAGGTCCCGCTCGGACACCAGGTGCGGATCGCCGAGACCCGACCGCTTTCGAAGCTCGTCTCGTTCTGCATCGTCGAGGACCTCGGCGAGGCGGCGCTCCGCGTCCGCGGGGAAGAGGCCAAGGCGCCCGTCCCGCCGACGGCCGCTCCGGCCGCCGAGGGAGCCGCATGAAGGGCCTGGCGGGCCGCCGCGGCCGTGGGCTGCCGAAGGGCGCCCGGCTCGACTGCGTCGACAACACGGGCGCGAAGGTCGTCGAGATCATCGCCGTGAAGAACTGGCACGGCACGCACCGCCGCTACCCGCGGGCGGGGATCGCGGACCTCGTGATCGTCTCCGTGAAGAAGGGGACGCCCGAGATGCGCCGCCAGGTCCTGCAGGCCGTCATCATCCGTTCCCGCTACCCGATGCGCCGCGCGGACGGCACGCGCGTCCAGTTCGAGGACAACGCCGCCGTCATCACGACCGAGACCGGGGAAATGAAGGGCAGCCAGATCAAGGGCCCCGTCGCGAAGGAAGCGGCGGAGCGATGGCCGCGGGTCGCCGCGGCGTCGTCGATCATCATCTGAGGCATCTATGAGCACGCGGTCGATCCAACCGAGGCGCCAGCGGAAGGCGGTGTTCACCGCCAACCACCAGGAGCGCCGGCGAAGGATGTCGGTCGCGCTCTCGCACGAGCTCCGCACGAAGTACGGCCGCCGCTCCCTCCCCGTCCGGAAGGGTGACACCGTTCGGGTCCTGGCGGGCAGCTACAGCACCGTCGGCGAGGAGCGCCGGGTGGCGCGCGTCGACCGCGAGCACTACCGCCTCACGCTCGACAACGTCACGACGAAGACCGCCGATGCGAAGCTCAAGCCGCTCCCGATCCGGCCGAGCCACCTCGTGCTGACGAAGCTGAACCTCTCCGACCCGTGGCGCCGCCGCGTCCTCAAGGTCCCCGAGGCCGAGGTCGAGCCCGAGGACGCCGAGGCGTCGAACGAGAAGCCGACCTCCGCGGCCCTGCCGAAGGCGGAGGCGAAGCCATGACGTTCCGTCTGAAACGCGGCGCCGCGCCCCGCTCCTGGACGATCCCCCGCAAGGGGACGAAGTGGGTGAAGCGCCCCGCGCCCGGCCCGCACGCCCAAGACTCCGCCATCCCGATCCTCCTCGTCCTCCGGGACGTCCGGAAGCTCGTCGCCTCCGCCCGCGAGGCGCGCGTGCTGCTCCGGCAGGGGAGCGTCCGCGTCGACGGCCGGGTCGTGAAGGACCTCGCCTGGGGCGTCGGACTGTTCGACACCATCTCGCTCGACAAGCCGCTCGACGAGCATTTCCGCGTCCTCCGCGACCGCTCGGGCCGGCTCGTCCTCGTCCCGATCCCCGCCAAGGAGGCCACGACCAAGATCGGACGCGTCCGGTTCAAGCACGCGGTCCCCGGCGGGAAGGTCGAGGTCACGCTCCACGACGGGCGGAACCTCCTCGTCGCCCCGGGGAGCCCGTGGCGCGTCGGCGACTCCGTCCAGCTCGAGCTGCCGAAGCAGAAGGTCGTCGGCCACCTGGCGCTCGCCCCGGGGAAGCTCGCGTACGTCGCCGGCGGCTCGCACGTCGGCCAACTCGGCCGCATCGAGCGGGTCGAGGTGCGCAACTCCTCCCAGCCGAACCTCGTCCACTTCAAGGAAGGATTCTCGACGATCAAGGAGTACGTCTACATCGTCGGGGACCAGGCGCCGGTCGTGACGATGCCGGAGGGCCTCGCCCGATGAGCGCGCCCGCCGCCACCGCCCCTCCGCCCACGACCCCCGCCCCCTCGGGCAACCGGTGGCGCGCGCTCCGCGTCGTGAAGATCGTCGTCAACGCCGGCGTCGGCGAGTCCGGCGACCCGCGGACGAAGGCGGAAAAGGTCCTCCAGATGATCACCCGCCAGAAGCCGGTCGCGACGCGTTCCCGCGCGACGAACCGGGACTTCGGCATCCGGATGGGCCAGGAGATCGGCGCGAAGGTCACGCTCCGGGGCGCCGCGGCGAGGGAGTTCCTCGAGCGGGCGTTCGAGGCTCGCGACCGCCAGTTCGACCCGGACTCGATCGATCGCGCCGGCAATTTCTCGTTCGGGATGTCCGACTACACCGACTTCGCCGGGATGAAGTACGACCCGCAGATCGGCATCCACGGCCTCGACATCTGCGTCGAGATGGGCCGCGCTGGCTACCGGATCCGCGAGCGCGCGATCCGCGCCCGGCGGTTGCCCCGCTCGGCCCGCCCCACCCGCGATGAGACCCGGGCGTTCCTCGCCGACCAGTACCACCTCACGTTCCTGGAGTAGGCCGGATGTCGAAGCCCACGAAGCTGTTCGGACGGAAGGTCGGCTGCCTGCGGTGCGACCGCAAGCGGGCGATCGTCCGGCGCTACGGCCTCCATCTCTGCCGGCAGTGTTTCCGCGAGGTCGCGGTCGACCTCGGCTTCAGGAAGTACCAGTAGGAGTCGAAGATGCAGCACGATCTTCTCAACGATGCGCTCGTGGCGCTCCGCCACGCCGACCGCCAGGGGAAGGCGCACGCCACGCTCGCCCCGACTTCCCGGCTCATCGGCGAGGTGCTCCGGATCCTCCGCGAGCACCAGTACATCAGCGAGTTCACGTTCGTCGCGAACGGCCGCGGCGGGCAGTACGACGTCACGCTCTCGCGGCGGATCAACTCCTGCGGCGTCATCAAGCCCCGGCTGGCCGTCCGAGGCCGGGACCTGGAGGCCTACGAGTCCCGGTTCCTGCCGGCGCAGGACTTCGGGTTCCTCGTCCTGTCCACGAACCAGGGCGTGATGGACCACCAGAAGGCGCGCGAGCTCCAGATCGGGGGGAAGCTGGTCGCCTATGTCTACTGATTCGAACCTCCGCGACTCTGTCACCGTCGCCCTCCCGAAGGGCGTGACCGTCACGATCGGCCGCCGGACGATCACCGCGAAGGGGCCGCTCGGGTCGATCACCCGGCCGTTTCCGAACGACGTCCTCCTGTACGCCCCCGCGGACGGCGGGGCGAGCCTCACGCTCCAGATCCCGCCGAACCGGAAGAAGGCGCAAGCGCTCCTTCACGCGTGGGAGCGGCACCTCGGGAACCTCGCTGTGGGCGTCACGAAGGGGTTCGAGGCGAAGATGAAGGTCGTCGCCGCGCACTTCCCGATGAAGGTCCAGGCGAAGGACGGCGAGGTCGTCATCGAGAACTTCCTCGGCGAGAAGTACCCCCGGACCGCCCGCCTGCTCCCCGGCGTCACCGCGACGGTCGACGGCGATTTCGTGATCCTCTCCGGCCACGACGTCGAGGTCGTCGGCCAGTCGGCGGCGAACGTCGAGCGGACGACCCGGATCCGCGACTACGACCCGAGGGTCTTCCAGGACGGCATCTACCTCGTCGAGCACGCCCACCCGAAGGAGGCGTAATGGCCGACGCGGAGCCGACGAAGAAGGGGAAGGACGAGCCGGCGGTCGAGCCGACGACCGACGACGCCTCGGGATCGACCCCCACTCCGAAGAAGTCGGACGGCCGCGCCAAGCCGGCCAAGCCCTCCGGCAAGGCCGGGAAGAAGGAGGCGCCGAAGGCGCCGCGCCGCCCGACGCTCGAGCCCGAGCTCGCCCGGCTGCTCCGCATCCGCGATGCGACGGACCTCCGGCGCCCGAAGTTCGTCCGCACGGCCTCCCACCGGTACTGGCGGATCGGCCGATGGGTCTCCTGGCGGCGGCCGCGCGGCCAGCAGTCGAAGCAGCGCCGGCATTATGGCTACCGTCCGGTCGTCGTCTCGATCGGGTTCGGCTCCCCCCGCGCGACGCGCGGTCTCACGCCGACCGGCTTCCGTCCGGTCCTCGTCCGCACCGCGGATGCCCTCACCGTACTCGACCCGGCGCGCGACGCGGTGCTGATCGCCCGGACCGTCGGAACCCGGCGGAGGCTCGTGCTCGAGGAAGCGGCCCGCCAGAAGGGCCTTCACGTGCTCAACCCGATCGGCCGCGACCGGGAGGAGTGAGATGCCCGACCTGACGAACCAGCGGCGTCTCGCGGCGGCGATCCTGAAGTGCGGCCTCGGCCGCGTCTGGATCGACCCGGCGAGCGAGACGGAGATCGCCGACGCGGTCACCCGCGCCGACATCCGCAGCGCGATCAAGGCGCGCGTCATCCGACGGAAGGCGATCCAGGGCACCTCGCGCGTTCGCGCCCGTCTCCACGCGGCCGAGGTCCAGAAGGGCCGCCACGCCGGCCCCGGCTCCCGACGCGGGACGCCGTCCGCGCGCGTGCCGCGGAAATCCCGCTGGATGATGAAGATCCGCGCGCAGCGCGACCTCCTGAAGGAGCTCCGCGAGTCGAAGAAGATCCCGCCGGCCGTGTACCGGGCATTCTACCGTCGGGCGAAGGGCGGGATGTTCCGCAGCCGGGCGCACCTTCTTATCAACCTGCGGCTCGCGGGTCACCTACCGGAGGAGAAGAAGGCATGAGCACGGGTCCCCGCCACCGCGTCGCCTTCCGCCGCCGGCGGGACGGGCTCACGGACTACCGGGGCCGCCTCGCCCTTCTCAAGTCCGGCCGGCCCCGCGCGGTCGTCCGGCTCTCCCGCGGCCGCATCGTCGTCGCGATCACCTCGTACGACCCGGTCGGCGACCGAGTCGTCGCCGCCGCCGATTCGACGGAGCTCACGAAGATCGGCTTCCCCGCGTCGAGCCAGGTCTCGACCCCCGCGGCGTACCTCACCGGGTACCTCGCCGGGATCCGCGCGAAGTCCGCCGGCGCTGCCGAGGCGGTGCTCGACGTCGGCCTCCGGCACCCGACGTCCGGTGGCCGGATCCTGGGCGCGCTCAAGGGCCTGCTCGACGCCGGGATCGACATCCCGCACGGCGAGACCGTGTTCCCGAAGCCGGAGCGCCTCAACGGGACCCACCTGAAATCGCCGCTCCCGAAGCCGCTCGACACGTTCAAGGGCGAGCTCTCGAGCGTCGCCGTCCGCGCCGGAGCGACCGCGTGACCGCGATGGCGTCGTCCGGACCACCGCCGTCCGAGGGACGGCGATTCGGCTCCGGCCCGCCGGGCCCGGCGCCCCCGCCCCCCTGGATCCCGAAGACCGAGCTCGGCCGCCGGGTCCACTCCGGTCAGATCACGAACATCGCCGACGCGCTCCACGCGGGTCTCCCGCTCCGGGAGCCGCAGATCATCGACAAGCTCCTCCCCGGACTCCACGACGAGGTGCTCGACGTGAACATGGTCCAGCGGATGACCGACTCGGGGCGCCGGTTCAAGTTCGCCGTCACGGTCGTCGTCGGCAACGGCGATGGCTACGTCGGCCTGGGCCGCGCGAAGGGCCGCGAGGTCGGTCCGACCATCCGCCGCGCCATCGACCGGGCGAAGCTCGAGATCGTCGAGGTGTTCCGAGGGTGCGGCTCCTGGGAGTGCGGCTGCGGCCGGTCCCACACCGTCCCGTTCCAGGTCCACGGCCGCTCGGGCTCGGTCGTCGTCACGTTCAAGCCGGCCCCGCGCGGCGTCGGCCTCGCCGTCGGCGACGTGGCGAAGCCGATCCTCCGGTTCGCCGGCATCACCGACGCCTGGGGGTACACCGACGGCCACACGAAGACGACCGTCAACTACGCGCAGGCGGCGTTCGCCACGCTGGTCGCGCTCTCCGACCTCAAGCTCACGCCCGAGGACACGCTACGGCTGAAGGTCGTCCGCGGCGGCATCGGCACCTCGATCCTCCCGCCGAAGGAGGAAGGGGCGATGTCCGGCCGGCGCGGCGGACCCGGTGGGCGAGGACGCGGCCGGGGCCGCGGGGGACCCGGGCGCGGTCCGCCGGGCCGCGGGCCGCCCGGACGGGGACCGCCTCGCGCCCCGCCACCCCGACCGCCGTCGGGAGGAGCCTAGGATGGCGTGGATGGTCATTCGGGTCCGTGGGTCGATCCACGCCCGGCACGACATCGTCCAGACGCTCGACTCCCTCCACCTCACGCGCCCGAACCACGCGACCATCGTCCGCGAGGCGCCCGACGTCCGCGGGATGCTGACGAAGGTCCAGGGGTACGTCACCTGGGGCGAGGCCGAGCCCGAGACGCTCAGCCTGCTCCTCAAAGAGCGGGGCGAGAGCACGACCGGCGAGCGGCTCACCGACGAGACCGCCCGCGAGGTCGCCCGCGCGAAGGACTTCAACGACCTCACCCGGACGATCCTCGCCGAGGGGATGTCGAGAACGCCCGGCGTGCGCCCGCTCCTCCGCCTGCGCGCCCCGAGGGGCGGCTGGCGCTCGACGAAGAAGCCGTTCGCGCTCGGCGGCGCGCTCGGATACC
Organism: Thermoplasmatota archaeon; assembly: GCA_036781185.1. Lineage (GTDB taxonomy): Archaea > Thermoplasmatota > Thermoplasmata > Lutacidiplasmatales > UBA184 > Lutacidiplasma. Next base: position 1,804 of record DAIQBL010000012.1, on the reverse strand, counting down.
GCGGCCGCGCGGTCAACGACCTCGCGCGCCGGATGATGTAGGACGACCATGCCGAGCCGCACGAGGAAGTTCCGGGGGCTCCGCACCCACGGCCGCGGCATCAAGGCGGGCCGCGGCGCGGGCAAGCAGGGCGGGCGCGGGAACGCCGGCCTTCACAAGTACAAGTTCAAGTCGATGCTGATCTACGCGCCCGACCACTTCGGCCGGCACGGGTTCAAGCGCCCGCCGGAGATCGTCGAGAACCCGGTCAGCCTGAACGTCGGCCAGCTCGACGGCCTTGTACCGATGCTGAAGGCGGCGAACGCTCTCTCGGAGTCTCCGGACGGCTACGTCGCCGACCTCACTCGGGTCGGCATCGACCGGCTGCTCGGCGGCGGCCGCGTGGCGAAGAAGTGGAAGGTGTTCGTCGCGCACGCGACGAAGCACGCGAAATCGAAGGTCGAACTGCTCGCCGCGGCGCCATCGCTTCCGTCGTAGGCGCGCCGAGTTCCCCGAAGAGAATATAAGCGGCGGCGGGGGTCGAGCCGCAGTTCATGGCCGAGGAGGAGATCCCCCGCGACTACCGGTGGGCGATCCCGCTCGTGGTCGTCGCCGTCGGCCTGCTCGGCGTCGACTGGGTCTGGTCCCACCCGACCCCGATCGCGTTCGGGCTCACCTCCCTCGTCATCTTCACCGTGTTCAGCTTGTTCTTCCTCGGCCTCTCCTACGACGGGCCGAAGTCGAAGCTGTACGGGCTGAAGCCCGTCACGTCGCGGATGCCGGCCGTGGCCCAGCCGAAGGGCCACGTCCAGTTCCGCACGAAGATGTTCTGGACCGTCGGGGTCCTGCTGATGTACTTCGTGCTCACGAACATCTTCCTCTACGGCGTCGACCAGGCGACCGTCATCGACCTGTTCCAGAGCTACCGCGCCATCCTGGCCGGCCAGCAGGGGACGCTGATGCACCTCGGCATCGGCCCGATCGTCACCGGGTCGATCATCATGCAGCTGTTCACGGGGGCGAAGATCATCAACCTCGACCTCACCGACGACGAGGACAAGGGGATGTACCAGGGGACCCAGAAGGTCATGGTCGTCGCGATGATCTTCGTCGAGGCGGTCCCGCAGGTGTTCGGCTACCTGTCGCCGTCGGCGAGCCTCGTCTCGAGCCTCGGCTCGGCCTCGGCGGGGAACGGGATGTTGCTGGCCGAGATGATCATCATCGCCCAGCTCGTCTTCGGCAGCTACCTCGTCTTCCTGATGGACGAGGTCGTCTCGAAGTGGGGGATCGGGAGCGGCATCTCGCTGTTCATCGCGGCGGGCGTCAGCCAGCAGATCGTCCAAGGGACGCTCAATTGGCTCCCGGCGTCCGCGACGGCCCCGATCAGCCAGACGAACCCGCCGAGCGGCACGCTGCCGAAGGCGTACTGGTTCTTCACCCACCTGAACGCGGGCCAGATGGCCGGCGGCGGCTGGGAACAGGTGCTCCTCCACTCTCCGAATCCCGTGGTCGCCCTCGCCGGGACGGCCGCGATCTTCTTCCTCGTCGCGTGGACCGAGTCGACGCGGATCGAGCTGCCGCTATCGCACGCCGAGGCGCGGGGCGCTCGCGGCCGCTACCCGCTGCGGCTGATCTACGCGAGCAACATCCCGGTCATCCTGATGGCGGCGTTGCTCGCCAACGTTTCGATGTTCTCGATCCTGCTCTGGTCGAACCCGACGCTGATGCACTTCCCGCTCCTCGGCCACCAGTGGTGGATCGGGTCGTATCCGGCGAGCCAGGCCGCGGCGACGCAGATGGGGGTGAGCGCGACGACCCCCCTGAC
>DAIQBL010000011.1:22599-34377 GCA_036781185.1 Thermoplasmatota archaeon | reverse complement strand
ACATCTCGCCCGTGTACAAGCCCGCGTTCCTCTGCGAGCTCGAGGCGATCCAGAACGTCCGGGTCGAACGGGGCCTGAAGAACGCGATGGTGATGCTCCCGTTCGTCCGCAACACCTGGGAGCTCGAGGAGATCGCCGAGATGATGCGAGAGAAGGGGCTGAAGCGCTCCCGCGACTTCCAGCTCTACCTGATGGCCGAGGTCCCCTCGACCGTCCTGCTCGCGCGCGACTTCTCGAAGCACTGCGACGGCTTCTCGATCGGCTCGAACGACCTCACGCAGCTCGTCCTCGGCGCCGACCGGGACTCGGAAACGCTCGGCCGCATGGGCTACTTCGACGAGCGCGACCCGGCGGTGAAGCGCGCGATCGAGCTCCTGATCGAGGGCGCCCACGCCGAGGGCCGCACGGTCGGGATCTGCGGCCAGGGCCCCTCGGTGTACCCCGAGTTCGCGGAGTTCCTCGTCCGGCAGGGGATCGACTCGATCAGCCTCAACGCGGACACGGTCGTCTCGACGATCCGGACCATCGCCTCCCTCGAGCAGCGGATGAAGCTCGAGGGCGTCCGCCGGATGCCCTAGTCGGCGCGGCCGCGCGTCCGAGATCCGGCCTACCGATTGTCGATCCGACGGACGACGATCGCGGCGACGGCGATCATCGCCGCTCCCCCGAGAATGGCGAGCGCGAGCACGTCCGCGTCGTCGAGCGATGCGCCCGACCCGCCGGAGGAGCCCGTCGGCGGGTTCTTCGGCGGCGAGTACGGCGCCGCCGATACCACGACGGACGAGGACGACGAGACCAAGACGCCGCGGTGGTCCGTAACGGTCAGCGTCGCGTTGAAGGTCCCCGGGTCCGCATACTGGTGGGTCACGTTGCCGGCGACGGCCGCCGTCCCGTCCCCGAAGGCCCAGATGAGCTGGTACGGGGGAAGGCCACCGCTGACGGCGGCCTGGAACGTCGCATTGATCCCGGCGACCGTCCGCGCCGGGGCGGAACCGAGGGCCGCGAGCGCCGCGCCGACGGTGACCGTGACGTTGCTCGAGCTCGTGATGCCGCGCGCGTCGGTCACCGTCAGGGTCGAGACGGCGACTCCGGCGACGGTGAAGACGTGGGAAACCGTCGGGCCGGCCCCGGAAACGCTGCCGTCCCCGAACGCCCAGGAGAACCCGTCGGCGCCGACGCCGCCGCCCGCGGTCCCACTGAACCATACGAGCAGAGGTGCCGGACCCGACGTCGCGGAGGCGACGATGCCCGACGTGAGCGGCGCGACGACCGCGGGCCGGACTTGGACGGGGAACTGCTCGGACCAGTGGGTCCCGCTCGCGTCAACGACGGTCACGGCGGCGGTGAAGTTCCCAGGGGCGCCGTAGGTGAACGTCGCGTTCGCACCGAAACTCGAGTTCGCACCGGCACCGGCCGACCAGCTTACGGTGTACGGGCCGAGTCCGCCGCTCGGGTCCACCGAGCAGTCGACCGAGAGTGGGACCGTCCCGATGGACGGGGCCACGATTGCCGTCGCAGCGAGCGGACTCGCCACCCGCACGACGAACGCGGCCTTGGCGACGCTCCCGTTCCCGTCCGTCGCGCTCAGGGTCACGTAGTACTCTCCCACGGCGACGTACACGTGCGTCGTGTTTTCGGTCGTGGACATGTTGCCGTCCCCGAAGTTCCACGCGTACGCCACCGAGCCCGAGGCGTTGGACGCGGAGGCGTTGAAGGTCGCCGTGAGGGGTCCCACGCCGGACTCGTTCGTCGAGGAGGCGTTCAGGACGAATCCGGTGTAGCTCCACGTCTCCGTGGCATCGATTGGACCGTCGCCGCCGTACAGGACGACCCCCTGGTCGACCGGGTAGGCCGCAAGCTCGCCGAAGTACCGGGGGGCCGGAGGGGTCGCCGGAAACTGCTCGCTCCAGGTCCCGTTGATGAACCACCACGTGTCGCCGTACGTGCCGCCGGAGGGGTTGGACCCGCCGAACAGGACCATCCCGCCGATCGCAGCGTCGTAGCCGAAGCTCGCCATCGAACGAGGGCCCGGGGCCACCGACTCGTTCAGCTGGGTCCAATTACCGGCTTTGAATTCCCAAGTGTCGCCGTAGGTGGCGGCGGCATAGTTGTCGCCGCTGAAGAGGATCGTCGCGTTCATCGTCGGGTCGTACCGAAGGGCGGTATTCTCGCGGTCCGACGGTGCGGTGGTCGTGTTCAGCTTCGTCCAGTTCCCGGCGACGTAGGTCCAGGTGTCCCCGACGGCGAGGCCGGCGCACCCGCCGAACAGGACCATCTCCTGGTCCCCCGCGTCCCAGGTCATCGAAGAGCCCCACCGGGCCGACGGGTGGGTCTGGGGGTTCAGCAGAGTCCAGTTCCCGTGGAGGAAGGTCCAGGTGTCCGCGTACGCCCCGGCGTCTCCGGAGCCACCGAACATCAGGACGTACCCGTCGAGCGGGTCCCACGCGAGGGTGCCGTGGTCGCGGGCCGAGGGCGAGGTCGCGGGGTGAAGCTGAGTCCACGTGCCATTGAAGACCCAGGTGTCGGCCAGATAGCCGGCCCCCCCATCCCCACCGAACAGGACGAGGTAGTGGTCGACCGGGTCGTAGGTGAACGACCGCCCGTAACTCCGGTACGGAGGCGGGTTTCCGACGAGATCCGTGATGTTCGTCCACGCCGGAGTGCCGTACGCCGTCGTGCGCTCGGTCCCAGCCGCCTGGACCTCCCCGGGCGCTCCCGACGGCTGCCGTGCCGAACCCGCGGGGGTTACGGGCCCCGTGACGAGCCCGGCCGCGGCGGGGGCCGCTTCGCGCGCAGCGCCGTGAGCGGTGGCGCCGGGCGTCAGCCAGGGAATAGCACCGGAGGCTCCGGAGAGGAGGAGGAGAACGAGCACCAGGAGGACACCGGAAGAGACGAAGGTGACCGGCAGTCCGGTCCTGGTTGCGCTCGGCATGGACCGGCGGGACCGCCGTTCGCGTACTTTCGGCTTTGCCTGTGCCCCCGGATTGAGGAACCCGGAGGCGCCCGCGGACGCCGCTATTGCGGTACCGCGGTCCGGGTCACCTGCGCGGAGACCGTCCGCCACCCCGTCGCCGCGCGGACGTACACGTCGATGTACCGACTCCCGCCGGCGCTCCCGTCCGGCCGGACCCATCGACCCGTGGCCTGCACCAGCGCCACCTCGCCGTAGATCCGGACCCGGACCTTCTCGAGCCGGTAGCTCGCGACGTCCGGTCCCTTCGCTGCCGACCGGACGAACTCCGCCTTGTTGAGGATGGAGCCGTCGGACTCGATGCAAACGAAGTCGTCGGCGAGGTGCTCGCGGTACCACTCGGCGTCGCCGTTCAGGAACGCCGCGATGTACTGCTCGTTCAGGCGCTCGAGCTCCTGGCGGTCGGCCGGGTCACCCTCCGGGACGGTGGGCATCAGACACTCCGTTCCGTCGAGCGCGGCGCCCCGAATATACCTGAAGGGGGGCCGGCCGCCCGCCCGTCGGACCGGAATCACGGAACGGCGGCCGTCCGGTCCAAATCGCGCGGGGGCCGCCAGCGCGGCGGCTGGGCCGGACCGGGGGAAGGCATCGTGAGTTCGGCCTCGGGAGGAAGCTCGTACTCGACGTAGCTCCGGAGCGTCGTGAACCCGATCGGCCCCAGCCGGGCGGCCGCTCTCGGCGAGTCGCTCCCGAGGACAACGGCCCGGACCTCGCGGAGGTCGACGAGGCCGAGCGCGTGGGCCACGAGCGAGCTGCCCACCCCGACCCCACGAGCCGTCGGCGCCGTCCCCACGCCATGGAGCGACGCCGCGGGGGGCTGTTCGAGGAGCACGGAGCTCCCGACGAGGGTGCCGTCCCTCTCGGCGAGAAGCGGGACCAGCCGCTCCCCCGGGTTCGGGTGGGACCAGAGCACATCGAGCGCACGTCGGAGCTCCTCCCGGTTCGGACCGTCGGTCCAGAATCCAACGACCGAGTCGAGCTCCTCCGGCCCGGCCTCTCGCACCGAGACGCCCGGGGCTCGCCATTCGGTCGCTACGGGGCGCGACCACCAGAGCGTGTATGGCTCGGGACGACGACGGAACGCGAACCTCCGCAGCGTGGCGTCGACGTGCGGGGGCACGGGCTCGGTCGAGCGGAACGTCGGGCGGATCGCCCGCTGGAAATAGTGGTCGAGGGCCTTCTCGAAGAACGCCGTCTGGCGGGACGGTCCGATGCGGTGGAGCACGACGTGGTTGAACCGGGGCACCGGGATCCGCTCGTGGGTCACCAGGGAGCCGCCCGCGAACTCGAGGGAAAAGCCGCCGAGGGCGATCACGAACGCGCGGTCCGTCCCGGCGGCGATCTCCGCGAGCTCAGGGGGCGGTACCCGGTCGGGCACAAGCCCTCCGAGGCCGCCGGCTATTAGGGGATGCCCCCGCGAGGGCCGGCACCCGTCGGCGAATTCCGGGGCCGGACTTTCCGGCTCGGCGTCGAACGGTTAATATCGTGGGCAAGCTCCCGCCGCGTTCGGGGGCGCCCCAGCCCCCGGTTGGGAAGTCACCGATGGCGAGGCCCGCGATTCAACCGCCCGCGATCGTCGCCGTCCTCGGCGCGGGCAACATGGGTAGCGGGATCGCGCAGGCGTGCGCGCAGGCGGGGTACCAGGTCCGGCTCCGGGACCTGAACGACGGGCTGCTGGCGCGCGGACGTGCGGCGGTCGAGAAGACGCTCGACGGCGCGATCCAACGGAAGAAGTCCACGCCGGCCAAGAAGGCCGAGGTACTGGCCCGCATCGAGTTCACCACCGACCTCGCCGCAGCGGTCACCGACGCGGCCCTCGTCATCGAGGCCGTGTTCGAGGAGGAGTCGGTCAAGCGCGCGGTGTTCCGCGAAGTCGCGAAGCACGTGGCGCCGACCGCGATCGTGGCGACGAACACCTCGTCAATGTCGGTGACGCGATTGGCCGACGGGTTCCCCGACCCCGGCCGGTTCGCCGGTCTCCACTTCTTCTTCCCGGCCGCCGTGAACAAGCTCCTCGAGGTGATCGGCGGGGCCGACACCGACCCGGAGACTCTTCGGCGGCTCGAGGAGGTCGGGTACCGGATCAAGAAGGTCCCGATCCGGGTCCAGGACGCGGCCGGGTTCGCCGTCAACCGGTACTTCGTGCCGTACCTGAACGAGGCCGCCCGGATGGCGGGTGACGGCCTCGCCTCGCTCGCGACGATCGAGGAGGTCGGCCGCGAATTGTTCGGGACGACCCTCGGGCCGTTCGAGCTGATGAACGTCACCGGAATTCCGATCGCCCATCACTCGATGGGGTCCCTCGAGAGGGCGTTCGGCCGGGCGTACGCCGCGTCGCCCGGCCTCGTCCGCCAGTTCGAGAAGGGCCAACCGTGGGCGTGGCGGGACACGGTCGTCGAGCCGGAGAAGAAGGGGATCGTCCGCAACCGGTTCCTCGGCCTCGTACTCGGCATCGCGACCCGGTTGGTCGAGGAGGGGGTCGCCACTCCGGAGGCGACGGACCGCGGGGCCGTCGTCGGGCTTCGGTGGAAGCGGGGCCCATTCGCGATCCTGAACGAGCACGGCCTGCGTCCCTCCCTCGTCGCGATCGAGGTGTACGGCGCGCTGTGGGGCGAGGCGTTTCCCGTTTCGCGCGAGCTCACGGAACGGGCGCAGCGCGGTGACAAGGCGTGGCCGCTCCGGGCGGTCCGCGTCGAGAAGAAGGGGCCCGTCGCCTGGGTGCTCCTCGACCGGCCCGAGGCGCTGAACGCCCTCAACGCGAACCTCCTTTCGCAGCTCGACGAGGTGTTCACCCGCCTGGAGGGCGAGCCGGACGTCCGGTGCGTCGTACTCGCCGGGGCCTCCCCGGTGTTCGCCGCCGGCGCCGACATCGCGGAGATGGCCAAGAAGGACCTCGCGGAGGGCCGGGCGTTCGGCTTCGTCGGCCAGGCCGTCTGCAAGCGGATCGAAGAGTTTCGCACCCCGGTCATCGCGCTCGTGGAAGGGTTCGCGCTCGGCGGCGGGCTCGAGCTTGCGCTCGCAGCGGATTTCATTGTCGCCGCGGAGGGGGCCCAGCTCGGCCTCCCGGAGACGACGGTCGGGATCCATCCGGGGTTCGGGGGGGCGAGCCGGCTCACTCGGTTGATCGGTCGGGCCCGGACGAAGCTGCTCATCTTCACCGGAGTTCCGGTGTCCGCCGAGGAAGCGGCCCGTCTCGGGTTCGTCGTTCGGGTGTACCCCGCCGACCGGATCCGCGACGAGGTCGCCGCGCTCGCCGGATCGATCGCGGAGCGGGCCCCGCTCGCGGTCGCGTGGGCGAAGGCCGTCGTCAACCGCGGCGCGGACGCCACGCTCGACACCGCCCTCCGACTCGAGGGCGAGTCCGCCGGCCACACGTTCGGGACGGCGGACCGGCTCGAGGGGATGAACGCGTTCCTCGAACGCCGGAAGCCGAGGTTCGAGGGCCGCTAGGGGCTCGATCCGGCCGCCGGTCGCGGCCACAGCTTCCCGGCGGCGACGCGCAGCAGAACCTCGTTCGGTCCGTGGGCGATCCCTCCGCTCCGGACGTCGCGGTACCGTCGTTCGTGGGGGAGGCCGCGGGAGTAGCCCCGGCCGCCGTGGAACTGGATCGCGTGGTCGATCGCGGTGAGCGCCGTCTCCGTCGCTCGCCGCTTGCCCAGCGCCGCCTCGGCCGCGACGTCCTCGCCGGCCTCGAGGAGGCTGAGGAAGTGCTCGACGTACAGCCACCCGGCATCGAGGCGCTCCCAGTCCTCGGCGAGCGGGAAACCGACCGATTGCTGGGCCGCGAGCGGGCGGCCGAACGCCTCCCGGATCCCCACGTACGCGACCGTCTCGTCGAACGACGCGCGTCCGACGCCCAGGTAGATCGCCGCGAGCAGCAACCGCTCGCGGGTGAGCTCCCCCTTGAGCGACTCGAAGGCGCGGCCCTCCGCGCCGAGCCGGGCCTCGACGGGAACCCGGACCTCCGCATACCGGACGGACCCGCGTCGCATCCACCGCTCGCCGAGGTCCGGCGGGGCGAGCGCCCGCTCGACACCTGGTAGGTCCTGCGGGACGAGAAATGCGGATATCCCGTTCGAACCGGTCCGCGCGAAAACGATCGCCTCGTCCGCGTCGACCGCGAAGGCGGCTTCCGATTTCGTTCCGGTCAGCACGTAGAACTCCCCGTCCCGTCGGGCCGTCGTGGCGAGCGCGCCAGCGTCGGATCCCGCCGTCGGCTCGGTGACCTGGTTGCCAATGAGCTGTCGTCCCTCGATCAACGGGCGGAACGATCGCTCCCGCTGCGCCGGGGTTCCCTGGTCGCCGAGGAGCGCGCAGAATTCCGGCTGGAGAATGAGCTTCGCGAACGTCGTGCCGCTCTGGTACGCGAGTTCGTGCAGGGCGGCCGCTACGCCGACGAGTGGGAGACCCCGGCCGCCGTTGGCGGTTCCGGTCCGGAGCCCGAGGAGCCGGCGGTCGCCGAGGGCGCGGTACTCTCCCCGGGGGAACTCGGGTGCGAGGTCGAGTTCCGCCCCGCGCTCGGTCAGGTGAAGCTCGTCGACGGCGGAACGGATTTCCGAAGCGACCGGAGACTCGGGGACCGGCGACCGGACCGCGGGCATCAGCGACCCGGTGCCGATGGGGCCGACTTGGGGTCGGCGGGGGGAGCCGTCGGTCGGCACTCCCCCACGACGCCCGCGGCCCGCAGGCGGGCGATCCGGTCCGGCGTGTACCCCAGGAGTCCGGCGAGGATCGACTCGTTGTCCTGGCCGAGCCACGGCGCCCCTCGCCACACCTCGCCGGGGGTCGCCGAGAAGCGCGGCGCGATCCCGGCCCCCTTGACCCGCCCGGCGACGGGGTCGGTCCACTCCGTGAGCATCCCGCGCTCTAGATAGTGCGGGTCCCGCGCGATCGAGGCGATGTCGTAGACGCGCGAGATCGCGACGTCCCGCTCGCGGGCGAGCCGCTCGAGCTCCTCCCCCGTGCGGACCCGGCAGAAAGCGCTGATCGCGGCGTCGACCTCCGCCCGGTGCTCGCGCCGGAACTCCGGGCTCGACCACGCCGCCGGCACTGGACCGAGGAGCTCGGCCAGCTTCTCCCACGCGGCCTGGGTCGGGGCGGCCACCACGACCCAAGCATCCTTGGCGCGGTGCACGTCGTACGGATGGAGCCTCGGGTGGGCGGTGCCGTGCCGGCCGCGCACGACGCCGCGCGCGAAGTAGTCCAGCGCGAGGTTCTCGAGCAGCATGAAGAACACTTCGTACTGGGCGACGTCGACGGACTGGCCGCGGCCGGTCCGCTCGGCGTGAACGAAGGCCATCAGGGCCGCCGTGGCGGCGGCCAAGCCGGTGACCGTGTCGTTGAGCGCGGTGCCGGCGCGCATCGGCGGCTCCGGGTCCGGGCGACCCTGCAGCGAAAGGTACCCGGAGAACGCCTGGCCGATCAAGTCGTACGACGGAGCCCCGATCCGCCGCGGGTCGCCGGTCTGGCCGAAACCGGAGACGTGGACAATCGCCAGCTTCGGGTTGACGGACCAGGCGAGGGCGTCGGAAAGCCCCAGCCGGTCGTACGTTCCCGGGCGCGACGATTCGATCCAGATGTCCGAGCGGGCGAGCAGGTCGAGGAACGCGGTCCGGCCGTCGTCCGTGCGGATGTCGAGCCCGAGGGAGAGCTTGTTCCGAGAGTACTGCACCCAGGACTCGGAGACCCCGGTCGAGGCGTCCGAGCCTTCCGGAATCAGGGGGTAGAGCAGTCGCGTGGGGTCGGAGTACGGCGGCGAGAACGGGGGACCCTCGACGTGGATGACCTCCGCGCCAAACTCCCCGAGGTAGGTCGCCGCCCACGGTCCCGCCACGAAGCGGGCCGAATCGACCACGCGGACGCCGGCGAGCGGCCCGAACGAGGGAACGATCCGTCCTGCGGCGACCTCGCCGTCCACCGTCAAGATTCGGGGCCCCGACGATTAACCCGCGAGGTTCACCTCGGAACCTTCGGAGAGCGTCGAACCGGGCGAATTTCCGCGCTCCGCGCGGCTATCTACCCGGCCGCCGGTGACCGGCCCCGCCATGGACCCGGCCGTCGAGAAAGTCGTCCGGGAGAACGCGGAGGCGCTGCGGGATCCCGAGTCGTACTGGCGCGCCGCGGCCGACGAGCTCGACTGGTTCGAGCGCACGGGGCCGGTCTTCGAGCCGCTCGACGGTCCGCCGTTTGGCCGGTGGTTTGCGGGCTGGTCGACGAACCTCGCCGCGAACGCCGTCGACCGCGCCATCGCGAAGGGTCACGGCGAGCGGGTCGCGTACTATTGGGAAGGAGAGAACGGCGACCGGCGGACGATCCGGTACCGAGACCTCGACCTCGACGTCCGCCGGTGGGCGGCCCAGCTTCGGAGCCTCGGGGTGGGCCGGGACGACCGCGTGACGATCTACCTCCCGATGATCCCCGAACTTCCGGCCGCGATGCTGGCGTGCGCCCGCCTGGGGGCGGTGCACTCGGTCGTGTTCGCGGGGTTCGCGGAGCCGGCGCTCGTCGAACGGATCCGAGATTCGGCGAGCGGCGTCGTCGTGACGGCGGACGGTGGGTATCGCCGAGGGCGCGTCGTCCCGCTGAAGGCCGTCGTCGACGCGGCGGCGCCGAAATGCCCCTCCGTCCGTCACGTCCTCCTCGCCCGGCGGACCGGTGAGGTGGTCCCGATGGAGGACGGTCGCGACGTCCCGTACGACCCCGCGGGCCCGGCGCCCGAGATCCCGCCGGTCCCCCGGCGCGGGGCGGACCCGACATTCATCCTTTACACCTCCGGCACGACCGGCCGACCGAAGGGCGTTACCCACGGCACCGGCGGGTACATGGTGTGGGTGCATCGCACGATGCAGCGCGTCTTTGGGGTCCGCCCGTCCGACGTCTTTTGGTGCGCGGCCGACATCGGCTGGGTGACGGGTCACTCGTACATCGTCTACGGCCCCCTCCTGGTCGGGGCCACCTCGATGCTGTACGAGGGCACCCCGGACCAGCCGACGCCCGCCCGATGGTGGGAGCTCGTCGAGCGCTACAAGATCTCCATCCTCTACACCTCGCCGACGGCGATCCGGATGCACATGCGGTTCGGGGAGAAGTGGCCCCGCCAGCACGACCTCGGCTCGCTCCGACTCCTCGGCTCGGTCGGCGAGGCGATCAACCCGGAGGCATGGCGGTGGTACCGGTCGCACATCGGCGGGGGCCGGCTCCCCATCGTCGACACCTGGTGGCAGACGGAGACGGGGGCGGCGATGGTCTCGCCGCAGGCCGGCGGGGCGTTGGTTCCCCTCGAACCCGGCTCTGCGACGCTGCCGCTCCCGGGGGTCGACCTGAAGGTCGTCCACCCGGACGGGACGCCGGCGCCGGTGGGCGAACGCGGACTCGTCGTGGTCGACCGGCCGTGGCCCGGCCAATTCCTCGGGCTGTGGAACGACGAGGCGCGGTTCCGGTCGGCGTACTTCGAGCGGTTCCCCGGGCGGTACAGCGCGGGCGACTACGCGCGGATCGACGCTTCCGGCTACCTGTGGTTTCTCGGGCGCGCCGACGAGGTCCTGAAGGTCGCGGGCCACCGGCTGGGGACGATCGAGCTCGAGAACGCCCTGATCACGAACCCGGCGGTCGCGGAGTCGGCCGTCGTCGGCGTGCCGGACGACCTTCGCGGCGAGGTCCCGTACGCCGTCGTGATCCTTCGGCCGGGGTTCGCCCCGTCGCTTGCCCTCGAGCGGGAGTTGAAGCGGGCCGTCCACGACGCGATCGGCGGTCTCGCCGAGCCCCGGGAGGTGCGGTTCGTCCAGCATCTCCCGAAGACGCGCTCGGGCAAGATCATGCGGCGCGTCATCGCCGCGGTGATCCGTGGCACCGACGTCGGCGACGTCAGCACCCTCGAGGACGGCGCGACCGTCGAGGAGGTGCGGGACGCGGTCACCTCGCTCCGCGCCGAGCTCTGAGGGACGTTCGACTACGGGGATCGGCCGCCGGCGCTCGTCCCGGCCCAGAGCAGATGCGAGTACCCCAACCCGTCCCGCGGTGGGGTCGGCAGCGGCCGGAGCTGCCACAGCGAAGCTGGGGACGGGACCTTCCGGAACAGGGCGTGCCCGGTTCGCAGAGCCGTGGACGCGGCGGTGGGGGCCGCTCGAGTCGTTGACGTCCGGGGCCCGTCGGCCAGCTGGCGACGGACCGCCTGGGGGGCGCAGTCGAGCCAATCGACGCGCCGCTGCCGGTAGAACTCGCCCGCTCCGGGGAACGCGGCGGAGACGAGCCCGACGAACTCGGAGGCCGTGAACTCCGCGACGTGGAATGGGGACATGAACCACTCCGGTCGTCCGGCCGAAAGGCTCCCATTCGGCGTCGAGAGGAACACCGAGCCACCGGGGACGACCGCGGCCCTCAGTTCTCGCAGGAGCGCCGCCGGATCGTCGACGTGTTCGAGGACCTCAAAGCACGTCACGGCGTCGAACAGGCCGGCCGGACGACCCGCCGGCGTCGCGAATCGCGCGCCGGGGGCGGCCGGGGCGACGATGCGGTTCGCCCACTCGATCGCCGGCTCGTCGACGTCGACGCCGAGGTACTCCCGGAACGAGCCCTTTAGGAGGAGGGCGCCGAACCCGTGGCCGCAGCCGACGTCGAGCACCCGGCCTCCCCGGATCCGCTCCGCCGCCCAGCGGTAGCGGGCCACGTGGTCGCCGCCGTGGCGCTCGTACCGCCGACGCTCCGAGGCGAGATCCCCCTTCTCCGGGACCTGGCTGCCCCCGGGGCGAGCGCCCGGCCGAGACCCGGACGGCGGCGGCTCAGCCGGGTTCGGCATGGTCCGTGGCCCG
>DAIQBL010000011.1:0-22499 GCA_036781185.1 Thermoplasmatota archaeon | reverse complement strand
GCCGACCCTCCTCCGCCAGAAGGTCGGCGCAGAGCGGTCCGACGGTCTCGGGGAGCGAGCCGGTCGCGAAAGCGACCACGGGGGTCCCGCACGCCATCGACTCGAGGGCGGTGAGCCCCCATCCTTCCGCATACGAGGGCTGGACGTGGACCCACGCCCGACGGTACAGCCGGACGATCTCGTCCGTGGGGAGGAGTCCGAGGAACCGGATCGACCGAGTGAGTCCGAGCTCCCGGACGAGCGCCACGATCCGGTCGTGGTCGGAACCGCCGCCCGCGATGTGAAACTCGGCGTCCGGCCGGTGCGCGAGCACCCGAGCGAATGCTCGAACGGCGAGGTCGACCCGCTTGTACTGCTTGATCCGCCCGACGTAGACGACGAGCGGCGAGCCGGACCGGTCGCTCGGGTCCGGCGAGAACACGCTCGAATCGACCCCCGGAGGGATCCGGGAGATCCGGGACGGCGTGGCCCCGAGGCCCGCGAGGATCGTCTCGGTGGCGGCGGATTCCGTGATCAGGTCCGCCGAGCGGAGGAACGCGGGCGTCGCGCGCTCGACGGCCCAGAGGACCGGGGCCGCCGGGAACGGAGCCTCGGTGAAGAGGGTGCGGCCGTTGAAGTGCCGAACGACCGAGACGAGGGGACGCCCGCCTAGGCTCCGATGGCCCCACGGCACGATCTTCGAGAGGTCGCCGACCACGACGTCGACGGAGAGCTGTCGCACGAGGCGGCCGGCATTCGCGACCACCCAGGCGTGGAGGAAGCCGCGTCGGACCGGACGGAGGATCCGCATGCCCGCCCGCCACTCCTCGGCCGGAAGCTCCCCGAACCGCTCCGCGACGACGGTGACACGATGTCCCGCCGCCACGAGCCGACGTCCGACCTCGTGGATGTGGCGCTCCGCGCCGCCGGCCCACGGGTGGCCGGGGTCGAGCTGGTTCAGCCAGAGGATCGACCGCGGGGAGGATGACGCCGCGCTCATCGGTCGGACCCGGCCAGCATGGCTCGGGCATTCGTCCTCGAGCGCAGAGTAGAAGAGTCCGCCGTCGGCTGGTCCGCCCGATGGTCGAAGGCGGCGGGGAAGGACCGACCCCGTCCCGCGGGGCTCCGAGCCTCGGTGTCCTCGTTACCGTGTTTCATCGGTCCCGGTTCTACCGCGACGCGCTGGCGTCCATCGCGGAACAGGTCGGTCCACTGCCGCGCGTCGAGGTCGTCGTGGTCCACAGCCCTGATGTAACGATAGACGTGCCCGCCCGATTTAATACTCAGGGATGGACCTGCCGGGCGGTCCGAAGCGAGGCGGTCGGCGAAGGGCCGTTCCTCGCGGACGGCCTGGACGCGCTCGCGACCGATTTCGTCGTCCCCCTCGACGACGATGATCTCTGGACCCCGTGGCGCCTTGCCACGGTCGGCCAGGCCCTCGCGGCGGTCCCCAGCGTCGCGTACTACCACAACGGTCAGGAATTCGTCGACGCCGACGGGGGGCCCGTGACCGCCGCCTCGGCTCGGCGCCATCTGCGCCGGTTCTCCGGCTCGCCGAGGGGCACGCCCGTCGTGGTCGGACCGGCGTCGCTCCGCCGCTCGCCCGGCCGGCTGGCGCGGTGGGGGTCCAGCTTCAACAACAGCTCGGTCGCGATCCGCCGGTCCGTCCTGGACGACTGCGTCGAGGACCTCCGAGCCACGAAACGGCTGATCGATTCGTTCATGTTCTACGCCGGCGCGGCCAGCGGCGGGGCCCTCGTGTTCGACCCCCGGCGACTGACCCGGTACCGGATCCACACCTGGAACCGGTCGCGGGGCGCCCGGACGCTCGGACCGTTCGAGCGGGCCGAGCCGTCGCAGACCCGCGAGGGGCGGCTCGCCTCCCTCGAGGCGATGGGTCGCATGGTCCACCGACGCGGGGCCGACTGGCTCGTGCCCTGGGTCGACCACGACCGGACGTATTTCGACCTGCTCGAGGGGCTCCGAGAGGGCGAATCGGACCGCGTGCGGACCCTCCGACGATCGTTCCGGCTCGCGCGCTACGTCCGGTACGGCGACCCGGTGATGAACCTCGTCCTCGTCTTCACGGGAGCCGCGCAGGCGGTGGCGCCGGGGGTGGCGTTCCGGGCGTACTGGTCGGAAGACCCAACGCCGCCCGCCGCGCTCGCCGCCGACGGACCCAGGTGAGGGCGACGAGGAGGGCCACGAGCCCGCCAACCTCGAACCACGACAGCTCGAGGCCGAGCAGGATCGACGTGCGGAAGTGGAACGTGACCGTCGTTCCCCCGGCGGAGACCGCGACGACGTTGGCGAATGGGGCTCCGGCGACGACGGTGACCATCGCCGCTCCGCCGACAGAGGCGGTCCACAACGGGTTGGACGGGTAGCCGAGGATCGCGTACCGGTCGCTCGCCGGTAGCCGGAAGTCCCCGTCGCTCGTGACCGAGCTCCCCACCCCGGGCGTCGCTTCGGTCGGAGCCCCGGCCGATGCGGCGACGAGCAGCTGGACGTCGGGCGCCTGTTCGACCGAGGCGGACACGAGACAGAACGACCCTCCCTGGAGCGTCACGGATTCGGTGCCCCGGCTCAGGTTGACCGCCCCGGGCGGCGCGGACGCCGCATTGAATCCGGGGTTCGTCCCGTCCTCCTCGAGGTCGCCGAACGCGAGCGTCGTCGACGTGTCGTTCGATCCCGCGACGACGCTCCCCCACGCCGAGGTGCCGTTCCAGTCGAGCTGCAGCGACCACGCGGTTCCGTTCGGGAGCACGGTCGGCAGGTAGACGTTCCGCCACGCGAACACCTGGGCGCGATAGCTCGCGCTCAGTCCGATGTCCGCGGGGCCGGTCGAGCCGCCCTGGTACGCTTGCAGCGTGAGGGCGAGCGGGCCGTCCGAGACGTTCAGCGTGGCCCAGTTGTTCACGGCCGGGTCGGAGAGCGTGATGTTCGCGGCGAGGAACGCGGGTCCCGTGACGGTCCCATTCGCCACGAGCTCGACGGGCGACCCCCCCGACGCGCAGTAGCCGCCCGAGGAGAGGGGGAGATTGGTCCGGTAATCGCCGGCGACGGTCGTGGAACGCTCCACCGGCCCTCGCGCGGTCACGGTGGCCCCCGACCATTGGAACGTCGTCCCGTTGACCTGGCAGGTGCCCACGACGCACGGCGTGGGCGCCCACCGGCCGGCCGAATCGATGCTGGTCGGGGTCGAACCGGCGGGCACGTCGAGGGTGGAGGAGGCACCCGTGACCGGCCGCGGGGTCAGCTCCCAGCCCGGCAACGTTCCGTTGGGGCTCCAGAGGGCGCCCTCGAGGGCCGAGGTCCAGCCCGGCGGTCCGGCCCGGACGGCGCCGATGAGCGAGAGGGCGCTCGCCGGGTCGGGCGAGTCGATCCCGACGAGCTCGTTCGTCGACCAGGCGAGCGGGATCGCTCCGGGTACATCGTAGACCTCAAACGAGCCGACCGAGGTCGCGGGGCCGAGCGCGGTCGGGAGGGCGCCGAGGACGGTCGGGTAGTCGATCGCCCGGCCGCTCGGGGCCTCGTTCATGGTGGGCGGCGTTTGGTTCACGAACGGGTCGACGACGACGTACCGGACGTGCAAGTTCGCCAGGACGGCGGAGAGGTTGCGCGGCGGACCGAGGGCCAGCATCTCCTCGACGGCCGCGGCCGTCGGGCCGTTGTTCGTCTGGAGGAGAGGGTAGGGGAGGTAGCTCGCGAGCAGGCTCGACGTGTCGAGGAACTGCCGGCCGTCGATGTCCACGTACACGCCGTTCTGCGCGCTCATCGGCAAGGCGAGGACGTAGAAGTCCGGCCCGGTGGCCGGGGTCCCGAAGTACCGTCCCAGCTCCGGGAACGCGGCGGGAACGGCCACGATGTCGGCGTTCGGTCCCGAGCGCTGGTACACCGTCCCGGTGACGAACGGGGCGGCGCTCAGGAGGAGGAGCATCGCGATCCCCACCGTCGCGACTCCCGTCGGGCTCCCCAACGTCCGGCGCCACCGTCGGACCCGTTCCTCCCGGCCCGTCGGGGCGACGACCGGGGCCCGAGGGGGGGTCGCGGGCTCGGTCCTTCGGAACGTCTCCCTAAGTCCTGCGACGACCACGAGAACGTACGCCGGGGCGAGGACGTAGTATGCCGCGACGAGCACCAAGAACGGTCCCCCGACGTGGAGCAGGGCGAGGTTCGCGTTCGACAGCGGGGGAACGTTCCCAATCATCAGCGGGAGGAGCGAGAGCCCGATGGCGTAGACGAGGAGCGAACCCGGCGACGAGCGAAGGCGGCGGGCCCCGAGCACGGCGAGGAGCGGGAAGACGACCGCGACCACGGCCAACGTGGGCAGCCAAGCCGCCCACGGGTAGGCGGACGGAGTCCGGACGAGCCAGGAGAACGCCGTGAGCGTGAGGACCGGATACGTTCCCCAGGTGGCGGAGGCCTGGTAGTAGGTGCTGAACAGGTTCGCCGGCGTGACGTAGTTGTTCGACGTGTACGCGAGGTTGGGGACGAGCAGGAACGGGACGAACGACCAGGCTTCGATTCCGACGGTCACGCCGAGGAGGACGGCGCTCCGAACGAGCCGGGATCGCCCGGTGGGGGGAGAATCGCCCCGGGTGAGCCAGATCGCGATCAGGCCCCAGAGGGTCACCGCGCCGACCGCGACAGCGAACGAAGAGACGACGCCGGGGGCGAGATAGATCCCGAGCAGCGCGACGAACGCCGCCAAGCGGTACGGGATGGCGCGTGCGAACGCCGCACGCACGGCGAGCGCCATCCCCCACGGGAGGAACGCGAGGAAGAGCGTCCAGCCCTCGATGTGCCAGAAGGTGACGGAGAGGGTGAACGGGTTGTACACGTAGACGAGGGCGGCGAGTCCGCCGATCCACCGGCCCGGCGTCGACCCGGACGCGTGCACCGAGTCAATCGCCCGAATCAGAACGACGACGCCCGCCGCCGCGAGACCGGCGAACACCGCGAGGAGCAGCCGCTCCGATAGCCAGTCGGGGGCGCCGAGGAGGTCGAACGACCGAAGCGTCGCGTCCGCGTAGAAATACGGGGTGAAATCCGGAACCGGGAACGTCGAGGAGAACAGGTAGTTGTAGGGGACGAACGGGGAGACGTTGAACGAGAACGGCCGGAACAATCGGGTCGAGTCCTGGCCGAACAGGATCTCGCCGTACGGCTGGCTCCACAGGAGGGGTCCCAGCGCGGCGAGGACGACGAACGGCCACGGCGAGCGGACGAACCGGGCGACGAGACCGCGAAGTCGCGCGCTCCATCCCCTCGGGCCGTCGGGCGGGCGCTCCGGGGCGCCGGCCACGGCCGGCGGGGCGTTCGGAGCACCGACCATCGCCATCCGGGAAGCCACGTGACCCGAGACCGGGTCCGGTCGGGGAGACCCGACCCCGACTTATCATCGTTCGGCTCTATCGGGGGGACGGGAGCGGACGAGGTGGAGTTCGTCTTCGTCAGCGATTCCCCGGAGCAAGTTCGCGGCGGGATCGAACGCCACGCCGCGGCGCTCGCCGCCGAGCTCCGCGGGCGCGGCCACGGGGTACGTCTCGTGCCCCCGGCGGAGCTCACCCGCCGCGACGTCGACGGCGCGGACTGGGTCGTGTTCGACGGCGTCCGGCGTCTCGCGATGCTGCGACACGCCCGGCGTGGGTCCGTCCGACCCCGCTTCGCGGTGATTCCCCACGGCGCGTTTCTCGAGGAGGCGCACGTCGGGACGCTCCGACAGGGCGGTGTCTGGACCCCGACGGCCCGATTCCACCTCCGCCGTGCGTTCGACCGGTCCTTCGGACGGCGCGTCTTCGCCCGGTTCGACCGATGGATCGCCCTCAACCAGTCGGAAGCCGCCGACCTCGTTCGTCTGTGCGGCGTCCCGGCGGACCGGATCGACCCGATCGGCCCGTTCGTCTCCCCCGAGTTCCTCGCGGCGGCCGCGGGTCCGCCGGGACCAGCGCCGGCGGGAGGGCCGTACGTCTGCTCGGTGGCCCGGATCGAGCGGCGGAAGAACTTCGGCGCGCTGATCGAGGCCGTGAGCGACCTCCCCTACCGGTTCCTCCTCGCCGGTCAAGACCGCGGAGGCTTGGCCGAGCTCGTGGCGACCGCGCGAAACTTCCCGGCGGCCCAGTGGGAGTACCTCGGCACCATCCCCGAGGGCCGGAAGGTCGACCTCCTCCGGGGGGCCGAGGCGGTGGTCATCCCCTCGGTCGCGGAAGGCGTCCCGGCCCTCGCCCTCGAGGCGCGGGCCCTCGGCCGGCCGGTGGTGCTCGCGGGGGTTTCGTACGGCCCGGAGGGGCCGGGGGTGGTCCGGTGCGGTGCTCGCGCGAGCGCGATCCGCGCGGCCCTCGAATCCCTGCCAAGGCGACCGCCCGTCCCGCCGGACTCCCCGCTCACGGTCGAGAGGGCGGCGGACCAGTTCCTCGCCGCGCTCGGGCGGTGAACCGACGATCAGGCCGACGGGGTCGAGGCGAACGTCGCGTACTCGGTGGCCGACATCGTGGCGGCCGGGTCGAGCGGCGCGGAGCTCTTGATCCGGAAGAGCCAGCCGTCCGAGTAGGGCGACCGGTTGACGAGCTCCGGGTGGGCCTTGAGCTGCTCGTTGACGGCGGCGACCGTGCCGCCGACCGGGGAGTACACGTCGGCGACGGTCTTCACCGACTCGAGGACGAGGACGGACGCTCCCGCCTTCACCTCGGCGCCGACCTTGGGGAGGTCGACGAACACGATGTCCGTGAGCTCCTGCTGGGCGTGGTCGGTGATCCCGACGACGATGTCGGGGCCCTCGGCCCGGACCCACTCGTGGCTCTTCGTGTAGCGGAGCTCGGGGGGCACGGCACCTTCCGTCATGTGCCGCTCTCCCAGCTCGCGGCGTATTTCCGCTGAGCTTCCGTGGCCGTCTCGAGGCCCACGCCGAGCGGAACGAGGGCGGCCTCGGCGACCGCGAGGTCGATCTCCCTCGGGACCGCGTGGACCTTCAGCGCGAGCTCCTTGCCCCGGCGGGCGAGGTGCTCCGCCGACAGCGCCTGCAGGGCGAAGCTCAGGTCCATGATCTCGACCGGATGCCCCTGCCCGGTCGCGAGGTTGATGAGCCGTCCCTCGCCGAGGAGGTACGCGGTACGTCCGTCGGCGAACTCGTACGCCTCCACCCCCGGTCGGACGACCGCGTGCGAGATGGCGAGCCCCTCGAGGTCCGGCTTGGAGATCTCGACGTCGAAGTGTCCGGCGTTGGCGAGGAGGCACCCGTTCTTCAGGACCTTGAAATGCTCCGCGCGCACGATGTCCCGGTTTCCCGTCACGGTGACGATGAGGTCCGCCTCGGGAGCCGCGTCGAGCATCGGCATCACCCGGAAGCCGTCGAGGCGGGCCTCGATCGCCTTGACCGGGTCGATCTCGGTGACGATCACCTCGGCGCCGATCCCGCGGAGCCGGGAGGCGATCCCCTTGCCCGACCAGCCGTACCCCGCGACGACCGTGGTCCGGCCGGCGATGAGCAGGTTGGTGGCCCCGAACAAGCCGTCCAGCACCGATTGGCCGCAGCCGTACCGGTTGTCGAACAGGTGCTTCATCTCGGCGTCGTTGACGTCGATCGCCGGAAATCGAAGCTTCCCGCTCCGTTCGAGGGCCCGGAGGCGGGTCACGCCCGTGGTCGTCTCCTCGGTCGACCCGAGGATCCGGCCCCGGTCGGGCCGGTCGGTGTGGGCGAGCGCGACCAGGTCGGCCCCATCGTCGATCAGGATGTCGGGATCCGCGTCGAGCATGGCCCGAATCGCCGAATGGTACTCCGCGGTCGACTCGCCCTTCTCCGCGAGCGTGTGCACCCCGGCGTCCCGGAGGGCCGCCACGGCGTCGTCGTCCGTCGAGAGCGGGTTGCCGGCGGCGAGATGGACCTCCGCCCCGCCGGCCCGCAGCGCGAGCGCGAGGGCGGCGGTCTTCGCCTCCACGTGCAGCACGCAGGAGATCCGGAGCCCCCGGAACGGTTGCTCCCGCTCGAACCTCGCCCGGACCTGCTCGAGGACCGCCATGTGCCGGCGGGCCCAATCGACCTTCATCCGGCCCCGGGCGAGGTCTCCCGTCATCGAGGTTCGGCCCCGGGACGGGCTGGGGAATAAAACCCTTGGTCGCCGGGGCGCCGACGGGCCCGGCGAGGCTGGGAGGCGCGCCCCGTCACCCGGCGACCGCCGGCGCCGGTTCTCGCCGGAACACGGCGTACAGCACTTCGCGCCACGTCGTCAGCCCGGCGCGACCGAGGAGCGAGATCACCGGCTGGAACTTGCCCCGGTCGTACGGGTCGAAGGCCCCGAACTCCAGGGGGCGGAGGGTCGGTTCCCGGAATTCGGACCGCATTTCGGGCAGGGTGTACTCGTGGAGGTGCCCGAATCCCATCCACGGCCGATGGTAGGCTCGGCTCGGCGGCTCGAGAACGCTTCGACCGAGGAGGAGGCGGACTCGATTGGCGAGGCGCGCGTGGTTGGGGACCGTCACGACCACGATCCCGCCGGGCGCCGTCACCCGGGCCATTCGGGCGAGCAGGTGGGGCGCGCACTCGGGCAGGTGCTCGAACACCTCGGCCGCGACGACGACCGCGAAGCGTCCCTCGTCGAACGGGAGCGTCGGTTCGAGCAACGAGCCCGCCGCGAATCGCACTCGGGCGGGAGCCAACCGATCCTTCCAGCTCGCGTCGGGATCCACGACCCAGACCTCGCGGTTCGGCCATAGGTCGGGGAGCGAAGCGGAGAGCGGGCTCGCCCCGATATCGAGCACGGGACCTTGAGGAGGGTTCGCCGCCTGCGCCAGTCGGGTCGTCTGCTCGAGCCGGACGCGGTGGAACTCCGCGTACCCCTCGAGGGTGTCCTCGGACGGCGCGCTCGCCACCGGTGCTGCGGGGGGCGCCGCACCCTTCATCGGGAGGTGGCCCTACGTCGCGGGCATGGGCGGGTCCGGTTCTCGTCGGCGAGTCCCCGTCGGGGGTGGAGGCCGCCGAGGGGCGGCGGCGCCGGGAAGCGCCGCTCGTGGCCCGGGGCCTGCCTCGCCGGCCCCACCGCGTTCGTGGCGCGAACCAATGGGGCGACGGAAATGAAGCTTCCGGCGACTCGGACGCGGTCGAGGTCGTCGAGGGCCTCGACGGCCACGGGCGCGAGCCGAGCATGAGCGCCGGGAGCGGCCCCTCCGAAGCGGCCGCGCCCGGGCGGTCCGGGCTCGAGCCGATCGACGTCGGGGACGGGGCCGTGCTCGGTGTGACCCATCTCGCCGACGTCACGGCCGTTCTCGAGGTGTACGTGATGGACGTCTACGAGTGCCGGACCCTCCCCCGTGGGGCGCTCGTCGTCGACCTGGGCGCCGGGATCGGCGACTTCGCAGTGCGGGCGTCTCGGCAGGTCGGGCCGGACGGACGCGTCATCGCCGTGGAGCCGAACCCCGACGATTTCGAGATGCTCGAGCGGAACCTCCGGGAGAACGGCTGCCGGAACGCGACCGCCGTCCAGGGAGTCGTTACGACGCGGCGGGGCCCGGTCCCGATCACGTTCAAGTACCGAACCTTCGAGGCCCGGGCGATCTCGCTGGAGGAGCTGCTCGCCTCCGCCGGGGTCACGCTCGGAGACGCCCGGGCCGGCCGGGTCGCTCTGAAGGTCGACATCGAAGGCGCCGAGGTCGACGCCCTCGAGGAGCTCCGACCGCTCGTCGGGTTGGCCGAGTCCGTCGCCATCGAGCTGCACGGGACGTTAGCGCCGGTCGACGCCCTACTCGTCCCGCTCGGATTCCGCTTCCATCGGCTGACCCGCGGGGCCTACCTATCCCGTTCGTTCCGGTTCGTCGTCCGTCACCCGAGGGCCGGCGTGCGTCTCTGGCAGCGCTACCGGGCGCTCCCGGGCCGGACCCCGGTCCGGAAGATGGTCGGCGGAATCGACATCGCGGCCTCCGAACGCCTCCGCGTCGGGGTCTACCGTAGGACCCTGCGGGCCGCCCGGTGACCCTGGGCGTGGGGCGGCCGGCCCCCCGACGTCGAACGCGTTACTGGGTGACCGCCCCGCAGAACGGACAGACGAGGTACTCCGGCGGGATCTCCTTGCCGCAGTTCGAGCACGCCTTCATCGGCGCGCTCGGTCCGGCCGAGGGGGCGACCGCGGCGGGGGCCGTGGACGGCGCCGGGGTCGGGGTCGAGGCCGCCGGAGAGGGGCGGGCCGGTGGGGTCGCAGCGCGGGCGGCGGGCGCCGCGGGGGTCGCCGATGCGCCGCCGCCGCCCTTCTTGGGCGGGGTGGACGGCGCCGCCGTGGGCGCGGCCGAGGCGGCGACCGCCATGTCGTCGCCGGGGCTCTCCGGCGGGGCCGTCATGCCGGCGCGGGAGCCCTGCGACTGCTGGAACTTCCACTGGCTGAACGGCAGGTACGTCGACTGGCGCTTCCACCAGTCCCAGAACGCTCCCTCGTTGTAGTTCTCGCCCAGCTCCTTGCGGGCGCCGGCGCGGAACCGCTCGACGAAGTCGGCGTACGCCTGGCGCTCGGGGTCTGTGGTCTCCTGGTCGCCCTTGCCGAGCAGCTGGGCGGCGCACTCGGGGCACACCTGGGAGTTCGACGGGATCGTGGAGCCGCACCGGCTGCACCGGACGAGGTCCGCCTCGAACTCGGCGCCGCACTTCGGACAGACCGTCGCGTCCTCGGGGATCAGGTTGCCGCACTCCCCGCACTCGACGAGCTTGCCCTTTGCCTGGCGCTGGAACATCAGCAGAACCACCGCCACGACGACGAGCGCCGCGACGACGATCACGAGGAGGAGCCAGAGCGGGATCAACCCGAGGATCTTCTGTTCGTACCAGGGCAGGGGCCCGGACGGCGGTGGCCCGACGGTGAACTTCTCCGTGACGTTCAGGTACGCGGTGCGGCCCTGGTGGTACGCCGTCACCTGGATCGAGTACTGGCCGTTCGCCATCGAGGCGGGCAGCGCGAGCTCGACCGGCACGCCGGCCTCCGAACGGATCTGCGAGGTCGAGAGCGTGTACACCCCGGCCGAGGACGTCGCGGTGACGTTCAGCCACGCGGACTGGTTGCCGGAGAACAGCACCGAGGCGGTCCCTACGTAGGTGTTGCCGGGGTTGAGGGCGCCCGCGGGCGCGACGAAGCTCAAGGAGATGAACGACGGGACGATCGTCCGGTTCGCACTCGACTCCGCGAGGCCGCCGATCGGCGGAACGCCCTTGTTCCAGAGCACGATCGCGAGGAACGACTGGTGGACCGGCGGGTTCGGAATCCCCGTGATCGACTCGTTGACGACCCACTTGAACGTCTGGTTCAGGCTCGCGCCGACGGCGAGCGGCGCCGTCGCGTTGTACTGGCCGATGACGGAGCCGTTGAGGCCGTGGGCCGCGGGGAGCGTCTCGAGCGTGATGTTGTAGGTGCCGACCGCCCCCGTCCCGATGTTCGTCACCGTGACGGTGAAGTTCGTCGTCTCGCCGATGGCGAGCGTGTCGTTGACGTTGAGCGTGGCGTTCTTCGCGCCGACCGTGACGCCCGTCACGCCGATGCTGAGGCCGGGACGGTAGAGCGGGAAGATCGTCGGGGTCTGGCCGTCCGCCGAGGCGGGCGACATCCCGGTCGGGTACGGGGACACGGAGCCGTTGAACGACTCCGGGGGTCCGGCGCGGCCCCCGGCGACCGTCACGAGGACGTGGTAGTTGCCGAGGAAGTTCCCGTCCTGGAGCGTCGTGGACGTGAGGGTCCCCGAGGCGAGCAGGAGCTCGGCGTCGCCCGTGTTCGGGTTCGTGCCGCCGTAGTTCGCGACGTGGTGGGCGGCGTCCCAGGTCGTCACGTAGCCCGCGAGGTCGGGGTTCGCGTTCGCGAGGTCGTTCAGGGCGTTCGCGGTCGCGTTGTTCGACTGGGAGGCGGGATACTCGTAGGACGCGACGGCGGTGCCGCCCGCGACGGGCTGGCTGCCGGCGCCGAGGACGGGGATCTCCATCCACCGGTAGAAGTACGCCTCGCTGCTCGCGTCGGGGAGGACGGCCGAGATGTCGGTCGCGTTCTGCGGGTTCGCCGCGACCTGCGTCGTCAGGTTCGCGAAGTAGCCCGAGGCGCCGTTCGTCAGCTCCACCTTGTTCGACACCCAGGGGAGGACCCCGGGCGGAGCGGTCGGCGGGAGCGGGAACGGCGCGACGGGGTACCAGTTCACGTCGATCGAGCTGTCGACGACGGTGAGCGTGCTGCCCGCGCCGTTCGCCGTGAAGTTGAACGAGGCGGCCGAGAGGAGCTCGATCTGGACCGAGGAGATCGTGACCGAGGGAGCGGCGTTGGTGGTGCCGAGGGTGATCGACGCGCCACCGGCGACGGCGGCGGCGTAGAAGGCGGGGACGCCGACCGCGTTGATCTGGGCGATGGCGCTCGCCGGGAGGTTGACCGTCGTCTGGCTTCCCGCGGCCGGATAGGAGATCGTCCCGAGGTTCGAGTTCGACGTGTAGACGAAGCTGTTCCCCGACGCCGACGACTCATCGACGGAAGCGGAGTAGTCGATGACGATGGTCCCCGAGCGCACCTGCGGGTAGAGCGTGTCCTGGAGGAGCGCGCTCGGGTTCCCCGGGGTCCCGAGGGCCGCGAACGTGTGGCTCGTCGTCGAGGAGATGGTCCCGCCACTGTTGTCCGTGAGCGGGTTCGGCTGGACCGAGCCGGAGAGCGTCCAGTTGTCGGCGTACGTCGATGTCTCCATCGAGTTCGCGAGCGTCATCCGGGCGCCGCCGAGGACGGAGAGCGCCGGGGAGTACACGCTGTCGTTCGTCGCGGCGGTACCGTTCGGGAGCTCCGAGTTGCTCGGGTTCGGGGTGATCGTGGTGCTGTTCAGCCAGATGCCGGCGCCGATGCCATAAGCGGTGACGGAGCCCGCGAACGCGAGCGAGCTCGAGTTGGCATACAATTGGCCGGGCGTCGAGACGTTGACCGTGACCTTCGGGTAGGCGTTGACGAGCCCGAGGTCGGCGGTCAGGACCGAGCTCTCGAGCCAGACCGTGCCTTGGTCAGTGAAGGAGTAGATGTGACTGAGCCGGCCGGCGACGGAGCCGGTCGAGCCGAGGTACTGGACAAAGACGAACTTCGTCTGCTCGATGATCAGGCGGCCGCCCGCTTGGACCGTGACGTTGCCGCCTTGGTAGTAGGTCTGCTGGGTGCTCGAGCCGGGCGAGATCACGTACGGGGAGTTCGCCGGACCGACCACGAGGTCGCCGTGCGTGACCACGGCCGGATGCGCCGCGGCCACGATGGTCGCCCGGTGCGGGAACGCCGCGTTCGGGGCGCTCGCGCTAGGCGTGGCGACCGCGAACAGGCTGGCGATCATCAAGAGCAGGAGGAGGCCGAGAACCCACCGGCCGTGCAATGCGCTCGTCGTACGCGCCGTCCCTCCCCCACGTGAGGAGGGGACTCGAAAACGGTCCACGAGCGAAATAAAGTGAAGGTCCCGGTATAAAAACGCTCCCGGTTTGGTGCGGCTTCGGACCGTGCGCTCCGACGGACAATCGGGAGACCGGGTTCGAGTCGCAATCGAGGTCCCGAAAGGAGACTCCCCGTCGGGGGGCGCGCCTAAGGTCCGCGCAGAACGACCTTCCCGAACAGCTCCGGGGAGTCGATCCGGGCGATCGCCTCGACCCCATCGGCAAAGTCGTATTCGCGGTCCACGACCGGCCGGAGGCGGCCCGCGGCGAGCTCCGCCAGCACCTCCTCGAACTCCCGCGAATTCGCCATCGTGCTGCCCCGGATCGAGGCCTGGCGCCAGAACAGCGTTCGGAGGTCCAGCTCCACGAGGGGGCCGGTGGTCGCGCCGATCACCACGACCCGACCTCCCCGGGCGATCGCCTTCAGCGAACGCGGGACGGTGTCGCGACCGGAGGAATCGAAGACAACGTCGACGCCCCGCTTCCCCGACCACTCCCACAGCCCCCGGTCGATCGGACGGTCGGGCGAGGTGACGAGCACCTCGTCGGCTCCGAGGGACCGGGCGCGCTCGGCCTTCCGATCGTCGCGGGTCGTGACAGCGACCCGGGCGCCGAGGAGCTTCGCGACCTGCACGGCGGCGGAGGCTACTCCCCCCCCCGCGCCGATGACGGCGACGAGGTCCCCGGGACGGGTCGCGCCGATCGTGCGGATCGCCCGCCAGGCCGTCTGGAATACGAGCGGCACCGCCGCGGCGTCCGCGAACGACCAGGCGGGCGGGATCGCGTAGAGGTTCCGGCGGGGCAATACGACGTACTCCGTCGCGCTCCCTTGCGTGTGCTCGCCGAGGATCCGGAACGCCCGGCAAAGCGACTCCTGGCCGGACCGGCACGACTCGCACGTCCCGTCCCAGATCCCGGGGTTCGCCAGAACGCGCGACCCAACGGGGAGGTCGGACACGCCGGGTCCCAGGGAGTCGACCTCGCCGGCCACGTCCGAGCCGAGCACGTGGGGTCGCTCGATCGGGACACCCGGGATCCCGGCGAGCACGAACCGGTCGAGGCGATTGAACGCGGCCGCGCGGACACGGACCCGGACCTCGCCCGGTCCGGCCGACGGCTCGGGGATGTCGACGAACTCGACGCGTTCGAGTCCGCCGTGCTCGCGAAAGCCGAGCCCCTTCATCGGCTCGGGTCGGCGAGGTGCCAGCGAGTCGTCCCGGCGTCGTCCTCGATCACGATCCCGGCGGCCGCGAGCTCGGCCCGGATCCGGTCGGACTCTTGGAAGTCCCCGCGAGCGCGGGCGCGCGCCCGGGCCGCGAGAGCGACGTCGACGGCGGAACCCAGGGCGGTCGTGCCGCCCGAGGGCGCCCCGCCGAACAGGCCGAGCACCTCCGCGGCCCAATCGTACGGAGCGAGCAAGGTCGCCAGCGCCTCGGAGGAGAGGACGTCGAGGGTCGAGGTCCGTTCCTGAACCCGCTTCGTCCAGCCGAACAACCCGGCGATCGCCTCGCGCGTGTGGAAGTCGTGGCTGAGCACCTCATCGAGCGCCTCGACGGCATTCGCGGCGGCGTTCGTCTCCGTCGGGTCGAGTTCGGTCCCTTCGCGCGCGGGACCCGCCGAGGTCGCCGCGCCGCGGAGCCGCTCGGCGGTCTGCGCGAGGGTCCGGTACGCCTCCGCCGCCTCCTCGAGGCTCTTCCCCGGGACAAAGTCGAGCGGGCTCCGGTAGTGGGCGTTGAGGTAGTAGAACCGGACGACCTCGGGACCGAACCGTTCGATCGCCTCCGAGAGCCCGTAGACGTTGCCGAGCGACTTCGACATCTTCTCGCCCTTCATGGTCAGAAGCCCGACGTGCATCCAGAAGTTCACGAGCGGCGACTCGCCGGTCGCGCCCTCCGCCTGGGCGATCTCCGCTTCATGGTGGGGGAACTTGAGGTCGAGCCCTCCGCCGTGGAGGTCGTAGCGCGGGCCGAGGAGCCGGACCGTGATCGCCGTGTCCTCGATGTGCCAACCCGGCCGGCCGGGGCCCCACGGGGACTCCCACCACGGCTCGCCCGGGGTCGCGGCCTTCCAGAGCACGAAATCCCCCGGGGCGCGCTTCCCCGGCTCGGGCGGGACGCGGGCGCCGGGCCGGAGCGCCTCGGTCTTCTGGCCCGAGAGCGCGCCATAGTTGGGGAACTTCGCGATGTCGTAGTAGACCGACCCGTCCGCCGCGTACGCGAACCCCCGGTCGATCAGCGAACGGATCTGCGCGACGATCTCGGGTACGTAGTCGGTCGCATGCGGGTAGTAATTCACCGACTCGACCCCGAGCTGGTCCATCGCCGCCCTCCAGGCGGCGAAGTGTCGGTCGGCGAGCACGAGGGGGTCCACGCCGGTCTCCCCGCCCCGCGCGATCAGCCGGTCGTCGACATTGGTGACGTTCTGGACGTAGAACACCCGGTAGCCCCAGCGCCGGAGCGCCCGCGCGACCACATCGAACGTGACCGCGGTCTTGCCGTGGCCGATGTGGGCGTCGTCGTACGGCGTCACGCCGCAGACGAACAGTCCGACCTTCGGTGGCACGAGCGGGACGAACAGCCGGGTGGCCCGGCTGAGCGTGTCGTACACCTCGAACCGACGCATCCGGTCACACGCCCCGGAGCGCGTTCGCCACGTCCTCGGCGAGGTCGTCGGGGTCCTCGATCCCGCAGCTGAGCCGGACGAGCCCGTCGGTCACGCCGTGGGCCTCCCGCTCGGACCTCGGCACCGAGGCGTGCGTCATCGTTGCCGGATGGTCGACGAGCGACTCGACGCCCCCGAGGCTTTCCGCGAGGGTGAAGACGCGAAGCCGTCGGAGGAACTTCCGCACGGCGGGCATACCCCCGCGCAATTCCACGGACAGCATGCCACCGTACCCGGACATCTGGCGCGCCGCGATCCGGTGCTGCGGATGGGTGGCGAGTCCCGGGTACAGCACCCGCGCCACCTTCCGGGAATGGGCGAGGGTCTCGGCGACCGCGTGGGCGCTTGCCCCGTGGGCCCGCATCCGGACACCGAGCGTGTGGAGCCCCCGGAGGACGAGGAACGAATCGAACGGGCTCGGAACGGCGCCCACCGCGTTCTGCAGCCACCGGAGCCGTTCGCCGAGCGGTTTCCGTCGGACGACCAGCGCCCCGCCGATGACGTCGGAGTGGCCGCCGAGGTACTTCGTCGTCGAGTGAAGGACGACGTCCGCGCCGAGCGTCAACGGCCGCTGGAGGGCCGGCGTGGCGAACGTGTTGTCGACGACGAACGTCGCCCGGCGACCGTGGGCGAGCTTCGCGAGGGCCGCGAGGTCGACGACGCGGAGCAGCGGGTTGGTCAGGGACTCGGCGTAGACGAGCGAGGGCGCTGGGCCGGTCCCCGCCGCGGCGCGGACGGCGGCGAGGTCGGTGAAGTCGACGTAGTCGGTCCGGAGCCCGAACATGCGCCGGTGATGGTCGAGGAGTCGCCACGTCCCGCCGTACAGGTCGGTGTCGGCGACGACCCGGGCCCCGGACGGGAACGACTCGAGCAAGGTCGCGAGCGCGCCGAGACCGCTCGAGAACGCGAGTCCGACCGCTCCCTCCTCGAGCTCCGCCAGGGCGGACTCGAGGACCGTCCGCGTCGGGTTCGCGGAGCGGCTGTACACGTACCCCTTGTTCCGGTTCGGCGCCGATTGGGCGAAGGTGCTCGAGAGGTAGATCGGGACGTTCACCGCGCCGGTGAGCGGGTCGGGCGGCTGGGCCGCGTGGATCGCCTTCGTGTCAAACCGCATGGTCCCCCGGGGAGGAGAGGAAACTGAAGAGGTCGCGCCGGGTCAAGAGCCCCGTCGGCCGGGTCCCGGAGCCTTCTCGGACGAGCACCGCGCGGGACTCTTTCAGCCGGACGAGCAGCTCGCCGAGCGGGGCGTCGCCCGCGACCTCGGGAAACGGAGGCCCGACGACCGCCGACACGGTCCGCTCGAGCACCGTCTCGTCCGCGAGGGCCCGGCGGAGGATCTCCTCCTCGGTGACGCTCCCGACGTTCTCCGAGCCGGCGAGGACGGGAAGTTCGGAGACGTCGTTCCGGCGGAGGAGCTCGAGCGCGTCCTTCACGAGGGTGGTCGGGTCGACGCTGATGAGGGCCGGCACGCCGGACTTCGACCTCACGAGGTCGATGGCCCGACCCCGGTCGTCGAGGAGGCCCTTCTCCCGCATCCACTCGTCGGAGTAGAACTTCGAGAGGTACCGGTCGCCCGAATCGGGAAGGAGCACGACGACCGTCGAGCCCTCTGGGATCGGACGCGTCGCCAGCCACCGGACCGCGCCCGCCACGGCGGCGCCCGAGGAACCGCCGACGAACAGGCCTTCCTCCCGCGCGAGTCGGCGGGCGTACGCGAATGACTCGCGGTCGTCGACGTCGACGAATTCGTCGAGGTACTGGAAATGCACCGTCTTCGGCACCATGTCCTCCCCGATCCCCTCGACCAGGTACGGCGTGGCGCGCGGCAGCTCGTGCGTCCGGAAGTACGGGCCCAGAACCGACCCCTTCGGGTCGACGGCCACGATGCGCACCGATGGACGGTGCTCCTTGAAGTACCGGCCGATCCCGCTGACGGTGCCGCCGGTCCCGATCGTCGCGACGACGGCCCCGAGCTTCTCGCCTCCCTGCCGGTCGATCTCGGGCCCGGTCGTTTCGTAGTGGGCCGCGGGATTGCCCGCGTTCTCGTACTGGTTCGGGTAGTACGCGCCGGGGATCTCCTTCGCGAGCCGACGGGCGACCGAGTAGTGGCTCATCGGGTGGTCCGGCGGGAGCTGGCTCGGCGTGACCACGACCCTCGCCCCGTAGGCGCGGAGCAGCCGGATCTTCTCCGCGCTCATCTTGTCCGGCAGGACGAAGACGGCGCGGTACCCCCGAACGGCGGCCACGAGGGCCAGGCCGACGCCGGTGTTCCCGCTCGTGGCCTCGACGATCGTCCCGCCGGGTTTCAGGAGGCCCTTCGATTCCGCCTCGTCGATCATCCGGGCGCCGATCCGATCCTTGACCGACCCGCCCGGGTTCAGGTACTCGAGCTTCGCGAGAAGGCGGTACGGCAGCTCCTGGCCGACGCGGTGGAGCGGCAGGACCGGGGTCTCCCCAATGAGGTCGAGGATGGTGGAGGGGGACGCCCGGCCGGTCACGCCGGGGCATGGGTACGTGCGAATAACAGGTGGCATGAACCAGACGAACCGTTAGATTAAAAGAATCGGGCGACTCCCCGTCTTTCCCCACTGGGTCGATGATCGGGACTCTCGAGGCCGAGGTGCTGCGGGCTCTCCGCGAGCTCGAGGAGGCCCCGGCCCGGACCGTCCAGGACCGGCTGAAGGTCCGCGGAGTGCGGGTCGCCTACACCACGGTGGCGACGAGTCTGAGCCGCCTGTTCGACAAGGGGCTCGTCCGCCGTCGCCGCGAGGCGTGTCAGGGCGGCGAGCGGTACCTGTACCGGAGCGTGAACTTCGAGCAGAAGTATCTCCGGGACGTCTTGCGCGGCGTCGTCACGCTGTTCGGCCCTTCGGGGGTCGTCCACCTGAACCAGGAGATGTCGCGGCTCCGTCCCGGCGAGGAACGCGAGCTCCGCCGGCGCCTCAAATTATAACCCCCCGGCACGTTCGGGGCTCCCCGGATGGCGTCGCCACTCATCGTGGCCTTGTACGTCCCGGTCGCCGTCTGGGTCGCTACGGGCCTCGGCCTACTGTACGCCTTCCGACGCTCGGCGCCCCCGGTCGTGCTCCGCCTGGCGGCGACGTTCCTCGCGATGTGGGCGCTGATCGCGACCACGACGCTCGTCTGGGTTCTCACGCACGGCGGATGGAGCGCCGTCGTCGGACTGTTCCGCCAGCCCTCCGCAATGTTCGCCCCGTCAGCCGCCCCGCTCTGGGCCGAGGGCGCGGTCGGCGCGTTCCTCGTGTTTGCCGTGGCGTTCCTCCTCAATCAGCTCGTCGGCCGGGGCTTCCTGCGCCTCCTCCACCCCGTCGAACGGCCTTGGCCTCCGCGGCTCCCCGCGCCGGCGGACGCGACGTCGTTCTACGTCTTCCCGTCCGAGCGCCCCGAGGCGTTCTCCTTCACGCTTCTCAAGGTCGGCGGCGGCCGTTGGGGCATCCACCGGCACGAAGTCATCCTGATGTCGAGCGGCCTCGAGGGACGCCTCGAGCCCGCCGAGGTCGAAGCCGTCGTCGCCCACGAGCTCGGCCACATCCGCGGGCTCGACAGCCGCTATCTCACGTTCCTCCGGACCCTCTCCCGCATGATGCGGTGGGACCCGCTCCTGGCGTACCTTGCGTACTCGCTCACGCGGCGGGAAGAGTTCCAGGCCGACGAGGTGGCCGCCCGGCTGACCCGGCGCCCCCTCGCGCTCGCCCGGGCGTTGTACAAGGCGATGGCGACCTCGACACCGTCCCGCCCCTTCCCGGGCGACGGGTTCCTCGGCGGGTCCGGGGAGCGGGGCCGGCGCGAGGCGCTCGAGCGGATCGACCGGCTCGTCGCGATGGCGGAGAGGGCCGGGTACGAGGAGCGCACGGGTGCGTAGCGTTGGACAGCTCGTCCCGCTGCTCCTTGTCGCCGTCCTCGTCGTGGCCATGGGGATTCCGACGACCCGCGCGGCCCCCGCCCCGCTGAACCCGTCGCTCTACGGACGATTCCTGAGCAACCTCTCGATGCCGACGCTCGCGCCGGGCGACTCCGGGCCGGTCGGGTTCTCCCTCGGCGACGCGCTCGGGACCCCGATCACGGGAGTCACGCTCACGTTCGACGTCTATGCCTTCAACGCGTATCCGGGCAACGCCACCGGCCCGGCCCCGGCCGATGGCGCTCCGCTCTTCGCGGGCGCCTCGGGCGCCCCCTCCTCGAGCATCACGCTGTCCGTCGGGAGCCTCTCGCCGAACGGACCGATGTTCGCGTCGCCCGGCGCGGTCGACCTCACGGTCGCCGCCCCGGCCGGAAGCCCGCAGGGCACGTACGCCGTGCGCACGTCGCTCGCCTTCACCTCGAACGGCTCCGACTATCTCCTCGAATCGCGCGGGTACTTTTCGGCATCGGAGTGGGCGAACGCGACGGCCGCGCCGCACTCTCCCTCGTACCTCAACGCGACCCGGCTCGGGGTATCGGGAGTCCTTCCCGAGAGCGCGGTCCTGGTCCGATCGAATCCGTACCCCCTCGTCCTGGCGATCGTCCTGGGCGGATCGGTCGTCCTCGCCGCGCTCGGCGGCTACTGGGCGGTCCGGTGGAGACCCGGGTCCAAGTCCGGCGCGGTGGCGGGCCCGCCGCCCAGCCACGCGGACACGGCCTTCGGGAAGAGCCGCAAGAGCGACGGCGACTGACGAAGCAGCTGGCGCGCGACGTGCGTCGGGAAGTCGATGTCGCCAAAGGCGACGATCGACGCCTTCAGTTCGGCCCCTTGGAGCGCCGCGACGAGCTGGTCGAGGTCCCGGTCCGACAGCCGCGTGAAGAGCCTCCGGAGGAACAACGCCTGGCGGAACTCCTCCCCGAGCTCCGCGCGCCACGCCCGGTCGTACTCGGCGAGCGCGGACGCGGAGAGTTCGCCCGAACGGAGGCATCGGTCGGCCACGTCGGCCGCGATCTCGGCGCACCGCATCCCCGTGAAGATCCCGCCCCCCGAGAGCGGCTTCACCTGGGCGGCCGCGTCGCCGACGAGGATCGCCCGGTCCGTGGAGGTCCGCGGCACGGTACCGATGGGTATGCCGGAAACGAGGAACCCCGTCGCTCCTGGCAATTTCGTCCGGAATCGCCGCTCGACCTGCCGAAGCAGCCGCTCGTAGTACGCCCGAGCGGTCACCGGACCCGCCGAGGCGGCGACCCCGACCCGGGCCCCTCCGGCGCCATCCGGGATCCACCAGCCGAACAGACCCGGGGCGAGGTCGTTGCCGAGGTACACCTCGACCTGGCGGGCGTCGCCCGGGGATCGGGGGATCTCGGCCTCGAAGGCGGGGAGCACCTCGACGGGGCGACGAAGTCGTACCGCCCGCGCGACCGCGCTGGCGACGCCATCGGCCCCGACGAGCAATCGCGCCTCGATCGACACGGCGCTCCCGGAGGAGTCGGTAAGCTCCGCCCGGACCGGCCCGCCGGCCGGCCGTTCGGCCCGGTCGAACCGGAGCCCCGTGCGAAACCGGGCCCCCGCGTGGGCGGCCCGGTCCGCGAGGTAGACGTCGAGTCCGGCCCGGTCGATCACGAACGCCCTCGGAGTTTCCGCCGCGAACGAGACGGAGCCGAGCGACGGTCCGAACACCGTCGCGCCCGCGACCGCCTCGAGGACCATCGAACGCGAGCCGGCCAGGTCGAGCACCCGTTGGCTCACGAGCCCCGCGCACTGGACCGGGTGGCCGACCCGCCCGTGCTCCTCGACGATGAGAACGTCGTGGCCCTTCGCGGCGAGTCCGCGCGCCACCGTCGAGCCGGCGGGCCCGGCCCCGACGACGAGCACGTCGACCCGCTCCATCGGCGCGAGCGAGCCGGCGTCGGTTCTTAACGGTCGAGGACGTCCTGGGGAGGGACTTAAGGTCCGTCGGCCCTCGGTCGGCCGTGGCAAAGCGCCGCATCTCCTCCGCCGCCGCGGAGGAGGAGCCCACCGCGAGGACCCCCGACGAGCGGCGGCGGCAGCGGAAGAAGGACCGGGCTGCGAAGAAGGCCGGGAAGTCCGGACGGTCGAGCAACTGGCGCCGGGCGGCGTACATCGGCGTGCCCGTTGGTGTCGTGGTCGCGGTCGTCGTCGTGCTCGTCACGCTGAACGCGAACTCGATCCCGTGCCTCCAGCTCGCGCCGGTGCCGGTCGGAACGTCCGGGATCCCGGCGTTCCCGCCGCACAACACGACGAACTTCGGCAGCACCTGGTGCCCGAGCGGGGTGAACGTCGTCCTCTACTCCTACCCGTACCTAACGGTCACGATCGGCGGGACGACCGTCACGATCCCGAACTCGATCGGCCGCAACTCCTCCTACCCCAGCGGTCAGGCCTGCAACCTCCCGGTGCTCACCCGGCCGCCCGCCCCCGGGTACCCGACGGGAACGATCTACATCGAGAGCCCGTGGGCGTTCGACTACAACCTCTCGACGTTCTTCACGGTCTGGTCGCAGTCGTACGCGA
>DAIQBL010000010.1:0-35189 GCA_036781185.1 Thermoplasmatota archaeon | reverse complement strand
GTTTCGTAGGGCCAGACCTGGTCCGGCCGCGCATCGACCTCGTCCACGAAGAAGATGACAGGCCGGTGAATCGCCGTGAGGGATTCGAGCGACGAGGCCAGAGTCCGTTCGTCGGAACTTGCGAGGTTGACCTCCCGGTACTCGGCGACCTTCTCGAGCGTCGCCGCGATCTGTTGGACCAGGTAGCTCTTTCCACTCCCGGGTTCGCCCCAGAGCAGGAAATTGCTCGGATGTCGACTGTGGGCCCCAACCGCCGCTATCGCGCGCTGCCGAAACTCCTTCAGGGTGTGTCGGGTCGAATCGTCAAACCGTAGGTACGTTCCCACGACCGAGTATCGCGACAACTCGGCTCGATCGAGCGTGCGGAGGAACTCGCGCGCGGCGCGTTGCTGCGCGACCGAGCGGACCCCGGGAGGGCCTCCCGCGCCCGCGGCGGCAGCCCTCTCCCGTGCCACCGACGCTGGAACATCGGGGACTATATCTCGGGTCCGGCGTCCATGAACCCGCTCCACGGCGATGGGGTGCGGTTCCCAACCCATTGGGACGCCGGGGCCAGAATAGTGAGGAGGCACCCCGCCTCTAGGGCGGTTGTCAAACGGCAGTCAACGGATCGGGCGGCCGGGATTCCATTTGCCGACCCGCCCCGAAGACCTACCGGCCAAGGTTTCGGAGCCAGCCTGCCCCCAACTGTTTTACAAAAATGGCACAAGACAGATATAGTCGTTAAATTCTGTTAAACGCCGTGCGAACGGCCCGAGAGCTGCCCCGCTCCGACCACTTCCTCGGCGTCCGACTGACGGCCGAGGAGGTCGAGCAGCTCGACCGGTTCCGAAGTCGCTCGGGTTCGTCGACCCGGTCCGAGGCGGTGCGCGCGCTCGTGCGCGACTCGGAGAAGGTCGGCGCCGGAGCGGCCGAGATCCCGGTCGCGCTCCTCGCGAAGCTGGAGGAGGTCGTCGAGGACGGCTGGGTCCTGGATCTGGACGGGGCGGTGTCCCTGCTCCTGACCCTGGGGCTCAGCGAGTTCACGCGACTGCACGCCGACCGGATCCCGAAGTTGCGCCAAGCGGCGCGCGACGGGGCCGACCGGCGGCGCGACCGGACCCAACTCGACCGGAAGGGACGGGGGTTGCTCGACCGCTAGTTCGCGCGGGTAGCACGTGGTTGCATGGAGACACTGGGAATCGCCTGGAGCCAACGGAGTGGGTTCATTTGCCGACTGTGCCGTCAGGACGCCAAGCATAATGAGGTGCTCCACATCTCATTCTGCCCCGTCCACGGGCTGAGCTCGCCGATCGACGCGCTCCCCTGGCGACCGGAGGCTCGAACCGTACGCGGCTCTATACCCGTACCGGCGACCGCGGCGAGACCGGTCTCAGCGGCGGTGGCCGCGTAGAGAAGACCTCCACCCGCATCGCCGCCTTCGGCACCTTCGACGAGCTCGGCTCGTTCCTGGGGGCCGCCGAGGCGGCGCTCCCCGCCGGGGAGACCGACGTCCGGGCGCTTCTCGTCCGAATGCAGCATCAGCTCTACGTCGCGATGAGCGAGTTGGCGACGCCGCCGAGCGCGAAGCCGCCGGCGCATCGGATCGGGGCGCGCCACGTGACCGAGCTCGAGGCGGCGATCGACCGGTTCGCCGGTTCGATCGAGCCGGTGCACGCGTTCGTCCTCCCGCGCGGCACGCCCGCCGGCGCGGCGATCCACGTGGCCCGAACGGTCTCGAGACGGGCGGAGCGGGCGCTGTGGGAACTCCACGAGGAAGCGCCGCAGCGGGACGAGCTCCTCCAGTGGGCGAATCGGGTCAGCGACCTCCTGTTCGCCGTGGCACTCGTCGTCAACCGCAGCGCCGGGTTCGCCGAGATCTCCCCCGACTATTCGGTGTGACCCGAGGAGCAGACGGTGGAAGTCGGAATCGTCGGCAAGGCGAACGTCGGCAAGTCGACCACGTTCAACGCCCTCACGCTGCTCGACGTCCCGGTCGCCCCGTACCCGTTCACGACGCTCAAGCCGAACCGCGGCGTCGGCGCGGTCCGGGCGCCGTGCCCGCACGCCGAACGGGGGGTTCCGTGCACGCCCGGCAACTCGAAGTGCGTCGACGGCGTCCGATGGGTGCCGATCAACTTGATCGACGTGCCCGGGCTCGTGCCCGGCGCCCACGAGGGGAAGGGTCTCGGACGGGAATTCCTCGACGAACTTCGCGGCGCCTCCGGGTTCTTGCATGTCGTCGACGGGGCCGGCGCGACCGCGCCGGACGGGGTCCCCGCGACGCCGGGCTCGTTCGACCCGGCCGAAGAAGTGCAATGGCTCGACGACGAGCTCATCGAGTGGGTGACCGCGATCCTCTCCCGCGACTTCCTCCGACTCTCGAAATCGATCGAGCTCGTGGGCGGCCCCGTCGAGGAGCTCCTTCAGTCGCGGCTGACCGGGCTCGCCATCTCGCCGGGGCACATCGCGGCCGCGCTCCGGGAGACGCCGGTCGACCGGGCGCACCCCGCCCGGTGGACCGAGGCCGAACGACGCGCGCTCGCGAAGGCGCTTCTGAGAACCTCCAAACCGCGGTGGGTTGCGTGGAACAAAGCCGACCGCACGACCCCGGCCGCTCTCGCGGAGCTGACGGAACGGATCGCGCCGGTCCCGTCCACCCCGACGTCCGCGGAGGCCGAGCTGACGCTCCGACGGGCGCAGCGGGCCGGCCTAGTCCGTTACACGCCGGGGGCGGCGACGTTCGAGGTCACCGACCCCGAGAAGCTCAACGCCGCCCAACTGCGGGCCCTCGAGGAGATCCGGGGAATCCTCCGGACGTGGGGGACGACCGGAGTCCAGGCCGCGCTCGAACGGCTCGTGTTCGACGGGCTTCACCAGATCGTCGTGTTTCCCGTCGAGGACGAGCAGAAGTGGACCGACTCGAAGGGCCGGGTCCTCCCGGACGCCTTTCTCGTGCCCGCCGGGACCGCGGTTCGGGCGTTCGCCTACCGGATCCACACCGACCTCGGGGAGAACTTCCTGAAGGCGGTCGACGCGCGCACCCACCGGGCGCTCGCCGCGGAGCACCCGCTGGAAGCGGGCGCGGTCATCCGCGTCGTGACCCGCCGGTAGCGATCCCTCGTCCGGTCCGACGGTCGGATCAGGCGGACGGATCGTCCAAGTCGTCGCCGGCCGAGCCGACGAGCGCGGCGCCGTTCGGTTCCGGCCGCACCACGAAGGGCAGTCCACCGGCGCGCGCGATCCGTCGGGCCGCGTCGAGTTCCCGGCCCGGCTGCGGGAGGACGACGATCGAGCCACCGGCGCCCGCGCCGGTGAGCTTGCCTCCGACGATCGCCGGCCGCGCCGCCTCGAGGAGGGCCTCGAGACGTGGGTGGGAGACCCCGACCGTAGCGAGCAGGGTTTGGTTCTCGTCGAGGCACCGGCCCGCCTTCGTGCGGTCCTCGGCTCGGACCGCGGCGATCCCCTCCTCCGCCACCCGCTGGAACTCGTCGAGGAGGGCCGGTCCGTCTGGGGCCGCGAGGCGGACCCCGACCGCCCGGACGGCGTCCGCGGTGCTGCGCGGAAGGCCGGAGTACGCGACGACCCACGACCACGAGGGGTCCGGCACCCGGCGGGCCGTCCACGACCGTTCGCCGTCGGTGAATCGGAACACCTCGGCGCCCCCGGGGGCGTTCAACGACAGGTACCCGCCCCCGACGGCAGCGGCGGTATCCCCGGGGCTTCCGACCCCTTGGGCGGCCCGCTCGATCGCGAACGCGCGCTCCGCCAGCTCGGTCCGCGAGACTCCGCCGCGCGCGGCGGACAGCGCGGCGGCGAGCGCGGCACAGAACGCGGCGCTCGACCCGAGCCCGGCGGACCGCGGCACCCGCGAGTTGACACGGACCTCGAGCGACGCGCCACCGGCCCAGAGACGTTCGAGGGCCGTTCGATAGTACGGATTCGCCGTCGCGCCGTTCGGGTCGCCGTTGAGCCGGCCCGGGGTCCCGAGCCGGACGCCGACCTGGACCGGCAGGTCGATCGCGAGCACGAGTTCCGGGCGGCCGTGGACGACCGCGTGCTCGCCGAACAGGATGCACTTCCCGGGCGCCCGAGCGGCGAGGGGAAGGTCGGCCGGGGGAATCGGGCCGTCGCTCACGGGCCCCCGCCGGCCAGTTTCCGGACCGCCTTCCCTCGCGCGCGCGGGACGATGACGTGGGTGGCGCCGGGCCACGGACCCGGACCGGGGATCCCGCGGAGCTTCGTCAGGGTGACGGCGAGCGCCGCGACCTCGCTGTGGGGCTGGTGGCCGACGGCGACGTTGTGCGTCGCGAGGCCATACAGCTGCGGCGGGACCTTGGCCCCGCCGACGACGAGCAGGATCGACGAGCGGGTCCGGAGCTTTGGGAGCAGCTTCTCGAGCGGCTGGCCGTACATCGTCAAATGGACGACGGTGCCCTCGAACTGGCGGACGAACGCCTTCCAGTCCTCGACCCCTTCAACGGCGAACGTCCCGCCCCACTGCCGTCCGACGCGCTCGACCCGTTCGGCGAGCTCCGCGTCGGGGGGATTCAGGTAGAGGCGTTCGGCGCCGAGGGCCCGGGCGGTGAGCGCGACGTGGGTCGTGAGCCGCGGGTCGCGCCCGGCCCGGTGGCCGATCCGGAGCACCGAGAGGCGCGGGGCGCCGCTACGTCGCGGGCGCGGCATGGAACCGCTCGATCCGGTGGCCGCGGTACTCGAGCTTGTCGGAACGCTT
The DNA here is from genome assembly GCA_036781185.1 of Thermoplasmatota archaeon. Classification (GTDB taxonomy): domain Archaea; phylum Thermoplasmatota; class Thermoplasmata; order Lutacidiplasmatales; family UBA184; genus Lutacidiplasma. The sequence goes on along the minus strand of DAIQBL010000010.1, from coordinate 30,475 downwards.
CACGAGCCCCTTCAATCGAGTCGGGGTCATCCCGAGCTCTTCCGCGACATCGGAGAAGAAGCGGCCGGCGTCGCCGACCGTGTCGAAAATCCGCTTCTCGTACTTCTGGTACTCCTTGTCGGGCATCGAGGCGATCGACAGGATCTCCGACACCTCGCTGAGCGGCGCGGTCGTGTTGATGTTGATCGTGGAGTAGTAGAAGTGGTAGCTCTTCTCCGGCTGCCGGTGGCCCTCGCGCGCGACCCAGCGCGTGTCGATGAGCTTCAGCTTCTCGAAGAACTGGAGCGCCTTCGTCCCTTCCTTCCCGAACTCGCGCTCCACATCGTCGCCAGTGAGCCACGCATCGGCGAGCCGCTGGACCAGCTTCAGTTTCACCGGAGAATCGACCGCGCGCAGGATCGGGACGAGCTCGCTCATGTCGTTGACGACTTTGATGCGGTGCATCACCGCGGCCATCGAAATCTAAACCCCCGTCCCGGCCGTCACGTCGAACAACGCCCGCCGGTACTTGGCCCAACGGTCGTTCGGAGAAAAGCGAGCCGGGTGGGGCGTCCGGGTCGTTCCGTGCCCGGCCGGGCAGGCGTCGGCGAACGTGTAGCGGCCGCAATCGCGGCAGACTCGGAGGATCGACTCCGTCATGCGCGCTCGAAACTCCCCTGGCCACCGGCGCCCTTGATGGCGGCGATGGCGGCCTCGGTGGCGTGCTTCATGGTCTCCTCCGCCTGCTTGTACTGCGTGCCCGCGACCATGATCCGGTAGCGCGGCGCGCCGACGTAGGCGACCGAGACGGCCTCGGCGTCGACGGCCTCGGCCGCGAGGAGCGCGGCGCGGACGTTCTCGACGCCCATGGGAGAGGAGTCGGTGAGCTCGATCGTGCCGCGAATGGCGACGTGCGGCGGGACGATGTTCTCGTGCGCGACCTTGAGGAACGCGGTGACCCAGGCGGCCTTGCCGCCTTCCTTCTGGAACCGCTTCGGGTCGGCCGCGGCGACCTCGAAGGCGTTGAACAGGCTCCCGTACCGCTCGATGAGCGTCTCCGCGAACTCGGCGTGCGTGGCCTCCGGTTCGACCTTGAGCGCTTGTGCGACGAGGTTCAGAAGGCGGACCGCCTTCTGCTCGTTCTTCCAGCTCTGGATCTTCTCGCGGCGCTGGTGGTCGTTGATCCGCTTGAGCGAGAGATCGATCTGGGCCTTCGCCGGGTCGAGCCGCAAGACCCGCGCGACGATCTTCTGGCCCTCGCGAATGTGGTCCCGGATGTACTTGACCCACCCGGTCGCGACCTCGGAGAGATGGATGAACGCCTCGCGGTTCGCGTACTCGTCGAGCGTGACGAACGCCCCGAAGTTCCGGATCGAGGTGACGGTTCCCACGACGAGTTCCCCCTCCTCGGGGAACTCGGGCCTGAGCGGCACGAGCGAGCGGACCCCTCTACTCGGCGGTGCGGACGAGCTCGCCGCGCAGCTTGGCGAGTCCGCCGGTGGGCGAGGCGAGGGTGGCGCCGCAGACCGAACAGTTCACGTTCGTGGCCGGGCGGCTGAACATCGTCTGCTCGCCGGAGCAGTCCGGGCACTTGACCACCCAGAAGGGCGCGGGACCGTGCGTCGTCATGGTGCCCCTACTTGTGCTCCACGAGCTCGAGCTGGCTCGCCCGCCAGCTGGCCGGCTTGACGATGTACTTGCATTTCTTGCATCGGAACTTCAGGTTGACGCGCCGGACGGCCTTGGCGCGTCCCTCGGGCTTGGGTCGGGGAAAGCCGCCGTACCCGGACGTCGCCCGGCGGAATCGCCGCTGCCCCCACTTCAGCTCGGAGGCCGGGCGCTTCTTGTCCTTCTCCACCTCGTGTGCCGTGTGCAATTTGCACCTCGGACAGTAGGTCGAGACGACCTTGGGGTAATGCATCGGGCGGCGCCGAGCCGCGGGCTGTATATAGGGCTAATGCGACCGCGGGACGGCCCTACGTCGTGCGGGGCACCGGCGTCTCGCAGTCCGGGCAGCGGGCCGCTCCGGGCGGCAGCGCCGTGTGACAGTTCGGGCACACCCGCGGTGAGGATGCTCTCGGCCCGGGGGTCCCGGTCGCCAGGACGGGGGTGGGGACATCGTGGCCCCGGACCGGGTCGTGCGCGATATCCTCGGACTCCTCAAACAGGATGGCGAGGGCCCCACCGATGATGCCGAGGACGATTCCGACCAGGAATCCGCCTCCACCGACGACGCTGAACAGCGAGAGCACGAGGATCGTGATCCCGAACATGGTGTGGTTCTCCGGACGACGGAACACCGCCACCGCGAGAATCACCACCACGAGGCCAAACAGGATCCCGAAGAACCCGAGGGCGCTCAGAATGCCACCCGCGAACCCCGCGCCGAGCTCGTCGGCGAGGCTTCCCGCGAGCGACTCGAACAGGCCGTCGAGAATCATCAATAGACCGGCGATCAGCGAGAAGACGAACGCCCAGACCGGCCCGTCGTCCTCCACGTGCGGCCGGCCGATGTTCCCGCACGAATACCTCCTGGGTACCGAATCTGTCGGCGTCCGTCCGGTCGACGGCCGGCAAGGCCCGAAACCGCCTCAAGGCTTATGTAAGGGTGCAAACTCGGCGGCCTCACCTTCGAGGAGAAATGGTCGACCGGTCGTCCATCGACGTCGTCACGGAATCGCTCTCCAAATCCCCGGAACGCAAGTTTCCGGAGACGGTCGAGATCGCGATCAACCTGAAGGACCTCGACCTGTCGATCCCGAAGAACCGTCTCGAGGACGAGGTCCCGCTCCCGAACGGCCGCGGGCGCAATGTGAAGGTCGCCCTGTTCGGGACCCCCGAGATGTGCCAGAAGGCGCAGTCGGTCGCTGACGTCGTGATGGCGCCGGCCCAGCTCGAGGAGCTGATGAAGGACAAGAAGGCCGCGAAGAAGCTCGTCGACGAGGTCGACTTCTTCCTCGCCGAAGCCCCGCTGATGCCGACGATCGGTAAGCGGCTCGGCGTCGTCCTCGGCCCGCGCGGCAAGATGCCGCGACCGGTGCCCCCCGGCGGCGACCCGACGAACGTCATCAACGCCTTGAAGCGCTCCGTCCGGGTCCGCTCGAAGGGGAACCGGACGTTCCATGCCCCGGTGGGCATCCGCACAATGCCCCCCGAGCAGATCGCCCAGAACATCGACGCGCTGCTCACCCGGGTCATGGGCAAGCTCGAGCGGGGCCGCAACAACATCGAGTCCGTCTACGTCAAGACCTCCATGGGACCCGCCGTCCGCCTCTGGTAGGAAGGAAATCGACGATGCCGGGCCGAGGAAGCGTCCGCCCCGAGAAGCTCGCTCGCGTCGAGGCGCTCGCGCAAACGATCCGTTCCCATCGCACGACCGCCGTCGTGGCGGTCCGGGGCGTTCCCGCCTCGGCGCTGCAGAAGATGCGCCGGGCGCTCCGGGACAACGGCCATCCGATCCTCGTCGCCCCGAACAGCTCCTTGCGGCACGCGATCGAGGCCGCCGTCCCCGACCGCCCCGCCCTGAAGCCGCTCCTCGAGCACGTCACGGACCAGACGGCGATCCTCTCCGCGGAGGGGAATCCGTTCACGCTCTACCAGGAGCTCTCCCGCACCCGCTCCCCGACGCCCGCCCGAGGGGGCGAGCTCGCCCCGCACGACATCGTCGTCTCCGCCCAGACGACGAGCTTCAAACCCGGTCCCATCGTCGGCGAACTCCAGCACGCGGGGTTCCCCGCCGCGATCGAGAAGGGTAAGGTCGTCCTGAAGAAGGACGCGACGGTCGTGAAGGCCGGCCAGACGATCACCCGCGAGGTCGCCGGCCTCCTGACGCGGCTCGACATCTTCCCCCTCGAGGTCGGTCTCGAGCTCCGCGCCGCGGTCGACGGGGACACGTTCTACGCGCCCTCGGTCCTCGCCGTCGACCTCGATGCGAAGCGGGCCGAGCTCGGCCGCGCGCACCAGCGCGCGCTTGCCCTCGCCCTCGAGCTCGGGTACGCGACGCCCGTCACGATCCCGCTGCTCGTCACCCGCGCCCACCGAAGGGCGCTCGCCGTGGCGATCGCCGCCGGCTACACGACGCCGGCGACGCTCGCCCCGATCCTTGCCAAGGCGCTCGCCCAGGCGCGCGCCTTGCAACACCTGGAAGGAGCCTAGTCCACCCAAAGAACTGGAGGGAGAACGATGGAGTACGTGTATGGTGCGCTGCTGCTCAACGCCGCCGGAAAGCCGATCGACGAGAAGGGTCTCACGCAGGTGCTGACCGCCGCGGGCGTCAGCCCGGACGGCGCGCGCGTGAAGGCGCTCTTGGCCAGCCTCGACGGGGTCAACCTCGCCGAGGTGCTCGCGAAGGCCGAGACGTTCGCCGCTCCGGCCCCGGCCGCGGCCACCCCCGAGAAGAAGGACGAGAAGGGCGGCAAGAAGGAAGAAGAGAAGAAGGAAGAGAAGGGCGTCTCCGAAGAGGAGGCCGCCGAGGGTCTCTCGGCGTTGTTCGGGTAACCGAGTGCGCATCGCTTAAGACCCACATCCGGGTGGCTCGGGTCGGGAGCCGATTTCGGCACCGCCCCGAGCCATGCCGGTCCACGAGAACTGCGGCGTCCTCGGAGTCTCGCTGCAGGGGAAGGGGGCGGCCCCCTACCTGTATCGCGGGCTCCGGGCGCTCCAGCACCGCGGCCAAGAGTCGGCCGGGATCGCGACGAGCAGCCACGGGACCCTCCACCACCGCAAGGGGATGGGTCTCGTCCACGAGATCTTCACCCAGGAGGCGATCGAGTCGCTCCGCGGGTCGGTCGGGATCGGGCACGTCCGGTACTCGACGACGGGCGCGAGCGACCTCGAAAACGCGCAGCCGCTCGTCGTGAAGCTCCGCGACGAAGACGCCGCGCTCGCGCACAACGGCGACCTCGTCAACTTCGAGCGGGTGCGGCGCCGTTTGCAGGCGCAGGGGGTCGAGTTCCTCGGTAGCGCCGACTCCGAAACGATCGCGCAGATGATCGCGCTCGAGTACGGGCGCACGCGGGACCTCGAGGCGGCGATCCGCCGCGCCTCCGTCGAGCTGATCGGCGGCTACGCGGTCGTGATGCTCGTCGGCCAGCGCCTCGTCGCGTTCCGCGACCCGCTCGGCATCCGGCCGCTCGTACTCGGCACGGTCGACGGCGGCTACGCCGTCGCGAGCGAGTCGGTCGCGATCGAGCTGATGGGCGGTCGGCTCGTCCGCGACATCCTCCCCGGCGAGGTCGTCATCGTCGACAAGGGCCAGACGCTCCACTCGAGCCGGATGTCGAACATCGGCGAGCGGGCCCACTGCATGTTCGAGTGGGTGTACTTCTCCCGGCCCGACTCCGTCGCCGAGAACCAGATGGTCTACGAGGTCCGCCATCGGATCGGCCAGACCCTCGCGAAGGAGTCGCCCGCGACCGCCGACGTCGTGATCCCGGTCCCGGACTCCTCCCGGCCCCAGGCGCTCGGCTACTCGGAAGTCTCGGGGATCCCGTACACCGAGGGTCTGATCAAGAACCGGTACGTCGAGCGGACGTTCATCCTCCCCGACCAGAAGCGGCGCGAGGACGAGGTCCGCGTCAAGCTCCACCCGGTACCGGGGCTCCTGAAGGGGAAGCGGGTCGTCCTGATCGACGACTCGATCGTCCGTGGGACGACGCTCCGCGAGATCGTCCGCATGGTCCGCGAGGCCGGGGCGACGCACATCGACGTGCGGATCGGGTGCCCTCCGATCGTCGCGCCCTGCTACTTCGGCATCGACATGAAGGACCGCAAGGAGCTGGTCGCCAACGGCCGCACCGAGGAGGAGGTCGCCCGCGTCATCGGGGCGGAATCGGTGCACTACCTTTCGCTCCCGGGCCTCGTCGCGTCGATCGGCATCGCGCAAGAGAATCTCTGCCTCGGCTGCCTGACGGGCCGGTACCCGCTCGACGTCCCCGAAGAGCGCCGCCGGTACCAGAAGTCCCTCACGGAGTTCTAGGGCGTGGCGCCGTCCGTCCTCCTTCGGGAGGGCCGGCGATGGACCGTCGTCGACCCGGACCGGCCCGGCGGCGCTCCGTCCGAGGCGGTCCGCTCGCTCGCCGACGTTCCCGAGCCGTCCGCCCTCCGAAGGCTCGTCGCCGCGACCCCGACGCTCCAGGCCGGGGACGCGGTCGTCGCCCGGGCCCTGGGGGCGGTCGGTCTCTCACGGCCGCTGGCCGGACCGGTCGACTTCGCTCGCGCCCGGACGGTCGCGGCGGGTCGACCGACCTCCGAGTGGCGGTCGATGCTTCTCGACGAGGCGCGCTCGGCCCTCGAACGCACGCTCGCGAGTCCGGAGGAGACCGTCATCGCCCTGGCCCGGGAGGAGGAGCGCGTCGAGAGGGCCCGGACCCGCGACGACGGGGCGCTGTCGAGCTGGGTGGGACCTTCGGAAGGGCCCCTCGCCGAGTACGCGACCGCCTGGAAGACCTATCGAGTGGCCCTCGAACGCCACCACGCCGACCTCGTGCGGCGCCTCGAGGGCGCGACCCGCGCGTTCGCCCCGAACCTTTCGCGCGTGGTGGGCGCCCGCGTCGCCGGCCGGCTGGTCGCCGCCGCCGGGGGACTCCCCGCCCTCGGCCGAATGCCCGCGTCCCGACTCCAGCTGCTCGGCTCCCGCCGGCGTCCGGCCGGGGGACGAGGCCCCCGGTTCGGCCTGCTCTACCGGGCGGAAGGGCTCGACCGGCTGCCCCCCGACCGCCAGGGCGCGTACGCGCGGAGTCTCGCCGCGCTGGCGGTGATCGCCGCCCGCGCGGATTCGACCACGCGGGCGGACGTCGCGGCCGCGCTCCTGCCCCGGCGCGACCGCCGCCGCGCTCAGCTCGAACGGAGGCGGGCATGAGGCGACCGAACCGGCCGGAGCCCGTCGTCCCCGGCGAGGCGCTCTACGAACGGAAGGAGCGGGAATTCGTCTCCCACTGGACCGCCGCGCTCGCCGACCCGCCGGAGGTGTACGGCGAACGGATCACGTCGGCCGACGACGTTGTCCTCCGGCGGTGGGACCCGTCCCGGAGCAAGCTCGGGGCGGCGCTGGCCAACGGGTGGGACGGTCCGATCCCCCGGCGCGGCGAGCGATGGTTGTACCTCGGGGCGGCGACGGGCACCACCGCCTCCCACGTCGCGGACCTCGTAGGACCGGACGGGCTCGTCGTCGCGGTGGAGAAGAGCGTCCGCCCGTTCGCCCGGCTCCTCGCGCTTTCGGAGCGGTACCCGAACATCGGCCCGGTCCTCGCCGACGCACGGGAGCCGCTCGCGTACCTGCCGATCGTTCCCCCCGTCGACGGACTGTACCTCGACCTCCCCCAGGCCGACCAGGTGGAGATCGCGCTCCGAAATGCCCGGCTCTTCCTACGACCCTCGGGGGTCGTTCTCCTCGCGTTGAAGACCGCCAGCATGGGCCGGGACCGGACGGCCCGGGAGCACCTCGACGACGCCGTCCGGAAGCTGGGTCCCTCGGTCGAGCTCGAGCGGCCGCTCGGCCTCGAGCCGTTCCACCGGCGGCACTTCCTCCTCGGCGGCCGCCCGACGAAGGCGATGTTCCGGCCCGAAGGAGACCCGGAGGCTACGCCGCCGTCCGGCCCCCGTGTTGCACGACGACGGTGACGATGTCCTCGTCGGCGAGCGGGTGGTCCCGCCCGACCGTCTGGCCGGGGAACCGGGCGCTCTTTCCCCACACCTGGGCCGCCTTGAACGCCGCCTCGATCTCGCCCGGGAGCCGCTTCATCAGGTCGCTCACCCGGTCGCCGCGCCGGAGGATGACGGGCTCTTTCATGTCGGCCTCCCGGCCGGGCGGTTTGACGTAGATCCGGATGAACTGGAGCGCCTCGCCCATCGCTTCGATCAGGTCGGGAATGGCGATCCGCTCGCGGGCGGAGATGAACCGGGGCCGGAACTCGAGGAGACGGATCGCGAGGTTCTCGCGCTCGGCCGGCGTGAGGAGCTCGCACTTGTTGACGGCGAGGAGCGCCGGCTTGTACACCCGGTTCCCGGCGAGCACGTCGATCAGCTGGTCGGCCGTCGCGTCTTCGCGGAAGACGAGGGAGCCGTTGTGGAACCCGAACTCGCGGGCGATGTCCGTCGCGAGACCCCCCGCCAAGTGGGTCAGCTTCACCGTGCTGGAGACCGTGAGCCCCCCCCGGTCCGACCGCGTCACCACGATGCGGGGCGGCCGGGAGTTCACCCGCACGCCGGCCCCCTCGAGCTCCGTCACGAGCGCCCGGAAGTCCGTGTGCTGGGGGTCGACCATGAACAGGATCAGGTCGACGGAACGGACGACCGACAGGACCTCCCGTCCGCGTCCTCGACCTTTGGCCGCGCCGGGAACGAGCCCGGGCATGTCGAGCACCTGGATGGACGCGCCTCCCCACCGGAGCATTCCGGGAATGATCGAGACCGTCGTGAAGTCGTAGGCGGCCGCTTCGCTCTCCGCCCCGGTCAGGCGCGTCAGCAGGGTCGACTTGCCGACCGACGGGTAGCCGACGAGCCCGACCGTCGCGTGGCCGGACTTCCGGACGGAGTAGCCGACCCCGCCGCCCTTCCCCTTCGCCCGGGTCTCCCGCTCGAGCTTGAGGACGGCGATCTTCGCGCGAAGGCGGCCGATGTGGTGCTGGGTCGCCTTGTTGTACTGGGTCTTGCGGATCTCGTCCTCGATCGAGGTGATCTGCTCCTCGAGCGACGACATCGGGATCCCCGGCTCACCGACGGAGCTCGGTACTTATCGACTCCGTGCGACCGTACGCGGAGCAGCGTTCACCTCTCGGACCTGCCGAATTCTCCTTCGACCCGCCGACGCGACGTGCTCTGGCGCGTTCGATGCTCCGGTCCACGGCCCCTCCACCGAGAGCCTGGGAGTTCCGCGGATCCGCCGGGGCGAGGACGCGGGAGGAGCGGGACCGCTTCGTCGACCGGCTGTCCGCGTCGCTGCGGGCCGCCGCCGGTTGGCCCGTCGACCTCACGCTTCGGTGGAACGCCGGGCCGGCCCCGAGCGTTCGACTGCACGCGACCGACCTCGCCACGGCCCGCTGGGTCGCGGGCTCGCTCGTGCCGGCCTACCCGCCGGGAGCTTGGGTCGCGACCTCGCGGGAGGTGGGCGGCGGCGGCCCCACTGTCGCGGTGGGTCGGTCGCTCGGCGGGCCGGAACGGCCCTTCCGTACGGTCGGCCCCCTGACGAGCCCGTGGGCCGACTCGGTCGGGTCCGCGCTGTTCCTGCTGCCGGCGGGGACGGTCGAGTGGCGACTCCGCCCGCTCGGACCGTCTCCGGCCGTCGGTCCGCCCCCGCCGTCCCTCGTGCGCCAACCGACCGGTTTCCGCTCCGAAACGTCCACAACCGTTGCCCGAAGATTCGCCGATGAACTCGCCGACCGGTCCGTGGCCCCCCGATGGGACGTCCGCGGTCGGATCCGAGCGACCAATCCGGATTCCGCGCGCGTCATGACTCGACTGGTCGGGGTGAGCTCCCGGGAAGACGGAGGGAACGGGATCGGCTGGAGATGGACCGGCCGTTGGCTCGGCCGGTCCCCGCCCCCGATCGTCCTCTCCGTGCCGGAGCTTCTCGGGTTCTGGCCGTCCCCATCGCTCCGACTTCCCGGCGGCGCCGAGGGATCGCCGTCGTCGATGCGGACGCTCATTCTCGGCCGAACGGAGACCGGAAGTCCCTCGGGGTTGCCGGTCGAGCCTGGCCAGGGACGTCACGCGCTCTTTCTCGGGGAAACCGGGATGGGCAAGAGCACGGCCCTCTTGCGGGCGGCGGTCCGCGCGAGCGAACTCGGCAGCGTCGTGTTCTTCGACCCCGTCGGGGACACCTCGCGGCGCCTGCTCGACCGGCTTCCGGCGAGCGCCCTGGACCGGGTGGTCTGGATCTCGCCGGCGCTCTCCCCCGTGGGCCTGAACGCGCTCGCCCCCGCGTCTCGCCCCGGTCCCTCCGGGGAGCGCGCCGTCGGAGACCTCGTCTCCGCACTTCGTCGAGTTCGGGCCGGCCGATACGCGGACTCGCCGTTCTGGGGTCCGCGACTGGACGAGATGCTGACCCTCGCCCTTCGGGCCGCCGCGGCGTACCCGGACGGAACGCTCCGGGACGCCGACGCGATCCTCGCCTCCGTCGGGGGCCGGCTCGTCGGTGTTCCGCCGTCGGCCGAGCGGGCCGTGCGGGAACTCGTCGACCGCGTCCGGGCGCGGCCGGAGGAGGTGGATGGGGCGCGTCGCGTTCTCGGGGAGGTCGCACGGTCGCCGGTCCTCGCCCGCCTGCTGGCGTCCCCCCGCGGACGATTCTCCCTCGGCGAGGGGGTGCGGTCGGGCCGGATCGTGCTCATCTCCGGCGACGCGCCGGAGGTCGGAGAGTCGGTCGCGCGCGTTCTTCTCTCCGTACTGCTCGCCCTCCTCTGGGTCGAGCTTCTCGAGGGCACGAAGGGCAAGACCTTCGTCCTCCTCGATGAACTCCAGTGGTACGCGAACGATGCCGTCGCCGAACTGCTGCGCCTCGGCCGCCGCTTCAACATCCACCTCTACGCGGCGACCCAATCCCTCGGTTCGTTGCCGGAGCCGATTCGGGAGGCGCTCCTCACCAACGTCGCCGACCTCGTCGCGTTCCGCGGCTCACCGGACGACGCGAGGGAGCTCGCCCGGTGGGTGCCGGACCTCCCGGCGGAATCGATCCTTCGGTTGCGTCGCGGGGAAGCGGCCGCGCTCCTCGGAAAGGGGGAGCAGGTCGGGTGGCTGAGGCTCCCGACCGACGCGGACCGGCCGCGCCCGGACCGCTGGCGGGCCACTTGGGAGCAGTGCCGGGGCCTTTGGGCGTCGGCGGAGGAGATCGATGTCCCCGCCCCGCCAACGACCGGGCCGGCCGACGGTCGGGAGATGCTCCTGCTGCTCTGGGCCGGCGTTCTCGCGAGCGGTCCCGAATCCGCGGTGACCGTGCGGCTCGACGACCTCCGAGACGAACTTCGCGCCGACGACGCCTCGATCCGGGCGGTCGGGCAGCGGCTGGCGAGCGCCGGAGCGCTCACCGCGTTCGACGACGCCGGAGCTCGGACCTGGACCGTCCGGCGGGACCGGCTGGCGCCGCTCCTCTCGGACGGCGTGGACCCGGCCGAACTGGCCCGAGCCGATGCCCGATGGGCCCGGCTCCGTCAGCGAGGGCTCAATCCGGATTCTCGAAAGCGACTTTAAGGTGGGCCCGCCTGCTTTCCTCCGATGGCAACCGCCGCAAGCCCCGATACGGCGGATGCGGGCGGCATCCGGTCGCGCTGCGTCACCGGCATCGAGGGACTCGACAACATCCTCGGCGGCGGCATCCCCCGCGGCAACATGGTCCTCGTCGCCGGCAGCGTCGGGACCGGCAAGACCACGCTCTGCCTCGAATTCCTGGTCCGCGGCGCGGAGAAGGGCGAGCGCACGTTGTTCTTCTCCGTCACGGAGGCGTCGGAGAAGCTCATCGAGAACCTGTCCACCTTCGAGTTCTTCCGCCAGGACCTGGTTCAGGCCGGCGGCCTCGTCTTCATCGACGTGCCGGTGATCTACGACCGGCTCGGCCTCAACCACGAGGAGCTGACGCTCGAGGAGATCGACCTCCTGCTGAAGACGTTCCTCGACCTCGCGCGCGAGGCCGGTGCCCAGCGAGTCGTCCTCGATTCGCTGACGTCGGTCTGCTACCGGATCCGGCGCGACGAGCGGATCCGCGACTTCATGCTGAAGCTCTCCCAGGGTCTCGCGGAGCTCGGCTGTACGACGCTGCTCGTCTCGGAGATCGGCCAGAGCGCCGGCCGCTTCTCGGCCCACGGCGTCGAGGAGGCGATCGTGGACGGCGTCATCCTCCTCGGGAACGCCCGTCGCCAGGGCGACATCCTCCGGATCCTCCAGGTCGTGAAGATGCGCGGGACCTCCCACTCCCGCGCGCAGTACGTGATGGAGCTCACCCCGATCGGCCTCCTCATGGCCCCGCACCTGAAGGGCGGCCGCCAGGAGAGCTGATGGCGCCGGAGGAGGACATCGGCGAGCGGCTGCGCGCACTGGCCGGAGGCTCGGCGGTCGCCATCCGCCTGAATCCTCGCGAGTACGCGGACGACTACTTCGCGGTCCTCAACGCCGCGCTGCGCGATGTCGGGAGCGAGACGAACGCCCACACGATCTACGTTTCGGTCACGAACCCGGCCTCGCTGGTCTGGTCCCTCGCGCAGGCGCTCGACGTCGACGCGTCGCGCCTCTCGTTCGTCGACGCGATCAGCCACATCATGATGAACTACCGCGACCCGCTGCCGAACGCGACGTACGTCGAGTCCCCGCGCATGCTGGAGGACATCATGCTGCGGGTCGAGTACCTTCTTCGGAAGCATCCGAGCCCGAGGACGATCCTCGTGATCGACTCGGTGAACTCGCTCGCGATCCACAACCCGAAAGACCTGCTATCCGAGTTCTTCCACATCCTCGTGAACAATCTGAAGAGCCGCCAGGTGCTGACCGTGCTCCTCGTGGTCAGCGAGGACACCGAGTCCGAGCTCGACCAGATGCTCGGGCACGTTGTCGACGAGACCATCGAGGTCGTCCGGAGGCGACCGTAGGACCCATGGCGGACGACCAGACCGTCCTCGGGATCCCGGAGCTCGACCCGGAGCTGTTCGCCTCGATGCCGCCCGGATGGCTCGGCCTCCTCGTGGGCCACTCCGGGGCGGGCACCCCGATGTTCGCGAAGCAGTTCGCGCAGGCGATGGTCGGGACCTCCCCGGTGCTCTACTACACGACCTACGAGCGGACCGAGGATGTTCACCGTGCGTTCCGCGACTTCGGCTGGGACCCCGACGGCGTTCAGATCGTCAACCTCTCGGAGGAGTACTTCCGCAACGTCCTCGTCCACTCCCTCGAGATCTCCCAGCTCCGGGAGCGCGGCCTGAAGCTCGCCGACCTCGACGGCAGCCACGGAAAGCCGGCCGCCTCCTCGACCTACAACATCACGAGCCGACTGCTGGCCGACCTCGCGGCGCTCGACGGCCGGTTCCGCCTCGTCCTCGATTCGCTCGACTTCTTCTTCGAGGTGCTGGAAACGAACGACGTCATGACCGTCGTGCGGCAGATCCGCCATCGGGCCCAGGAGCTCGGCGGGCAGGCGCTGCTCGTGGTCCAGGGCGAGTTCCACGAGCGCCGGGTCTCCGGGATGCTCGAGGACATGGCCGACCTCGTCGTCGAGCTCAGCGCGCGCCCCCGGGGCGAGTCGTACGAACACTCGATCGCGGTCCGGAAGATCCGGAACCACCCGGAGCGGACGCGCGTCCTGCCCGCGAAGCTCACCGAGCGTGGCCTCACCGTCGGTTCGGCGGCGGGCACCAGCACGTCCGCGAAGCGTTAGCGCGCCGTTATTTACCGGCCGCTCGGTTCGGCGACGTCGGGTTTCGAGATGGACGACGTGCACATTCGCTGGATCGAAAAGGTCGAGCTCAAGAACCCCGTTCTGGTCGAGGGACTCCCGGGCGTCGGCAACGTCGGCAAGCTCGCCGCCGACTACCTGAAGGAGAAGCTCGGCGCGAAGCCGCTCGCCACGATCCACTCCAAGTTCTTCCCGCCGCAGGTGTACGTGAGCGAGGAGGGCCTCATCCGGCTCGTGTCCCAGGAACTCTCCTACCGGCGCGCGACGAACCCGAAGGAGCGCGACCTCCTGATCCTCGGCGGCGACTACCAGGGCCTGACGCCGGAGGGCCAGTACGAGCTCACCGAGCGCGTGCTCTCCGTCGCCCACTCGCTCGGGACCCGCGAAGTGTACACGCTGGCCGGTTTTGCGCAGGGCCGCGTCATCGAGACCCCGAGGGTCCTCGGGGCCGCCACGTCCCCGGAGCTCGTCGAGGCGATGAAAAAGGTCGGGGTCGTCTTTTCCCGCAACGACCCCGGCGGCGGCCTCATCGGGGCATCGGGTCTGTTCCTCGGGCTCGGGCGCCTGTTCGACATGCACGGCGTCTGCCTGATGGGCGAGACGAGCGGCTACTTCGTCGACCCCCGGAGCGCGGAAGCGGTCCTGCGAGTGCTCACGAAGATCCTCGAAGTCCCGATCGACTTCTCCGACCTCGAGGCGAAGGCGAAGGAGATCGACCGGATCGCGCAGAAGATCCACGAGGCGGAGACGCGTCCTCCGGAAGCGCCGACGCCGTCCAGCCGAGAAGACCTCGGCTACATCGGCTGAGCCCGCGATGGCCCTCGCGGGCGGCCCCACCGACGTCGTCCGTCGCCTCCGCGAGGCCGCCGGCGACGGCGTGCTGCCGTTCGACCGGTTCGTCGAGATCGCGCTGTACTCGCCGGACGGATTCTACAACGCGGAGGCGACGCCGCTCGGCCCGAGCGGGTCGTTCTACACCGCGGCGCACGTGACGCCGCTGTTCGGGGCCGCCCTCGCCCGACGGCTTCAGACGGAGGCGGTCTGCCTTCCGGACGGGGTCGAGTTCCGGGTGGTCGAGATGGGACCCGGGGACGGCACGCTCGCGCTCGACGTGCTCCGCTCGCTTCCGACGGACGGGCTGCCATGGCGGTGGACGTTCGTCGAACGTTCGGAGGGGCTGCGGGGTCGCCTGCGCGAACGACTCGCCCGCGAGGGGACGGGGTCCGCAGTCGTGTTCGACTTCGCCGAGACGCTCGGGGATCGGGGCCCGTTCATCGGGGCCGTCATCGCCAACGAATTCCTGGACGCGCTGCCGTTCCGCCGGTTGGTCCGGCGCGGGTCGGAGTGGGCGGAGCTCGGGGTTCGATGGGCCGGCGACAAGTTCGAGTGGGCCGACGGCCCGCGACCGGCCCGAGTCCCGGGCGGACCGTTGCCCGCCGCCGACGACGGGACGCGGTACGAGCTCGGGGAGCGGGCCGAAGGATTCCTCCGCGAGGTCGCCGACCACCTGAGCGACGGGGTCGCGATCTTCCTCGACTACGGCGCCGACACCGACGAGCTCGTTCGCGGGCATGGGAGCGGGACGCTCGCGGCGATCCGGGACCATCGGGTCGTCGACCCTCTGGAGGCGCCGGGGACCGCGGACCTGAGCGCGTTCGTCGACTTCGGACGAATCCGCTCGGCGGCCCAGCGGGCGGGGCTGGTGGAACGGTCGTTCCGGAGGCAATCCGAGGCGCTCGGCGAATGGGGATTCGCGGAGCTCCTGGAGACGACCGAGCACCGGACGGTCGGGGCCGAGGCGCTCGTCCAGCTGCGGCTCGCCGCCAAGAATCTGCTGTTCGGCTTCGATACGTTCCGGGTGCTCGAGCTCGGGACTCGAGGACCGCCCGCTACGTCGTGACGGGCCGCTCGTCGCGCCGGACGATCGCCGCGAGTCCGCTCTGGACGAGCAGCCGCGCCCGGTCCTCGGGAAGCGCGAGGACGTCCTCGGCGCGGAGCTCGATCGTCTCCTTCCCGATCTCGACGGCGGGCCCATCCTTCAGGACGCGGACGTACGTCAATCGGGGGACGACCGGAGCGGGGGCGGCGGGGGCCGGGGGATCGGCGGCCCGGACCGTGATGGGGGGCGAAGCACCGGCGGACGGCACCGCCGCTCCCCCCGGCGCGACCGGCTCGAGGAACGGGGCCACCGACTGGCGGTGGTCCCGCAGGACCTTGAGGACCTGGTCGAACAGTTTGCGTTCCTCGGGCAGCGCGTTCGGGACTTCGCGCGAGCCACCGACGCTCGCCTGGAACGCGAGGCTGAGGACCTTCGACATCCGGGCCTCGACGACGTCGCGCGCGACCTGGCTCGCCCGCGAATGCGTTTGACGGGCGAGGTCGCCCTTCTTGCCGCCCGGATTCTCGCGGAGCTCGGACTCGAACGTCCGGCGGACTTCCGCCAGGTAGGATTGCGTCGATTCGTAGAACTCGAGCGGGAGCTTCGAGAGCCCGCGCGCCGCGGCCTCGGCCCGACGCCACTCGAGGAGCTGGGTGTACGGGTCGGGCATGGGAGGAGCCCCGAGGGGGAGCAGCCTAAAGCGGTTGTCGAGTCGGACGGTGGATGCCGCGGCGCGTCCGCGGTACCCTCGCGATGTCGGAACCCACCCCCAGGGCGACGGCGTGGCCCGACTTCGTCCGGATCGTGGGTCGCCTGCGCGAGGAGAGCGCCGCCGGGGGCTCCGCCATCCTCGTCGAGGGGGAGCGCGACCGCCGATCCCTCCGACGGCTCGGGATCGTCGGTCCGATCGAACTCGTGCACGGCGGTGGCACCCTCAGCGCGCTCGCCGCCCGTCTCGCCCGCGGCGGCCGGAAGGTGATCGTTCTGACCGACTGGGATTCCGAAGGCGGCCACCTCGCGCAGAGGGTCCGGGACTTCCTCACCGCCGACGCGGTCGGCCTCGACCTCGAGTACCGCCGCAAGCTCGCCAAGGCGCTCCGGGGGGAGGTGGTCCACGTGGAAGGCCTCCACGGATGGGCCCGCCGGACGGCGGAGGCCGAGGGCACCACGGTCGACGAGGCGCTCGGCGACGCGGCGTGACCCGCGCGAGAACCTTACGGGATGACCTTGACCTGCGTGCGGCGGGTGTCCCGGCGATTCCGGGCCCTCGACGGCCGCATCCGCTCGGTGCCCTTGCCGGTCCACCGAAGTCCGCGGCCGTCGCGCCCGGCGCGGGTCAGCCCGCGGTAGACGCGTCCGGTGTGGGCCGGACCGGCGATCCAGCCGACCTGTCGGTCGGCGATGATCTGGGGGTGCGCGGGGTCGAGCAGGATGACCTCGAAGAACTTCTCCTTCCCGTCCTCGCCGACCCAGTAGGAGTTGAGGACCTCGAGGTTCGGGTAATGCTTCTGGGCCCGCTCCTCGGCGATCCGCTGCACGCTCTTCGCGAGCGTCATCCGGAGAATCCCTTTCCGCTTCGGGCGGCGACCCGCGATGATCGCCCGCTTGCGCTGGCCGCCCCGGCGGACCCGGACGCGGACGATGATGAACCCTTCCTTCGCCTTCCATCCGATCGCCCGGGCCCGGTCGAGCCGGGTCGGGTGGGCGAGCCGCGTGACCGTGTGCTGGCGGCGCCACGTCAGGAGACGCTCGTGCCGGAGCTCGGCGCCCTCCTCCCCGAGGGTCTGCCGGAACGACGTGGAGATGTATCGGTAGAGCGACTGGCTCATGGGCGGCGGCGGGGGACCTGCGACCCCATTATAAGCGTGATGTTCGCGCGCCCGTCGGAGGGGGGCCGGCCGTTCGGGGAGAAGCTCCGGGTCAACCCGATCCGCCCGCCAGGTCGTCGCGCAGCGCGTCGAGTCGGCGGATCATCTCCTCCGGCGAGCTGCTGGACGAGAGGGAGTCCACGGGTCCGGGGAGGTCAGCGAGGATCGCCGCAATCTCGGCCTCCTCGGCGGACGCCCTTCGCTGTTCCGGCGTCGGAGCAAGGCGTCGGGTCGGCGGAGAGATGGGCACCGGGGCTACCCGGGAGGAGACGGAGCCCGCCCGAGCGGAGGACCGGGCGAAGGAGGTGGGCGCGATCCGTGGTGCCGGGGTCGGCGCGAGGGACGCCCGGGGTTGGGGTCTCGGGGTCGGGCGCGCGGGCGCTCGGCGCTCGACGTAACGGGCGGCGGGAGGCGGGCTCGCGGCGACGGCGGTCGGCGGAGGGGCGCTCGGCTCGGCGCGCTCCGCGGGAATGGCGTACGGGAGGAGGAACCCCCAGGTGATGAGCAGGACGAGAAGCCCGAGAATCGTGTTGAAGATCCCGGACGGGGACGTCGCGGCGATGTAGAAGACGAGGTAGAGGCCCCAGAGCAGCGAACTGCCGCCGACCACGAACAGGAGTCCGAGGACCAGGTGGTCCCGACTGAGTTCGCCCCGCATCCTCGAACGCCGAGAGCCGGGGGAGCGATTAAGGTCCGCCGTTGGCGGGTGTTCGGGACCTTACGTCGGTGTTTCCCACGGGAGCCGGAGGTCCGGGGCGCGGCTCACGCGAGCGGTCGCGTGGCTCTCCGTGAGCACGGCGCGTTCGAGGTGGTGAGTAATCTCGCTGACGAGCCGTCCGAACCGCGCGCGGTCGGGCTCGGGCACGGTCAACGGCGTCGTCCAGACGACCGCGGCGCCCCCGCTCGTCGGGACAACGGTGAAGACGAGCGTCCGCGCGGCCTCGGGGACCGCCGGGTTCATCCGCTTCAGCTCGGCCGACACCCGGCTCTCCGACGGCTCGGTCGTGTCGCTCCGCTCGACCGCGTAGCCGATCGTCCCGAGGTAGTCGGCGAGGTGGCCCGCGAACCGCTCTCGTCCCATGCCGCGCACCCGAAGCCACTCGTTACCGTTCGCCATGCGACCTCTTGCCCCAGCGATCCACGCTCTTGAGGAAGCCGAGGAGCATGCGATATTCCGGCTCGGTCGGGGTCGACCGGCCGAGGACGCGCCGCCATAGGAGGGCGAGGCCGTGGCGCTTGTGCGCCGGGTACCCCGCTTTCGCCGCGAGCTCCTCGACCCGTCGGAGGAGGATCTCCTTCTCCTTACCGTTCAGAGCGAGGACCTCGGGCGCGGGCGTGCTCTCCGGGTCCGCGGGGCCGGCGTGGCGGTGGACCGCATAGAGCACGATCGCGACGGCGTGGGAGAGGTTGAGCGTCGGGAACTCCCGGCGGGCCGGGATGTGCACCAGGAGATCGCATTGGGCGAGCTCCTCCCGGCCGAGGCCGTTGTCTTCGGGGCCGAACACGAGGGCCACGGTACCGACGATCGGCACGAGGAGCTCCCCGAGGCGCTCCGGCGAGACCGACCGTCGAAGGTACGAGGCGGAGCGACCGGTCGAAAGGTCGGTCGTGCCGATGACGAGGTCGGCCGAGGCGACCGCGTGCGCGAGGTCCGGGACGACCTTCGCCGCGCGGAGGATCGGGACCCCGCCCATCGCCCGTCGTCGGGCCTCCGGTCCGAGCTTCGCCTTCGGGGCTACGATGACGAGCTCGTCGACGCCGAAGTTGCGGGCGGCGCGGGCGACCGCGCCGACGTTCCCATCCTCCTTCGGACGGACGAGGACGAGAGCGAGGCGCGCCGTCACGCGGCGGTCCCCTCGGCGAACAGCCGGCGGACCATCCAATCCGGGTCGAACGGCGTCAGGTCCTGGTACCCCTGCCCCACCCCGACGTACAGGATCGGCCGACCCGTCACGAATGTGGCGGAGAGGGCCGCGCCCCCCTTGGCATCGGCGTCGAGCTTCGTGAGGATCAGTCCGTCGACGCCGAGCGACTTCTGGAACAGCTTCGCCTGCTCGACGACGTCGTTCCCCGAGAGGGCATCGCCAACGAACACCGTAAGCGACGGCTGGACGACCCGCCGGATCTTCTGCGCCTCGTTGATCAGGTTCTCGTTCGTGTGCTGTCGGCCCGCGGTGTCGACGAGGACCACGTCGACTCCCTTCGCGCGGGCGTGCTCGACCGCGTCGTAGGCGACCGCGGCCGGGTCGCTCCCTTCCTGCTGCCGGATCACGCGGATTCCGAGCCGCTCGCCGTGGACGAGCAATTGCTCGATCGCGCCGGCGCGGAAGGTGTCCCCCGCCGCGATCACGACGCCGAGGCCCGCGTCGCGCAGACGCATGGCGAGCTTCGCCACCGTGGTGGTCTTCCCGGTGCCGTTGACGCCGACGAACAGGACGATGTACGGCTTCTTGGTCGCGCTCCGGGCGGCTTCGACGATGTCGAGCGGCGGCTTCGCGAGGAGGGAACGCACGGACGCCTCGAGGCTCTGCCGAACCGCGGCCGCGACGTCGGCCCCCCAACGGAGGCGCTTCCCCGCGAGGCTCTTCCGGAGGTCCTTGCGGATCCGCTCCACGACGGGGACGGCGACGTCCGACTGGAGCAGGACGATCTCGAGCTCGTCGAGCACGTCCTCGACCTTGGCCTCGTCGATCGCCTTCGAGGTGAACCCCTCGGCGAATGGGGAGGGCGCCCCGGGACTCGAGCCGGTGGAGGTCGGAGACGGTTCGGGGGCGCGCCCGGTGAGGCGCGCCTTAATTGCTGCCCACATCGCCCGCGACCGGCGCCCCGCTCGTCGCCCGCGCGAGCGCGTCCAGACGGCGGCTGAGGAGCTGGATCCGCTCCTCGAGGGTCTGCATCTGGCCCTCGAGCTCCTGGGTCGCCTGGTCGATCTTCCCGACCCGCTGGGCGAGAAGTTCGGTGACTTGCGGCCGCTCGAGCTCGACGACGAAGCCGGCGCCGATGCCGACGAGGACTTTCGTGCTGGAGGCGGGGGTCCCGCGCAGGTACGTCTCCCCGCCGACCGGGATCAGCAGTTCGCTGCTCGTCGGCACGCGGTCAAGACCCTCGAGCGTCGCCCGGGCCCGTTCGTGGTCGTTGCGGGAGGCGGCGAGGTACTGGTGCTGCTGGAGGAGCGCGTTCAACTGGTTCCTATAAGCATCGAGGCGAGCCAAGTCCTCCTGGACCTGGCGCTCCGTAACCGGAGCGCTCGGCGCGCTCACGCGGGGACCTCGGTCAGGGAGGAGATTCGGATGAGCGTCCGCTTGACGTGGTGGCAGCCCCCGATCTCGCTGAGGGCCCACTCGCGCGCATGGTCGGCCGACGGCGCCTCGCACACCTTCGTGAACGCCTGCCAGTCGGCGCGGCGGGCCAGGAACGTTCCGGAGACTTGCCAGTAGGCCATCGCTCCTCGAATTCGGCCGCGCCACCCGGGCTCGTTACATAACTCTTCCGGCGGAGGAGTTGGCTCCGACGGCTTTGAATCAAGACCGCCCACCGTGTCCGTGGAGCGACTCAGATCCTCCCTTCCCGTCCGCTCCGCCCGTGCGCCCCGGCACGACCCGGGGAGTAGAGGAGCCTCATCGCATCCTTGGGAAGGGCGTCGGGGTCCAGCCAGAGACCCCCAAGTCCCGAGTTCGACGGCCCTTTCGGGGCCTCTCTCAGGACGGTTCGGCAGATGTTCAGCCCGGCGTTGAGCTGACGGTCGCACCGCCAGCCACAGCTCGCGCAGACGAACACCCGACCTATCCTGCTTCGGCGTTCCTTCACCTCGCCACATTTCGGACAGGTTTTCGACGTGTTCCGTGGGTTCACCTTGATCACCGGGACTCCCTGCTCCTCGGCCTTGTACTCGAGCTGGCGGTGGAGCTCCCGCCGGGGCCAGGAGGAGAGGCGGCGGCGCATCCGAGGACCTCGCCCGCCGCCCGGAGGCAGATGGAGGTCCTCGAGTGCGAGGGCGGCTCTGCGGGCCTTCGCCTCCGCGACGAGCATCTTGGTGAGGAGGTGGAGGCGCTGAACGATACGGCGACGTTCCCTCCGACCCTCACGCCGGAGCAGCTTCCGACCCACACGGCGGTCGTGCGCCTTCTTTCGGCCGAGCTTTCGACGACGGGCGAAGTGTCGGTGCTGGATCGTCGCGACGTCCGGGAACGGAACGACGACCGGGGCGACCGTCTCCGGCTCGAGGAGGATCCCATCGAGCGATCGTTCGTTGGTGTCGAGGGCGAGTACCGCGCGGGGATCGTAGGGCTCCGGCGCGTCCGCCTCGAGCACGAGTACGGCACGGTGGGCGTTGAGCCGAAGCTGCTTGATCCGACGGGTGGCGAGAACGGAGCGGTGCCAGTCGGAGAGTCGGAGGTCGAGGCCGGCCCACTCGCTATTCCGAAGAGAGAGGCGAAGGTGGCCGGTCTCCGTGTTGAGGTGGAACGTCGCGTCGTCGGCGACGAGGAAGGGGGTTCGGACGTAGGGAATGTGGGCGCGGGTCCCTTTTCGGAGGCGCCGACGGTGGCCGGCGTCGAGCGAGAGAGCGGTCGCCATCGCGGTGCGGGCGTGGGCGCCGTGGACGCGAAGCTCGCGGGCGAGTCCCTGGGAGAACTTATCGAGGGAGCTCTTGGCGGTGAGTCCTTTCTCGAGAGCTTCCCGGACACCCCGGTTGACCATGAGTCGGAAGTCGGTGAGGAGGGTGAGGACCGGAGGCGAGAGCGGCATCGCGAGATTGCAGACGAGGCTCCGGCGGACCGGCACGGGCGGAGGGAGGCGAGGTCGGGGTCATCGGTGTGGGCCGCCCGGTGAACTGTGGAAGGTGAGAGGGCGGCCACGCCGCTCCCCAAAACGTGTCGCCGGGCCGATACGAGGAAGGGTGTTGATTCAAAGCAGACTCCGACGGGAGGCTTATAGCGGAAGGGGGGGTTCGAATGCTGGCGCCGGACGAGCCGCCGGCCCCCCTCCGAGCGGTCGAGGCGCCGTACGGAGGAACCGAGGACCTTGGCCGAACGGGGGTCGCCGCGAGACCAGGAATCGGGCGTCCCCGCCATGCTGGTCCTCGCGCTCGCCGTCGCCGCGCTCGCGATCCTTGCGGCGGTCCTCGGGTCGTTGCCGGTCGTTCGCGAGTCGAGCAGCTCGCCGAGCCTGCCCCTCCTGACCGGGGAGCGGTCCCACGCCGCACCGGCCGTGACGACCGGCGGCGGGACGCTTTCGCTCAGCATCTCGGTCACGCCGGGGATCATCTGCGTCTCGAACAATCTCGCCTGTCCGAGCGACCA
This sequence comes from Thermoplasmatota archaeon, assembly GCA_036781185.1. GTDB lineage: Archaea > Thermoplasmatota > Thermoplasmata > Lutacidiplasmatales > UBA184 > Lutacidiplasma. Next base: position 8,080 of record DAIQBL010000010.1, on the reverse strand, counting down.
GCGAGCCGCTCGGGTGACCCTGGACGCGGTCGCGCCGCCGCTCGTCACCACGACGTACCCGGCGGTCCAGGTCGTCTTTCTCCTCGAGACCACCGCCTACGACGGGACCTACGACGGGTCGCTCGGCGTGCCGGGCCGGGAGTACTGCGCCGACTCCTCGGCCCACCAGCCGTGCGAGGAATCGAACGGCGTCCCGTTCTTCGTGGCCAACGCCGGGTCGATCGCCGCCGCGATCGCGAGCGCGAACCCGCGCTCCCAGGTGACGTTCGGCCTCGTGAACTTCTTCTCGACGGGCGACGCGTATGACAAGGATTCCGCGGATGCGGCGCAGGGCCTCCAGTCCGTGGCCTACCACGTCGACGTCGGCATCCCCGTGCCCGCGCACGAGTTCCAGAGCCTCGTCGACGCGACGTTCCAGTCGGAGGTCCTGAACGGCGGCTGGGTGTACCCGACGCTCAACTTCGGCAACAATATCCTCCACTCCGACAGCATCACCGCGCTCTACGGCGCGCTCCTGGGGTACGGGATCAGCTGGCTCCCGAACGCCCACCACGTGCTCGTCCTCATCGGATCGACCGCGCCCCGCTCGGGCCCGTATGTGCAGAACTACTGCGTCAGCCCGTCCGCGGCCTGGCGGTACGCCTGTTACGGCAGCGCGGGAGAGTACAGTTCCGGGTGCGAGCCGTCGTACGATTTCGGCGCCGGGGTCAGCCCGCAGTGCGTCGGCTGGACGGCGTCGACCACCGGCGACGCGAACAACTCGATTGCCGGCCTCTCGCGCGCCTCCCCGGTGTGCGCCGATTCCCTCGGCAAGCGCTGCACGGTCGACGTCGTCGACCTCTGGACCACGCCCACGGACCCGTTCTCCTTGGGCTGGCCGGGGGCGGTGGACGGAGGACCCGGCGGCCCGCTCGTCGCGCAGAACGTCGGTCGGGTGCTCTCCGCGGGATGCGACCTGGCCGCCGCCACGGGCGGCTCGTGGGACGGGCCGTCGTTCTTCTCCTGTTCGGACGGGACGATCGGCGACCTATCGTACGTCCAGCACGGCCCGTCGGGCTCGCCCGACATCTCGAACCCGTCGCTCCTCTCCGCCTTCAAGGGCGTCAGCTTCGGACCGATGACGAGCGACGTGATCGCGACGGGCGGGAACAATTCGATGTTCCGGTTCGTCCCGTTCGCCAACGTCCGCCCCGCGCCGAACCTCCAGGCTCAGACGCTCTGCCTCACCCCGGGCGGGCCCCGGAACGTTTGCCCGAGCCCGACGTTCCGGAACGGGACCGGGTTCGAGAGCCTCAACTGGAACTGGTCGGACGTGCCCTCCCAGAACGTCCTGTTCGGAGGCGACGAGTGGATCGCGTCGTTCAACGTCATCGCGGTCGGGCCACCGTACGGGAGCGTCCCCGTCGACGCCTGCATCACGAACGTCTGCGCGGCCGGCGGCAGCGGTTGGGTCGGCGGGACGTTCACCCGCGCGAGCTACATCCCGGGCACCGCGTCCTTCGAGGAGAACCAGTCGTTCCCGCTCGCCGTCCTCCGAATCGTCTACGGCCCGCAACCGCCGATCCCCGGCGTCACGGTCCCGGCGCCGACCGGATTCCCGCCCCCCCTGCCGCCCGGCGTTGTCCCCGTGATCCCGGCGCCCATCGCGACCACGCCTCCGGGCGCGAACATCGTGAGCGTTTCGATCCAGGCCCTCGGCGCCGGTTTCCTCGGCGCCGGGTTCACGCGGGTCGCCCAGAAGAACCGGCCCGTCGCGGTCGGACAGGCGAACGCCGCCCGACGCGGTCCGCGCCGCCGGCCCCCGGCCCGGCCGGTCGGCAAGTTCGTCTAGGGCGCTACGGGGTCCCGCCCGGCGGAAGCGCTCGGCGCCGCTCGTACCGGTCGCGCTCCCGGTACCATCGCTCCTGGCGATCCTCGAGGCTCTCGGACTCGGCCACGACGGCGGACGGACCGACGGTCTCGCGGACCGGCTCGGCGGTCGGTCCGACGTCCTTTACCCCGTCGAGCGGCTGCGCGACGCCGGTCGGGTGGGTCAGCCGGCGAGTTCCGCGACGGCGCGCCACCGCTCCGCCACCTCCTCGTCCGTGAGGCCGACCGTCGGCGAAAAGACCACGACGTCCCCCCAGCGAGCCCGGGCCGCCCCGTAGTCGTCCACGGCGAGCGGCAGCACGATCCCGTCCGAGTGGGTCGACGCGAGGCGCTCGGCCAGGACCGGCTCGGTCGGAGGCTCCACCGGCGAGACCGGCGCACGAACCTGGGGGTCGAACGCCGCAAGGACCGCGTCGGCCATCGGGACCCCGGCGCCCGTCGCCACCCAATCGCACCGGCAGCCCCGCTTCATCATCAGGTAGGCGCCGAGGGCGCCGCGCGGTCCGTCCACGAGGGCGACGACGCGGCCGGCGACGCCGAGCGGCATGCCGCCTGGTCCAGTCGAGCGGTCGTCGTAGACGTACGTTCGGGGTCCGCGTACCTCGACGAACAGTTCGACGTCCGGCTCGTCGAGGTCGACTCGGACCCCTTGCGCGCGGTACGCCTCGAAGATCTCTCCGCCGAGGTCGCGCGCGAGCTCCTGGCTCGTGAACGGGTGGGTCCCCGTCCGTCGTGCGCGGAGCGCGAACGACGACCCGGGTCGAAGTCGCCGGGCGGCGACGGGCCGCAGCGCCTCGAGGATCGCCGCCCGGTCGGTCGGCACCTCCACGGCCCGGCTCACGGACGTCACGCCGAAGGTCCGACGGAGCAGCCGCACGGCCGTGTCGGCATCGTCTGCCTCGACGTACAGGTGACCGTGGTCCCCGCGGAGCCGGCAGGTCGTGCCCGCCCGCACGAACTGCGCGAGGATGTTCTGCCGGAGGCGGTGCTCGAACTCACGCCGAACGGGGGCCGACTTGAGCGCGAGCTCGCCGTACCGGACGAGGACGAGCGACGCCACGGAGGAACCGTTAAGATGGAACCGCCGATTTAGCGGTTGCTTGGCGATGTCGCCGTCGGAAACCGGGCGCCCCGACGCGGCGTCCGCCGACCCGCTCGCGGAGCTCGTCGGTCCGATCACGGAGGCGTTGCTCGGACGACTTTCCGGGATCCCGGGGGTCGACCGCACGGCGATCGAACGCCTGCTCGACACCGCGGGGGGGGAGGGCTGGGATGTCGCGATCCCCCTTCATCGATTCGCGGCGGCCACCCATCGTCCGGCGAACGACCTCGCTTCCGAGCTCGCGAGCTCACTTCCGGACACCCCCGGCGTGGCGCGCCGGTTCGCGGTCGGCGCGTACGTCAACTTCGCGGCCGACCCGGCGTGGCTCGCGGAGCGGACGCTCGCGATCGTGTCCGCGCGCGGGGAGCAGTACGGCGGCGGGGTGACCGAGGAGCTCCCCGTCTGCGTCGAGCACACCAGCGCGAACCCGAACGCCCCGTTCCACATCGGCCGGGTGCGCAACGCGCTCATCGGCGACACGCTCGCCCGCGTGCTCCGGCTCGCCGGCCAGAAGGTGACCACCCAGTACTACGTCGACGACATCGGCCGCCAGTCGGCGATGGTCACGTGGATCTGGTCGAAGCCATTGGACTCCTGGCCGCCGGAGATCCGGGCGACGCTCGAAGGGGCCAACGACCGGGAGGAGCGGCCGGACCAGTATCTCGGCCGACCGTATCCCGCGGTGAGCGCCTACGTGAAGGGCCACCCGGAGGCCGCCGCCGAACTCGCCGAGCTGTGCGAACGACTCGAGCGGGGAGACGCGCCGGAGGCCCACCGGCGCTACTGCGAGGCGATCCTCGGGGGGATGCTCGCCAGCCTCGCCCGCGTCGCCGTCACATTCGACGAGTTCGTCTGGGAGTCGAGCCTGCTGCACGACGGTTCGGTGGACCGCGTCGTCGAGCGACTCCGGAAAGCGCCGCACTCGGTGACCGAGGCAAACGGCGCCCTCGCGATCGATACGACGACCTACGGACTGCCCAAGGAGGATGCCCGGGCCGTGTTCGTCCGGGGGAATGGCACGACACTCTACCCGACGCGCGACGTCGCCTACCACCTCCAGAAGTTCTCCCGGTTCCCGCGGGTGGTGGACGTCCTGGGCCAGGACCACCTGTTGCACGCGAAGACGCTCGAGGCGCTCCTCGCCGAGATCGGGGAGGTCCGTCGACCGGAGTTCGTCCTCTACCAGTACATCACGCTCCCCGGCGAAGGCCGGATGTCGACACGGAAGGGGACCGTCGTGTGGCTCGACACCCTTCTCGATGAGGCCACGGACCGGGCTCGGTCCGAGGTGCGACGCCGGCATCCGGAACTCACCGAGGGCGAGGCCGAAACGATCGCCCTGGGTCTCGCGTCGGGGGCGGTCCGCTACCACGTGATCCGGATCGCGGCGGACAAGTCGGTCTCGTTCCGCTGGGAGGAGGCGCTCTCCTTCGAGGGCCGGAGCGGCCCGTTCGTCCAGTACTCGTACGCGCGGGCGACGAGCCTCCTTCGGAAGGCGGCGGAGGAGGGAGTTGACATCCCCGACCGCGTTTCGGGCGCGGCGCTCGGGAGCCCCGCGGAGAAGGAGCTTCTCCGGATCCTCGCCCGGCTCCCCCAGGTGGTCGCCGCCGCGGCGCGGACGAAACACGTCCACACGATCGCGGGGTACGCCCACGACCTCGCCGACGCCTTCAACTCGTTCTACCAGTCGACGCCGGTCCTGAAGGCCGAGGGACGGGAGCGAGGAAGCCGACTGGCGCTCGTCGCGGCCACTCGGACTGCCCTCGGCAACACGCTCGGTCTGCTCGGCCTGACCAAGCTCGAGCGGATGTAGGGACCGCGCCCCCGGCACGGCGGCCTCGCACGGCCCGTCCGGGCGACGCCGGAGGTTCTATATTCCATGCGACGGGTCGGGACCCGGCCGTCGGGAGAAGATCGGATGAGCATCGTCGAGGATTTCAAGAAGTTTCTGATCTCGGGCAGCCTCGTCACCATGGCCGTGGCGTTCGTGGTCGGCCTCGCCATCGTGGCCCTGATCGGGGCGCTGGTGACCGACATCATCGACCCGCTGATCTCCTCGGCCGGGCACATCGACTTCGCCCATCTCGGGATCCTGACCGTCAACGGCAGTCCGCTGCTCGGGGGAGCCCTCCTGGGCGCGATCGTGAACTTCGTGGTGCTGATGCTCGTGGTGTTCTTCCTGATCGTCCTCCCGTACGAGAAGTACCAGGACCGGAAGAAGGCCCGCGCCGCTGCCGCACCGCCGACCACGCGCGAGTGCCCGAGCTGCTGCAACACGATCCCGATCAAGGCCTCCCGCTGTGGATTCTGCACCTCGACGGTGCCTCCGGTCAGCGCTTAGCCGCGACGCTAGACCGGACCGGGCCGGCTCGTTGCTTCGGTGACGAGCGGGTCGGAGATCCCCGCTTCGTCGAACCCCTTCGCCCGGAGTCGGCACGAATCGCAGCGCCCGCAGGGTCGCCGACCTCCGGCATAGCAGCTCCACGTGAGCTCCCACGGGACCTCGAGGCGCTTGCCGAGGCGGACGATTTCGGCCTTGGACAACCGCGCGAGCGGCGCCACGGCTCGGATCGTCCACCGTCCGGACACGCCCGCCTTCGTCGCGAGGCGGGCCATCCGGTTGAACGCCCGCAGGTATTCCGGTCGGCAGTCCGGATACCCAGAGTAGTCGACCGCGTTGGCCCCGAGATAGATCCGGTCGTCCCGGTGACCCTCGGCGAACCCGAGGGCGACGGAGAGGAGGATCGTGTTTCGGGCCGGGACGTACGTCGATGGGATCCGACCGGCCCGGACTCCGCCGACCGGAATCGCGGCTCCGGGACGGGTGAGAGCGGACGGGAGGAGGCCGGCGAGGGGGAGATCGACCACCACGTGGCGCCGCGTCCGGAAGCGTCTCGCCAGGGCGCGGGCGCTCGACACCTCCCGGCGGTGGCGCTGGCCGTAGACGACGGTGAGGGCGTCGACCGGGCCCCGCCGGGCGGCGAGCGCCAGGCACGTGGCCGAATCCATGCCGCCGGACAGCAGCACGACGCTGCCGCGCGACCGGGCCATCACGACCACGCTCCCAGTCCGAGGAGCAGCGCGGCGGCGAACCCGACCGACGACAACATCCCGAGGAAGTTCGTGCTCCCCTTCGTCAGCACGCCCCGGTTCTCCAGCGATTCACCGAGCACGCTGTCGACCTGGCAGCCGAGGAATCCGCCGAGCGCCGCCGCGACAAGGAACGGGCCGACCGAAAGTCGCGGCGCGTTGGCGAGCGTGAACAGCGCGACCGCCACGATGGCTGTGCCGAGCGCGCCGACGATCGCCCACAGCTCCCCGATCAGCGACACCCCGCCGTTCGTCCCCGGCTTGACGGGTCGGAAGGTGAGGACGGAGCGCGCCCGTCCCGCGAGAACGCCGAACTCGCTCGCGAACGTGTCCGCCGCCCCGAAGGCGAGGGCGGCCGCGAACAACCCGGCGAGGACGGCGGGCGGCAGGGCATCGGGCGCCACGCCCCCCACGAGGACCAACGCGGTCGGGATCACCACGTGGGCGACGACGTTCGACACGCCCCGCTCGCCCGCCGTCCCCTCGTGGACGTTGCGGCGCTTCTTCTCCGCGAACCGGAACCGGGTCGCGAGGACGCTGACGACGACGAACAGGACGAGGAGGGCAAGGAACGGGAACCCGCCGACGACGACGATGACCACGCCGAACGCGAAGGCGATCGCCCCCGCCCAGCGCGTCAGGGCGCCGGAGGTGACCGCCGCAACGGCGAGTGCGGCGGTCAGGGCGACGCCCACGCCGGCGTCGAAGAGCGCGAGAACCAAGACCGCTCGCCGGCGCGAGCCGCGCCGGCCGTAAGAACGTTTGCGCAGGGCCGGAATCGGACCGCGCGCCGCCGGAACGGGGGTTCAGCCGCGGTGGAGGATCCGGAGCGCGGCCGAGCGGAACGACGGCGCGACGAGGTCGGGACGGGCCCCGCGGGTCCGGATCTCGTCCGCGGTCTCGGCGGCGTGGCCGGGGGCCGGCACGAGCACCGTGAGGAGTCCGAGCTTCTCGCCCGCCTCGACGTCGAGGCTCCGGTCGCCGACGATCGCCGAAGGCGCGAACTCGATGCCGAGCTCGTAGCGCGCGCGCTCGAAAAGTTCGACCCCCGGTTTCCGGCAAGGACACCCGGACTCCGGAGCGTGCGGGCAGTAGTAGAACCGGTCGACCTGGGCCCCTTCGCGGCCCAGGATCCCGTTGAGCCGCTCGTGGATGCCCCGGACGTCGGCGTCGTTGTAGAACCCTCGCTCGATCCCGGACTGGTTCGTGACGCAGACGACCAAGTACCCGTGCGACCGGAGGAGCCGGATCCCCTCGGCCACCCCTCGAAACACCTCGACGCGGGCCGGGTCCGAGAGATAGTGGAGGTCCGGGTTCAGGGTGCCGTCCCGGTCGACGAACACCGCGCGCCGGCGGTCCGGAGGGGCCCCGCGCGCCGACTCGTCCGCGGACAACCGGCCGGGTCCAGCCGGCGCGCCCATAAGGGTTGATGCCGCTCGGCCGGCCCGAGGCGTCGATGTCCGATCCTCGGTTCGAGTCACTCGACGACGCGTTCGCGCTCGCCATCGGCGCGCTGTCACCCCGCGATCCCGTGACCGTCCTCTACAGCGGCGGCGTGGACTCCTCGGTCGTCGCCCATGCCCTTCGGGAACGACCGAACGTGCGGCTTCTCTCCGTGGGGGTTGACGGCGCCTCGGACCTATCGGCCGGCCGCGCCGGAGCCCATCTGCTGGGGATGCCATGGGAGGGACGGCTCGTGATGGGGGAGGAGGCGATCGAGGCGCTCGGCCGTCATCATCTGTCCGAACACCCGGAGCCGATTCGGTCCGTCCTCGCGTCCTTGGCACTGGCCATCGCCGCGACACCCGCCTCGGGAACCGTTGCCGTTGGTCAGGGGGCGGACGAGCTGTTCGGAGGCTACGCCCACTTCCGAAGGCTCGCTTCCGCCGATCGGGAGCAACGTCGCGTCGAGGATTGGCACCGCCTCATGGCAAGCGATTGGCCGACGACCCTCGAAATCGCTACCCGCGTCGGACGACGTCTCGCCGCACCCTTCCTCGACCCCGAGTTCGCGCGGCG
>DAIQBL010000009.1:0-36594 GCA_036781185.1 Thermoplasmatota archaeon | reverse complement strand
GCGACCGGGCCCGAACTCCTCGCCGCTCGCGTCGTCCAGGGAGTGGGCGCGGCGTTTCTGTGGTCGAACTCCGCCGCGCTCCTGACCGACGCCTTCCCCGCCGGGGAGCGTGGAAAGGCGCTCGGGATCAACCAAGTGGCCGCGCTTTCCGGCTCGGTGGTCGGACTCGTCCTCGGGGGGATCCTCACGACGACCCTCGGTTGGCGCTCGATCTTCTGGGTGAACCTGCCCATCGGAACGTTCGGGACGGTATGGGCGTACGCGCAACTTCGCGAGATGCATACGCCGGAGAAGGACGTCCCCATCGATTGGATCGGGAACATCGCCTTCGGTGGGGGACTCACCCTCGCGCTCGTCGGCCTGACGATCGGGGCCCTCGCCGGATGGACGAGCCCGTTCGTCGTGGGATCCCTCGCCTCCGGGGTCGCCCTCGTCGCTCTCTTCGTGTTCGCCGAACGACGGGTGCCCCACCCGATGTTCGACCTGACCCTCTTTCGGATCCGCACCTTCCTTGCCGGGAATGTGGCCTCGGCGTTCGCGGCGCTCGCGCGCGGCGCCTTCTCCTTCGTGATGGTGTTCTACCTTCAGGGAGTGCTGGGCGATAGCGCCCTCACGGCCGGGATCCTCCTCCTTCCGCTGTCGATCGCCTTCGTCATCTCCGGTCCGGTGAGCGGGTGGATCTCGGACCGCCGGGGCGCCCGGGCGCTCGGAACGGCCGGACTCCTGGTCGGCGCGCTGGGATTCCTCGTCCTGCTGAGGTTCCCCGCGGACGGCCCGTACACGCTCCTCGGGGGCGCGATGGCGCTCCTCGGCCTCGGGCAAGGGATGTTCGCGGCCCCGAACCGGGCCGAAGTGATGTCGAGCGTGCCCGCCGGACGACGCGGGATCGCGGCGGGGATCGGGACGACCGTGCTCAACGCCGGCTCCCTCGGGTCGCTCGCGCTCGCCTTCACGGTCCTCGCGGCGGACGTTCCGCGCGCGACGCTGCGAGCGATCTTCGCGGGTACGAGCGGCGGGAGCGTCGACGCCCCCGCCTTCATGAACGGCCTCCACGTCCTATTCGCGATCGGTCTGGCGCTCCTATTGCTCGCGGCGCTCGCGAACGCGATGCGGGGTCGCGAGAGCCCGGCCACGTCGAGCGGCCTCCGTTTCCAGCGGACTCGGCCGACCCCGAAACTCTCGTCGATGGGGGTTCAGGACGGAACCTCGCCGTCCAAATAGGAAATCCCGGTGAAAACGCCGATGACCGAGCCCCCGTGGGTGCGGTTCGAGGGCGAGGCGTTCCGCCGCGAGCTCACGAACTTCAAGATGGCGAACCATCCGTTTCGGACGCACCCGTTCTTCGCCGAGCTCGAAGCCGGGAAGGTCCCCCGGTCGACCGTCCACCGGTGGGTCGCCCAGTTCTACCCGTGGCTCGCCTGCGTCCCGATCGCGATGGCGGAACGGTTCGCCCGCTGCTCCTACGAGCCCTCGAACGACCGATTCCGCAAGATGATCCTCGACCAGCTCGTCGAGGAGGCCGGCGATCCGAAGGGGAAGGAGCCCGGCCACCCGGAGCTCTGGCTCCGCTTCTGCGAGGGGATCGGGGTCCCGAAGGCGACGGTCCAGGCGACCCCCCACCTGCCCTCGACGATGGTTGCGATCGACGACTTCCTCTACATCAACCGCGAATCCCCGTTCTACATCTCCGCGGCGGGCTCCTCCGAGCCCCCGAACGTAGAGCTCTGCCAGCGGCTGTATCCGGCGTTCTCCAAGCACTACCACGTGCCCGAGGAGGCGCTCGAGTACTACCGGCTCCACGTGACGGCGGACGAAGAGCACTCGCGCTTCGTCGGGGAGATGGTGGCGGCGTTCGCGACGACGCCGGAGATCCGGCGGCAGATGTGGGACACGATGCTGCGCGGTTTCTCCTTGCACGGGCTGCTCGTCGACGGCGTCCTCGCCGCGGCCAAGGCGCCCGTCGCCTCGGCGGCGTAGGGTGGACGGTCGGGCCCCGCTCGAGGACGCGACTCCACTCCCATGAGCACGGGCCTTCCCATTCGCCTCCGGCGCTTGTTTCCCGAGCCGTCGCGTCGGCTGTTCTCCGTCCCTCTCGACCACTCGGTCTCGATGGGCCCGATCGACGGGCTCGAGTCGGCCGCCCCCCTTGCCCAGCTCCTCCAGGACGCGGGGGCGGACCTCCTCATCGTCGCAAAGGGCGCGGTGCGCGAAGTCGGCCCGGTGCTGCGGCCTCCGACGCTCCTCGGGGTCCACATGTCGGCGTCGACGAGCCTCGGGTCGGGTGGCGACCGCAAGGTACTCGTAGGCACCGCTGCCGAGGCGGTCGCGCTCGGGGCCGACCTGATGAGCGTCCAAGTGAACTTCGGGACCCCGGACGAGGGCGAGATGTTGCGGGACCTCGGCGTCGCGGCGGACGGTTGCCGGGCCATGGGACTCCCCCTGCTGTGCATGGCCTACGTGAAGAAACCGAGCGGGAGCGTCACGGCCGACGAGCTCCGTCACGCCTGTCGGGCGGCGGCCGACCTCGGGGCCGACGTCGTGAAGACGAGCTGGCCGGGGACCGCCGAGGAGTTGCGCCGGCTCACGCAGACGACCCCGGTGCCGGTCCTCCTGGGCGGAGGTGCCAAGGCCCACGACGACGCCGCGTTCCTCGACCTCGTCCGCTCGACGTTGGCGGCCGGGGCCGCGGGCATCTGCATCGGCCGAAACCTGTTCCAGAGGCGACCGCTCCTTCCCCTTGCCACCGAGGTCGCCCGGCTCCTGCACGGAGCCGGCTGACCGAGGCCCCGCCGTGGCGATCGATCGCGTAGTGCTGCGCCCAACGGCACCGGCACCCGACGATCTCCGGGCGACGATCCTTCAAGCGCACCGCCGGGGGTTCCGGCGATTCGCCGTAGCCCCGGGAGTCGAGCTGCCTCCCGACGCGGAGCGCATCGGTGCGTTCGAAGACCGGTTCGAGCCAACGCGCGCCCCTGCGGTGCCCCGTCGATCGGTGGGCTCCCCCGAGGATCTCGCCACAGCGCTCGCGGTGGGGCGGGCCGCCGGGGCGGTGGCGATCGATTGGACGGGCGACCGGGTCATCCCGCTCGAGTCGGCCGTCGCCGACCGCCGGGACCGGTGGCAGTTGTGGGTGGTGGCGAACCGGCCGACGGAAGCCCCCGGCTTTCTCGGGGCGCTCGAACACGGCGCCGACGTCGTGGTCGTCGAGGTCGCCTCGCCGGCGGCCGTCGACGAGCTCGAGTCGCTGCTCGACCGGCGCGAGCGCGCTCGGATCGAATGGACCGTCGGAACCGTCCTGCGGATCCGGCCCGTCGGGCTCGCGGACCGCGTGTTGCTCGACACGACCTCCCTCCTCCGGCCGTCGGAGGGGTTCGCGGTGGGCAGCCGGGCCGCGACGCTATTCCTCGTCGTGGGCGAGGCCGAGGGCTCGCGATTCACCCGGCCACGCCCGTTCCGCGTGAACGCCGGGCCGGCCCACTCCTATGTCCTGATGGCCGACGGTACGACGCGGTACTTGTCGGAGGTCGAGCCAGGGGAAGAGTTGCTCGCGGTGGACGCGGACGGGCGCACCCGCGGCGTCCGGCTCGGGCGTCGGAAGGTCGAACGCCGACCCACGATCCTCGTCGAGGTTGAGACAGATACCGGGCCCTCGACGATCTTTCTCCAGGAGGCCGAGACCGTCCGGCTGGGCACCCCAGACGGACCGATCGCGGTGACCGAACTCGCCGTTGGTGGTCGAGTCCTCGTGTCGCACCACGTTCCGGGGCGACATCTCGGCACTCCCGTGGACGAAACAATCGAGGAGCGATGAACCGCTCGACACGGATCGCAGTGACGCTCCCGTCGCGGTCGGTCGAAGAGGCCCGGCGCGAGACCCGACTCGCCCGCGCCGGGGGAGCCGACTTCGCCGAGATCCGGTTGGACCGGTGGACGCCGGCCGACCGCGACCGGATCCGCGAGCTGTTTCCCTCCCCGCTCCCGCTGATCGGGACCCTCCGGTCCGCGGCCGAGGGCGGAGAAGGTCCGGACGACCCAAGAGAACGGCGCGCGACCCTCGAGCACCTTGCCGCGTCGCCCTTCGCTTTCATCGACTACGAATTGGCACGGGACTACCTTCCCGACTCGTTCCGCTCGGGTCCGGCCTCCATCGGTTCGCGTCATTTTCCCGCCGGAGCCACCGGCTCCGACGTCCAGTCGTTCGTCTCCTCCGCCCCAGCGACGTGTGCCTTCGTCAAGGCGATCCTGCCGCTCTCGGTCGGCGAGTTCCGGCACGACCTGCTGCCGCGGTATCCCGGGTGGGCGAACGGCCGCACGGTTGTCGCGACGACGGGTCCTTCTGGACCGCTCTCGCGCCTCTGGGCGAACCGCCTTCGGCAACCGCTCGTCTTCGCGTCCCTTCCCACGGACGTGGAGGACCCACCGGTTGATCCCGCCCAGATTCCCGTCGATGAGCTCCGGCGCGGCTGGTCGGCGACCCCGCTCCGCGGCTACGCCGTCGTCGGCCGGCCGGTCGCCCATTCCCTCTCGCCGCGAATCCACGCCGGCTGGTCGGCGACTCATCGCCACCGGACGGCGTTCGTCGCTCTCGAGCTCGGCACGCGTCCCGAGTTCGAGGAGACGATCGCATCCGCTCGGGACGGCGAGTGGGCCGGATGGAGCGTCACCCATCCGTGGAAGGAGGCGGCGGCCTCGGTCGCGGACGAGCGTTCTGAGTCGGTGCAATCGACGGGTGTCGCCAACACGCTCACGTTCCGCGACGGCAAGGTCCGGGCCGATCTCACGGACGCCTCGGCGGTGACCCGGAGAGCGCGGGAGCTGAAGCGCTCGAACCGCTGGGACGGCCGAGAGGCTCTCGTGGTGGGCTCGGGGGGAGCGGCCCGGGCCGCCGTCTTCGGACTTCGGCCGGTGGCGGTGCGGGCCTTGCTCGTCGGCCGGAGCCCCGCCCGCGTCGCCGAGCTGGTTCAGCGGGTCGGGGGAACGCCCGCTCGCGTCGAGGACCGCCACCCGGTCGGGCTGCTCGTCCACGCGACCACCGTCGGTCGTCCCGGCGCGGGCCGGCTCGATCCCCCGCTCGCCGGCTGGATCGATTCCGGCACGACGGTGCTCGATTTCGTCTACTCCGCTTCCGATGCCCAGATCCGCACCGAATGCGAAGCCGCGGGGGGGACGTACGAGGACGGGCGCCGACTGCTCGTCTACCAGGCCGCGGACGCCCACGCCGACTGGTGGGGCCACCGGCCCACCGAACAGGAGCTCGAAACGATGCTCCGGAGGATCGGGTGCGCGGAGTAGGGTCGGCCTGGGGCGCGATCAGCTTCCTGAACGCCCTATTCACCGGCATCGGCGCCGCCGCGGCGATCGATCTCCGAGTGACAGCCCGAGTGGAGATCGAGCCCGCGGTCGCGTCTCCGGCGGTGCTCGTGACCGCGGACGAGGATTGCGATACGCCGCTCGCCCGCGCCGCGCTCGCGAGCGCGTGCCGCCAATTTGGCGGGGGCACCGGCTATCGGGCCCACCTGACCGTCGCGTCGGAAATCCCCCCGTCGAAGGGGCTGAAGAGCTCGTCGGCGGTCTCCGTGGCGATCGGCCGAGCAGTGGGGAACGGCTTCGGCCGGACTCCGTCGCCGGAGTCGTTGGCCCGCCTCTCGGCGGTGGTGTCTCGAGAAGTGGGATTGAGCGCCACCGGAGCCTTCGACGACGCGATGGCCTCCGCCGGGGGCGGGATCGTCGTCACGGAGAACGCTCCGGAGACTGTCCTGAGCCGAGTCTCCGCACCGTCCGATTGGTCGATCGTCCTCTGGACCGGCGCGGGATCGCACGACCCGAGCGTCGAGTGGCACCACCGGTTCCAGGGCCGGGCCGACGCGGCGGCCCCCGCGGTGGCCGCCGCGCGCCGCGGAGACTTCCTGACGGCGATGACGGAGAACACTCGCCTCGTCGAGCCGTTGCTCGGCTCCGATTTCGCCGAATGGCGGGGCCGACTCGAATCCCTCGGGGCTCTGGCGAGCGGAGTCAGCGGGCTTGGTCCGTCGCTCGCGACGATCGTCCGTCGTGAGGATCGCGACCGGGTCGCCCGCGACCACCCGGCCGGGCGCACGGCCGTTCATCTCCGGGATTTCGTCGGAGTCCACGACGGTAGGTCCGGATCACCATGAAAGCGGCGTGGCTCGCGCCGTCCGCGTTGCGCGGTACGCTCGTGGCGCCGCCCTCGAAGAGCTACACGCATCGGGCGCTGGTCGCCGGCTACCTGAGCCACCGGACGTTTCGGGTGGAGAATCCGCTGTACTCCGACGACACCGCGGCGACGGCTCGCGGCCTCGGGCGGCTCGGGGCGTCCGTGGATCGGACCCCCGGGGTATGGACCATTCGCCCGAAGCGACCGGAGCCCCATCCGCGACGAGAAGTCATCGAGTGTCGTGAGTCGGGGACCACGCTCCGGTTCCTCCTTCCCGTCGCCGCGTGTCGGACCGTGCCGGTCCGGTTCGTGGGAAGCCCCCGACTTCGCGCGCGGCCCTTCCGCTCGCTCACGGATGCTCTTCGAGCCGGCGGAGCTCGCGTTACCGGCTCGAGATCGGCGCGAACGATCGCGACGGTGACCGGCCCGTTGCAGGGGCTGGAGACGACGGTCGACGTCTCCGAGAGTTCCCAATTTCTTTCGGCGCTCCTGATGGTGCTCCCGACGCTCGACCAGCCGTCGACGCTCCGCCTCCGGTCGAATCCGGTTTCCCGACCCTACCTGGAGGCGACGATCCGCGTACTCCGTGCCTCGGGGGTTCGCCTCGAGTGGGAGGGACGGGTCATTCGCATCCGCGCCCCTCAGCGGTACCGGGGGTCGCGGTTTCGTGTACCGGGCGATGCTTCCTCCGCGGCCTACCTCTGGGCCGGGGCGGCCGTATCGGGCGGGGCGGTCACGGTCGAAGGCATCGATCGAAGGTGGCCTCAGGCCGACCTCGCGATCCTGGACATCCTCGAGGCGATGGGCGCCGTTGTCCGACGCCACCGGACGGCCGTTGCGGTCGCCGGCCCTCTGAACGCTCCCGTTCGGGTCAACCTCGACAATGCTCCGGATCTCCTCCCGCTCGTCAGCGTGCTGGCCGCCACGGTACCGAAGACCAGTCGACTGACAGGGGCACGGCATGCCGCGCGAAAGGAATCCGACCGTCGCGCGGAGAGCGCTCGCCTTGCCCGAAAGCTGGGTGCGACGGTCCGGCTTCGCGCCAACGTGATCGAGATCCTCGGCGGGCCAACGGTTCGTCCTTTGCGATTTTCCGGGCCCGCCGACCATCGAATGGTGATGAGCGCGGCCGTCGCAAGCCTGGCCGGATCGTCGCCGTCCGTCGTCCGCCCGGCGGGGGCCGTGGCGAAGTCGTACCCCGGATTCTGGCAGGCGCTCCGGAGCCTCGGGGCGGAGGTCCGTATCCGATGATGTCGTTCGGCACGGCGTTTCGGGTGACGGTTTTCGGTTCCAGCCACGGCCCGGAGGTGGGGGCCGTCATCGAGGGAGTTCCCGCCGGCCGAAAGGTCGACCTCGCGGCCGTGCAACGGGCGCTCGACCGGCGCCGCCCGGTGGGCCGCCGCCTCGCGACCCGCCGGCAGGAGGAGGACCGATTGGTCGTCGATAGCGGGATCGATTCGGGAATCGCCGACGGAGGCCCGATCCGGCTGCACGTCGCGAACGAGGACGTCCGCCGCTCCGACTACGATCGCCTTCGGGACACACCTCGACCCGGGCACGCCGACTTCCCGGCCCGAATGCGATACGGGCCGGACGCCGACCTCGCGGGCGGCGGGATCTTCTCCGGCCGCATGACCGTCGGACTCGTCGCCGCCGGGGCGATCGGAGCGGGCCTGCTCGCGCCGCTCGGGGTCACGATCCTGGGCTTCGTCCGCTCGATCGGGTCGGAGTCGTCCGACGTGCCGGACCCGGAGCCGCTCGCGACCCTCCGAGGCCGGACGGAATTGAACGAGGTGGGCTGCCCGGATGCGACCGCGGCGACGCGCATGGAATCGGCAATCGCCGCCGTCCGCCGGTCCGGCGACAGCTTGGGCGGAGTGGTGGAGGTACGCGCGACCGGGCTCCCCGTCGGTCTCGGCGAACCGTTCTTCGACTCGGTTGAAAGCGCGATCGCGCACCTCGCGTTCTCCGTTCCCGCCGTGAAGGGTGTCGAGTTCGGGGACGGGTTCCGGTCGGCCACGCTCCGCGGGAGCGAGCACAACGACCCGTACGAGATCCGCGACGGCCGGGTCGTTCCCCGGACCAACCACGCCGGAGGGATCCTCGGCGGCCTCACCGACGGCGCGGACGTGGTCGCGCGGTTCGCGATCAAACCGACGGCCTCGATCGCCACCGAGCAGGAGACGGTGAACCTCCGCACCCTCCGCCCGGCCCGCATCGTCGTCACCGGCCGACACGACCCGTGCATCGTCCCCCGCGCCGCCCCCGTTCTCGAGGGCGTCGTGGCGATCGCCCTCACGGACCTCGCGCTGCGGGGAGGGTTCCTGCGATGACGGAGGGTCCGTTCCGGACGGCGATCCTCGGCGCCTCCGGCTACGTCGGGCAACACTTCGCCCGGCTCCTCGCGACGCATCCGGCGTTTGCGGAACCCGAGCTCGTCGCCGGCGACCGATCGGTCGGCCGACGCCTTGAGGACGTCTGGGTCCTCGATGAACCGATTCCCCCCGGCCTCGCCGCCCAGCGCCTCGGGGCGGCCTCGCCGAGCCGAGTCGCCGCCGGCGGCGTCGAGGTCGTCTTTGGTGCGATGCCGACCGGACGCGCCGGGCCGGTCGAGACCGAGCTCAGCCGCCGGGGCGTCGCGGTGTTCACGAACGCCGCCGACCACCGACGAGACCGGGGCGTGCCGTTGCTCATCCCCGAGGTCAATCCCGACCACCTCCAGCTCCTGGACCGTCGTCCCGCGGGGCGAGCTCCGATCGTGACGAACCCGAACTGCACGGCCACGGGGCTCGCGCTCGGACTCGCCCCGGTATGGGAACTGCTCGCTCCGCGCGCGGTCCTCGTGAGCACGTACCAAGCCCGTTCGGGGGCCGGCGTCGCGGGGCTGCGGTCGACGGCGTTCACCGACAACGTCGTTCCGTACATCGCCGACGAGGAGGAGAAGGTCGCCTGGGAGACGACGGCCCTGCTCGGCCGCCGCCGGGGCGGCGGGGTCGTCCGGCCCAACGTTTCCGTCGTCGTCCAGGCCGCTCGAGTTCCCGTCCGCGACGGCCACCTGGAGGCGGTGACGGTCGTGGCGGGGAACGATCCGACGGAGCGACAGATCCTCAGGGCCTGGCGGACGTTCGACCCGCTCGTCCGTCTCCCACTGCCGACGGCCCCGCACCCACCGATCGTCCTCCGTCCTGAGCCGGACCGCCCGCAGCCGCGACTCGACGTCGGGACGGGGTCGCCCGTCCGGGCCCGCGGGATGGCGGTCGTCATCGGTCGGGTCCGCTGGTCTCCCCCGTTCCTCCGATTCTTCCTTCTCAGCCACAACGCCGTTCGCGGCGGTGCCGGCGGCTCGGTCCTCAACGCCGAGTTCGCCCTCGCGGCTGGCGCCCTCCCGCATCGGAGGGACGGGTGACCCGGCCACCGGTCGTCGTCAAGTTCGGGGGTGCCTCGCTCGCCGATCCCGCGAAGGTCGTCGCACGGCTCCTCGCCCTTCGGGCCGAGGGGCGGCCCGTCGTCGCCGTCGTCTCCGCCCGCGCCGGAGTGACGAACCGGCTCGTTCGGACCACCAGGATGCTCCGCGACTCGGCCGACTACGCTCGAGTCCTCGCGGACCTGCGCCGCCGCCATTCGGGTGGCGGACCGGCGGTCGACCGTCGGCTCGCCGGGCTCGCGAGGGCGTTCGCGTGGTCGGAGCGCCACGGGAAACTCTCCTCGGTCGAGGTCGACGGCCTGCTCGCCTTCGGCGAGCGATTGGCGGTGGACTGGCTCGTCCCGCGGCTCCGGGCCGCCGGGCTCCGGGCGGTCCCCGTCGACACCGCGCGGCTCGGGCTCTGGACCGACGGCCGCCACGGGGAGGGCACGATCCTCCTCCGCCGGTCCCGGCGTCCCGTCCGGGCCGGGTTGCTCCCTCTCCTCGCCCGCGGCGACATGCCGGTGCTGACCGGATTCTTCGGTCGGGGTTCCCACGGAGAACCCGTGACGCTCGGCCGCGACGGTTCCGACTACGTGGCGAGCGCGGTCGGCGCGCTCCTGGGCGCCGACTATGTCGAGCTCGTCAAGCCGGAAGCGTCCATCCTGTCCGCCGACCCCCGCGAGGTGCGGGCCGCGCGCCCGGTACGATCGCTCACCTACGAGGAGGCCGAGGAGCTCGCCGAGTTCGGCGCCCGGGTCCTCCATCCGATGACGGTCGAGCCGGCCCGGTGGGCCGGCATCGACCTCCGGATCCGGTCGCTGGTGGACCCGGACCAGTCGACCGTCGTGGGCCACCGGCCCGGACGTCGAGGGGTGCGGGCCGTCACGGCCTCGCCGCCCGCGACCCTCTTCCGCCTCCGATTCCCCGGCGCTCGGGGCCGGACCGGCGTACTGTCCGAGATCAGCCGTCGGCTGGCGGCCGCCGGCGTGCCGGTGCTGCACGGGTTCACCTCGGCCGCGATCGTCTCGGTCGTCGTCGAGGCGAAGCAGACCGCACCGGCGCGGCGCGCGCTCGCGGCCCTCGTCCGCGAACGGGGGGCCCGACTCGACCCGGCGGTTCGCGTCGCTCTCCTCGCGGGCGTCGGGTCGGGTGCGGTTGTCGACCTTCCGAGATTCCCGATCGAGGTGCTCCGCGGAGCCGAGGGGATCAGCGCGACGCGCTCGAGCGTCACCCTCGCCGTCCCGGCCGAGCGGCGGCTCACCGACCTGCGCCGCCTCCACGCCGCGCTCCTCGAGAGCCCCGGCCCGGCCTCGACATCGGCGCGCGAGCGACGGGCTTTTGGCCCCCTGCCCGCTCGCGCCGGCGTCCCGCCCGGCCGTCGCCCGAGGCAGGGACGATCGAAGAGGACCGCGTGAAGACCTTTGTCAAGTTCTCCGGAGTGACCGACGCCGCATCGTTGCCGCTCGCGCCCGAGGGAGGGGCGGTCGGCTTCCTCGTCGGCGTTCCGGGCGCGGCCCGGAACCTGGAACCCGCCCGCGCCGCGGAGCTCGTCGGGGCCGCACCCCCGGGCGCGGAAGTGTGGGCCGTCACCCGCTCCCCAACCGCGGAGCTCGTCCACCAGCTGTTCGACGAGGTGGGCGTCGACCGGGTCCAAGTGTACGGGACGATCCCGGAGGGCCTCGAGTTCCTCGAGATCCACCATCTGGTCCCGTCGCTCGAGATCCCGCCCCACGGCACCACCGGACCCGAGCCGAAGGTCCCGCCGGCGGATGACTACTCGAGGCTCCACCTCGATGCGGCCGGTGACGCCGTATCGGACGGCAGCGCCACCCGCCCGGATTGGGAGATGGCCGCGCGCCTCGTCGACGCCCAGCCGGGCCGGAAGCTCACGCTCGCCGGGGGGCTCACGTCGGCGACGGTCGCCGAGGCGCTCGCCGCGGTCCGGCCGTGGGGGCTCGACGTGGGCGTCGGGGTCGAGGCGGCGCCCGGTCGGCTGGATCCGGAGAAGGTGAAGGAGTTCCTCGCGGCGGTCGAGCGCGCCGAATCCGGCTCTGGGTAGGCGCCGGACGACCCGCCTCCGGGCGCTGCGCTACGGACGGATCCGTTCGAGACCCAGGAAACGGACCGTGCCCTCCGGGCTCACGCCCGCGATGAGCAGGTCCTTGCGAACGCCTTGGGCGACCCGGACCGCGCCCGCGAGCTCCGGCCACGGCGCGCGATAATCCGACGGGACGGCGCGGACGAGGTACCGCGCGTGGACGGTCTCGGGATTCCGGGGGTACGCGCGGAGATGCGCGCCGTACTTGAATCCGGTCTTGACGACGAGCTGCCGGGACCGGAGCGCTCGGTACGCGGCGAGCCGCTCGGCGAACCCGTGCTCGAGCCGCTCCGCCCGGCGCCGGAGACGGTCGAGGGGGACCGCCCGGCCGCTCCGGGCGTCGCGGAGCGCGATCTGGCCGGACTCCATCAGGTGGGCCGCCTCGAGGAGCGAGAGTTCGAGCCTCTCCCCGATCCGGCTGCCGTGGGCGAGCCCCTTGCCGAGCACCCCAACGGCGTCGGGGTCGAAGACGACGACCCGGTCCTCGGCGAGCCAGCCGGTCCCCGGCGCGGCGAGCGTCTGCGCCGGCTGGGAACCCGTCGGGGCCGACCGACGGAGACGGTAGAACGTGAGGTCGGACTCCTCGTCGACGACCGCCACGAGGAGCGCCTTCTTCGCCCCATGGGCCCGGTCGGCGAGCGCCTCGATCGCGGCGAGGTCGAACGGTTGCCGTTCGGAATAGGCGGCGACCCAGTATTTCGCCGGTGTCTTGTTGAGAACGCCCCCGCGGGGCAGGACGGCGAAGGCCGTCGGGGGGGGCGACCGGCGGACGACGTACCCCCGCTGCCGGAGGTCGCGGTAGACGATGTACCGTACGCCGAACCCGACCTCCGACCGGGTCGCCCGGCGGAACAGGTCCGGCCATCGCACCGCCCGGCCCCGGCCATCGACGACCGCGAGCCGCCCCATCTCGCTGAGGTAGACGGTCTCGTACCGGTCGAGGGAGAGTCCCTCCGCGTCCGGAGTCCCGAAGTAGCCCCGGCCGTACACGGTTCCGGCGTCGGACGGGTCGGCGACCCGGGAGCTCGCGTCGCGCCCGAGGAGGGCGCTCACCGACGGGACCCTCGAAGCTCGGCGAGCGTCACGAGCGGCTCGAGTCGGACCCCGATCGCCGCGAGCCGCTCCCGGGCGCCCTGCTCGCGGTCGACGACGCAGACGACCCGCTCGACGGTCGCGCCCGCGTCCCGGAGGAGGCCGACCGTCTCCACGACGGAGCCGCCGGTCGTCGTGACGTCCTCGACGACGAGCACCTTCGCGCCCGCCGGAACGTCGCCTTCGACGCGACGGCCGGTACCGTGCGTCCGGGCGGCCTTGCGGACGATCGCGTACGGACGACGGGCGACGAGCGCGAGGGCGACGACGAGCGGGACCGCACCGAGTTCCATCCCGGCGAACCGCTCGGCGTCGCCGACGTGCCGGGCGAGCTGCTCCGCGATCCGCGCCAATCGTTCGGGGTCGGTCGTCGCCCGCTTGACGTCGACGTAGACGTCGGACGTTTGCCCGCTCGTGAGCGTGAACGTCCCGAACCGGACCGCCCCGGAGTCGAGGAGGTCGGCGACGAGCCGGGCGTCGGTCACGTCCGGCTCCCGCGAGGGGTCGTCACCATGGGACCTTCTTCAGGCCCGCCCAGTACCCGACGTAGTTGAAAGCTACGTGCAGCCCGAGCGTGTAGATGAGGAGCCACGCGACCGCTTCGAGCGAGCCGAACGTCGTCACGAACACCGACGGGAACAGGACGACGCCCAGTCCGACCGGGAGGAGCGCGAACGGGAGTTGGTCGAGCAGGAGAGTGCGGGCCCCGCTCGGCCGGCCGAGCCGTCGCTTGACGAACGACCCGACCGCGTCGCCGCTCATCGCTCCGGCGGCGAGCAGGACCACGACGGGCAGGGAGGCGAGGACGGTCGGACCGTACCGGGGGACGATCGCCAGGTCCGGGGGCGCGATCAGGATCAGGTACGCCTCGAGGAGGCCGAACGGAATGGCGAACAGGGTGCCGAACCAGAATCCGGACCACGTCTTCGAAGAGCCGAACACCCGCCGACCGTCCCAGGGCCAATTCCGTCCGAAGTCCATCGGCGGTCCGCGCCCACGGGGGATCGTGGCCGTGGCGTTCGCGATGAGCGCGGGGAGGAGGACCCAGAGGACGTCGGCGGCGACCTGAAGGTGGGGGTTGACCACGGCGGGTTCCTTCCCCTATCCTTCGCGGACGAACCGCTCGATGAGCCGGGCCACCTTGGCGATCTCCGCCGGGTCGGCGCTCTCTTCGGCCTCGTGGATGTGGGCGTCCCGGTCCATGCTACCGAACACGAGGGCCGGGAGAGGTTCCCCCGCGGGCGTGCGGATCCCGACGAGCGAGCTCGCGTCAGTACCACCGTACTCCCCGAAGACCCCCGGGGCCTGGAACAGCTCTGTGCAGAGGCGCTCGAGCCGCTGGGCCATCGGATGCGTCGGCGGAAGCGCGTAGCCGCCCCGGGCCCGAGCTTCGGGGGCCTCCGCGCGGGCCATCGGCAGGTCTGTCGCGATCGCGGCGCGAATCGCCCGCAGCACGTCGTCCCGGCCGCTCGCGAGGGCCATCTCGGGGAGCAGGCGGAGGTCGACGGAGAACGTGGCGGAGCCCCGATGGTCGCCGTCGACGATCTTCGCCGCGAGCGCCTCCCCGAGAAGGCGCATCACCTCGGGGACGGGGTTCGCCCCCCGGTGCGGGTAGCCGCCGTGGGCGCTCAGCCCGACCACCTGGACGGCCACGGTGCCGGGCGGCACGGTCAGCGCGGTTCCCGTCGGCGCCGCGACGCGGAACGGCGCCCGGGCGTGAGACCCGAACCACGCTCGCGCCGCGTCGACCGACGCCGTGTCGCCGCCGAGGACGACCGTGACCGACTGGGCGATCTGGTTGGCCGCGTCGGTCTCCGCGTGGAGCGCGACGACGTGCGCCGGACCGGACGAGGGAGCCTGCGGTTCGACGTCGAACTTGGTGAGCGTCGCCCGTCCCGTGATCACCGGCTCCGGAGCGCCGTGGTCCGGCCAATCGGGGGACCTGTACACGGACCGCCAGAGCTTCACCCGGTCGTGCAGGGCGATCAGTCGCCCTCCGTACCGGACGGTCTCGGCGAGCGTCGGCGGAGCGGTGAACGATCCGTCGAGGAAGACGAGCCCGGAGGAGCCGGCGGTCGCGTGCGGGCTGCCGTCCGGAATGAGAGCGACTTCGCCGAGCAGGAACCGCCCGGGGTCGCCTTCGGGCAGCCGCTCGTCGTGCGCCTTGACCTGCTCGACGCCGCCCTCCCCGCCGGTCTCCTCATCGCAGCACGCGACCAGGCGCACGTTCGCCGGCGGGGCCGGGCCGTCGGCGAGCCGCTGCATCGCGATCAGGCTCGCGACGATGCCGCTGCCGAGGTCGTCGTTCGCCCCCCGGCCGTAGAGGCGGCCGTTCGAACGGTACGTGAGGGTGTGGGGCGGGGACCGCCAGCGGCCGAGCTGCTCGGCCGGCACGGGGACGACATCGTAATGGCCGAGGATCAGAAACGTCCTCGGGGCCCCGACGTCGAGGTCGATGACGACGTTGGGGCGCGGGATCCCCCGAAGCTCGGGGGCGGGCGGTCCATCGATGAGCGGGTCGAAGAGCCGGGTCGAGAGGCCCCGGTCGCGCGCCGCGCGTACGATCCGGTCGGCCGCCCGCCGGTAGTTCGGCTTCTCGTACCGGTCGTGGAGCGGGTCTTCGAGGTTGGTGGGCCGGATCGCGACGAGCTCCGCGAGCAACCGGAGCCCGTCGGAGTCGCCGAGCGCCTCGGCCGCGCGGCGTGGCAACGGCTCTCCGGACACCGGTTCCTCCATCGTCGACCGACCCCGCTACCGGACGCTCTGGAGGACGACGAGCGAACTCGTGACGATCACGAGGTACGTGGTGAGGAGCGCGTTGCCGAACACCGAGACGGTGTCCCCGAGTGAGGTCAAAAGCCGTTGGGTCCAGGCCGGTTGCAGGACGCGCGCCGACGGGACATCGGCCGACCCGCTCGCCGCTGTCGCCTCGCTAAGGTCGGCGAGCGCCGTCTCCACGATCGCCCGGACGTCCCGGGCGAGCGCCTCCCCGGAGTACCGTTCTCCGACGGGGTTGATCCCCCCGTCGACCTCGTGCACGATGTGATTGTCCGTGGTCATGACCTCGGCCTCGTCCACGATCGGGGCCAGCGCCGCGAGGATCGGGGCCCGCAACCCGAGGATCAAATTGTTCCCGTCGATCAGGACGTGCGCGCTCGTCCTTCCACCGGCCTCCACGACCCACGCCCGGATCCCCGTCGGCCCGATCCCGTGCTGGCGGAGGGAGTAGTCGGTGCGCGCCGCCACGCCGAACCGGAACGGCCCGGTCGTCGCGACCGCATCGGCGGCGGACATCGCGGCCGCGATGTCCGCCCGGAGCTTGGCGGCGTTCGGGGTCGCGTAGGTGAGGTCGCCCTTCCCCTCGACGTAGGAGTTGTGGGCGTCGATCAGGGCGAGCTCGGGATCGCCCGGGCTCGCGGCGTGGAGGAGCGGGTCGACGATGGCGAAATCGATGTCGTCGGTCGGTTCCGGCGCCTGGGTCACGGTGACGAGCACCGCGTTCCCCAGGCGCTGGCCGCGCGCGAACGAACCCGGGTTCGGCCGGACGAGCGGGCCGGCGGTGGCGAGCCCCGGGGTCGGGAGGGACCGGAGGAGCCGGAGGGCGGCGTCGCCGACCTTGTCGACCTCGACCTCCGTCGGCAGGTCGAGGTCGTGGTTGCACGGAGTGTGGGGGACGAACACCATCCCGGCCTCCGGCCCGAGTCGTTCCGTCAGCTTCCGGGGAAGGTCCGACGCCCCGAGCGCGGCGAACGGCCCGGGGTGGACCGTCGGGAGGACGATCGTCGCCTTCGTCCGGCCCGCGGACCGGATCGCGACGACCGTGACGCGGAGGTCGGCCTCGATCGAGAATCGCGCGAAGAACCGCTCGAGCTCGGCCGTCGCTCCGGGGTCACGGAGATTGATGTGATCGAGCACGGGCCGGATCAGGGAGACGCCCGAGACACCGAACTCCCTCCGGAGGGGGCGGTCGGCGGCGCGTAGGAGGAGGGCGCAGCCGAGGAATCCGATGACGAGGAAGAGGATCCCCGCGACCACGAGCGTGGGGGTGATGGGCACGAGGGCGAGGACACCGAGCATCGCCAGCGCCGGTTGCACGACCGAGACCGGCAGCGACCGCGCATGGTCCGGCCGGGAGAGTCCGAAGAGGCTCATGTGGCGGAACCACAGCACCGGACCGAGAAGGAACAGTAGGAAGACGCCCTGGGGGGGCGCCCACGCGGGGATCGCGAAGACCACGAGACGTTCGACCGCGAGGACGGGCAGCGGGACGGCGGTCGCGGTCGCCGCGAGCAGGAACGACCGCCGCCAGGACAGTCGTCCGCCGAGGGCGCGGGCCATCGGGGAGGTGACGAGGCCGGCGAGGAGCGCCGGTCCAAGAAAGACGAGCCCGAGCACGGGGAGGAACTGGGCCGGGCCGGCCGACGGATAATCCGCGAGAACGGCCGCGAGGAACGCCGTGAGGACGGCGTACCCCACGCAGAGGCCGAGCGACGGCGCGCGGATCAGGAACCGGGTGTAACCGGGCTCCCGGAACGCATCGGCCGACTCATCGGTGCCGGGCACGGGTCACCTCCGCGAGGATCCCGCGGAATCCTTCGCCGAGCCCCTCCTCCTCCGTGACGGTCCCGGTGACGAGGATCTGGGCGCCGGCGTCGAGCAGGGTCCGGGCGTCCTCCCCGGTGCGGATCCCTCCGCCGACGATGAGCGGAACCGAAAGCGCGGACCGGACGGCTCGCACGATCGACGCGGGCACGGGGGCCGGAGCTCCCGAACCCGCCTCGAGGTACACCATCTGCATGCCGAGCATCTCCGCGGCGAGGGCGTAGCCGACCGCGACATCGGGCGCGTCCCGCGGGACGGCGTCGACCTCCCCGACCTCCCCGACCCGCATCCCGGGGGCGATGACGAGGTAGCCGAGCGCGATCGGTTCGATCCCCATTTGCCGGATCACCGGCGCCGCGCGAGCGTGGACTCGGATGACCAGGTCGAGCCGTCGGGAATTGAGGAGGCTCATGAACAGCACCGCGTCCGCCGCCTCCGACAGCGAGGACGGGCCCTCCGGGAAGATGATCGCCGGGACCGGGACGGCGGCCTTCACGGCCCGGACCGCCTCGCCCATCTTCGCCCGCGAGATTCCTGTGGAACCTCCGAGCAGGATCGCGTCGGAGCCGAGGCGCACGGCGCCCGCCGCGATCTCCGCCGCCTTCGCCCCGGGCGACTTGTCCGGGTCGATCAGCGTGAAGTGGAGCGGCCCCGCCCGGAGCTTGTCGCGCAGGCCGTCAAACACTCGACCCATCGCTCGGTTACCGGAACGCCGCCGCGAGGAAGGCGAGGAGGGCGACCGTCATCGCCCCTTTGCTGAGGGTCTGCTCCCGGTGGAGGCGGTTCGGCAGCCACAGGACGGAGACGACGAACAGCGCATCCGCCGCGCCCACCAGGGCGAGATACATAATCCCCGCGACCGTCGTTGGAGAGAGGAACGTCAGGATCGGCACCGGGCTGAGGGCGACCGCGAGTCCGACCGAGCCCCGGGCGATGCCCGAGGCGACGCCGAATCCCCGGACCCTAGGGAGCGTCCGACGGTCCCGGTCTCCCTCGGCGTCCTCCATGTCCTTGATCACTTCGCGGCTGAGGGTCGCCGCGACCGCCATCGCCGCGAACGGGACGACGAGGAGGGGGTGCCCGGCCGCCGCGCCGCCGTACAGGAACACGGCGCCGGTGAGGAAGGCGACGAGCAGGTTGCCGAGGAACCCCTCCGACTTGAACCGGAATTCGTAGCCGAGGAGCGCGACGACCGCGAGGGCGAAGAGGACCGCCACGAGAGGCTCCGACCACGCGACCGGGACCATCGCGAGCCCGCCCACGACGAACAGGGCCGCGGCGGCATAGCGGGCCGACCCGAGCGGGATCGCCCCGGTGACGAGTGGCCGATCCGGGTGGTTGGTCCGGTCCGTCTCGAGGTCGAGGACGTCGTTCACGACGTTCCCGCCGGCCGTCACGCAGGCGGTCGACACCGAAGCGAGCAGGATCAATACCCAGAACGAGGCGGAGGCGGGGAGGCCAACCCCGCGGGCGACGAGTCCCCCAACGACGGTTCCGGCGAGCGCGGTGAGCGTGTTGCCGACCCGCACGAGGCGGAGCCACGGCTGCACGCGCCGCCGATGGGAGGGCGACGGGGATAACGGTATGCCCGGTGGGTGGCGCGGCCGTTCGTCGTGGGTTATAAGCCGGCCCGCCTCGATACGGCGATGGCGAGGTCCCCGAGGGCGGTTTCGGGGGCGAAGCGCTTCCGACTGCCGAACGGCCTCGACGTCCTCCTCGCGCCCCGGCCCGACAGTCCGACGGCGAGCGTCTGGGTCTGGTACCGCGTCGGCTCGAAGAACGAATGGCCGGGGGTCACCGGCGCGTCCCACTGGGTCGAACACATGCTGTTCCAGGGTTCCCCGAAGTACGCGAAAGGGGAGATCGACCGGGCCGTCGTGGAGGTCGGCGGCACGCTGAACGCCTTCACGGACACCGACTTCACCGCGTACTTCGCGACGGTTCCTCGGGAGAAGCTCGCCATCCCGCTCGGCATCGAGGCCGACCGGATGACCCGGGCGCTCCTCGCCGACGCCGAGGTCGAGCGGGAACGGACCGTCATCCGGTCCGAGCGGGAGGGCGACGAGAACTGGCCGGAGTACCGCGCCGACGAGGAGCTCTACCAGCTCGCGTTCCGCCACCATCCCTACCGATGGGACCCGCTCGGCCGCAAGGAGGACATCCGCTCGCTGACGCCCGGGGCGCTCCGCGACTACTACCGGCGATTCTACGGACCGAAGAACGCGGTTCTCGTCGTCGCGGGTGGGTTCCCCCGCGCCGAGGTCGAACGGACGGTCCGGCGAACCTTCGGTCGGCTCCCCGCCGTCGGAGTGGACCCGATGGTCCGCGAGGTCGAGCCGGAGCCGAACGGCGACCGGTCGAGCACGCTGCGGGGTCCCGGCACGACCCCGCTGCTCGCCGTAGGATGGCGAGCCCCGGCGATCGACGATCCGGCGACCCCGAGCGCGGTCGTGCTGGACGTGGTGCTCGGCGGGGAGACAAGGTTGTTCTCCGCCGGCGCCTCCTGGGGCCGCTCGGGCGAGCATCCCTCGTCGAGGCTGTACCGCGCCCTCGTCGACACCGGCCTCGCCGTCCGGGCGACGAGCGAGTTCCGGCCGCGAATGCACCCATCCCTGTTCACGGTCTCCGCCCAGGCCGCCCCCTCGGTCGATCTGGGCCGGGTCGAGGCCGCCGTCACGAAGGTGGTCGGACGTATCGCCCGCGAGGGTCCGACGGCGAGCGAGCTCGCCGACGTCCGGACGAAGGTCCGTCGTGGGGCCGAGCTCGCCTACGAGGGGGCGTCCCGCGTCGGCTTCCGCCTCGGCTACTTCGCCATGCTCGGCCCGCCCGGGTTCGAGTCCCGCTTGCTCCGCGCCATCCTCCGGGTCCGCCGGGCGGAGGTGCGCGCCCGCGCCGCGGCGATCTTCGCCACCGGTCGTCGCGTCATGGTGCGGTACGAACCGACGGGAGGCCCCGATGTCGACTGAACGGACCGACCCGCTGGTCATCGCCCGGACCGTACGGTCGGACGGTCTCACCGTCGTTCGCCAAGCCGCCCCGGCCGGCTCGGCCGGGTTTGCGGCGACCTACGTCGGGCCTTCGGGCTGGGCCTACGACCCGGCCGGCCGCGAAGGGACCGCGGTCCTCGCAAGTCTTCTCGCGCCGAGCGCCGCCGGCCGACGCGACCGCGTCACGCTCGCCCGCGAGCTCGACCGACTCGGCGGTTCCGTCCACCGTCATTGTGCCCCGGAGACGAACGAGGTCGCCGTCACGGGCCCCGCCGCGGAGCTTCGAGCGCTCCTCGGGATCCTCGGCGACGTCGTGCTTCGTCCGAGATTCGAGTCCGACGACCTCGAGCGGGTCCGGCGCCAGGTGCTCGAGCGCCAGCTCCGGGAGGCCACGCAGCCGGGCCACCGCGCCGAACGCGAACTCCTGCACGCCGTGTTCCCCAGCGGCCATCCGTACCGCGCGTCCGGCCTCGGAACTCGGCGGACCGTTCGAGCGGTCCGCCGGACGGACGTCGTCCGATTCCACCGAGAACAGACCTCGACGGCGGGGGGATTCGTCGTGCTCACCACTTCGCGACCGCTCTCCGAGGTCGAGCGGCTCGTCGCCCGGGCGTTCGATGGATTCCCGAGGGAGCGACCAGTGCGGGCCGAGCCGAGCCCCCGCGCCTCCCCGCGATCCTCGGTGACCCGGGTCGTCCCGATGGCGGGTCGATCGCAGACGGAGATCCGGGTCGGTGGCCTCGCCATCCCCCGGGCCGACCCCCAGTACCCGGCCTTGTACCTGGCGAACGAGGTCCTCGGAGGTCGGAGCCTTCTCAACCGACTGTTCCAGCACGTGCGCGAGCGCCGCGGGCTCGCCTACCATGCCTCGAGCGACCTTGATGCGATGCGTTGGGGCGGGTACTGGACGGCGCAGGCGGGGACGGGTCCGGAGCGGGCCGACAAGGTCGTCCGGCTCGTGGCCGCGGAGGTGAGAGCGATCGCGGAACGGCCGATCGGCTCCTCGGAGCTCGACCGCATCCGCGAGAGCGCGATCGGCGAGATCCCGCTCCAGCTCGAAACCGCCGCGGACGCCCACGAACTCGCGGTCGACGCGGCGTACCACGGCCTGCCGGACCAGCACTGGCGCGAGTGGCCGAGCACCTTGCGGGCGATCTCCCCGAAAGCGATCCGGGTCGCCACCGGGCCCGTCTACGACGCCGACCGAGCGGTTACCGTGGTCGCTGGACCGGAGTCCGTTCGAGACTAGCGCTCGAGCTCGCCGTATAACCCCGGGCGGCACCGCACCAATACGTATATCTACCTCACAGAAATGGCCGACCCATGCCGGGTCCACGCCGAGGCGCCAGCGACGCCGCTGGGATGCTGCGCAAGAACATCACGATCACTCACGAGGAGAACGACTTCCTCGAGCGCCACCCCGAGATCAACCAGAGCGCGCTGTTCCGCCAGATCGTCGAGTCGATGATGCTCGCCGAGCGGGCCCCGCACGTCGCGTCGATCCAGAACATCAAGCTCGGGAAGGCCGTCTACCGGTCCGGCGCGATCATGTACCAGCGGAACGAGCGCCGCCGCTCGGCAACGTCCTCGGAATAGTCGACCCGCCGCGGCGCGGCGCCTCCGATTCCCGGAACCTCGGTCCCCAACGTTTCGCGACCGGCCGCTCCGCGTCGGCGACCCGGGCATAGACGACGCCCACGGCGCCGGGGGTCGCTTCCCACGCAGCTCGGGCGGCGGCAAGCGACATCTCGTCGAGCGCGTGCCGGGCGAGCATATGCCCGAAGGCGATCGACCGGCGCAGCGTCAGGTCGGTGAAGTGCGGGGCGTAGTGACCGCCCCCCACACCGAGGACGACCTGGTCGGCGGGATCCTCCGAGAGCTCCCGGACGACGGCGGCGATCAGCCGGGTGGCTTTCTCAGGGGGATGATCGGGATCGCTCCCTCCGACCTCGATGAAGAACGCCGGGCTCTCGAGCTCGGGTCCGTGGTGGGTCGCCTCGAACGTCGCCGGCCACCCAACGGCCCCGGTCCCATCCGCCAGGCGCCGGAGCGCGTCCGCCATCAGTCGAGGCGCCGCCGGGACGAAGACCTCCGGCCGCCCGCCGACCTCCGCCGTGGACCCGGGATTGCCAAGCGGGTGTACCGTCATGGCATCGTACCCGCGCTCGCTCCGATGCACCGAGGGAAAGACGAGGACCGTCCCGGCCCGGCGCCACTCCTTGGGGAGACCTCGGTCGAGGTGCTCGTCGTGGATGTGATGGCCCGGTCGGCGGACGGTGATCGGGCCCCTCGGCCGGCCCCGGAGCGGCGTGCCCTCGAGTTCGATTCCGAGGGACTCTCCGGCTCCGAGGGCTTCGGAGACATCCCGCGCGACGGGGTCCAGTTCCGAGAGGACCACGACGTACGGCGGCGGATGCATCGCGGCCGGGGAACGGGCCGCGAGCATAACGGCGCAGGGGGGCACCCGCCCGCCGGCCCTCGCCGCCCACGGTGGGGAAGCGGACCGCCCGTCGCTCGGTCGACCCGGCGGACGTTAAGGCACGGGACGATGACGACCCGGTGTGCCGGCCCCCCTGGCTGTCGTCGCCTGGAGCTCGGGCAAGGACGCGGCGTTCGCTCTCGAAGAGGTCCGACGCAACGCGACGTTGCAGGTCGTCGGCCTGTTGACCACGGTAACGACCCCGTACGCGCGGATCTCGATGCACGGGGTGCGGGAGTCCCTCCTGTCGGCGCAGGCGACCTCTCTCGGACTTCCGGTGACTCGCGTCGAGATCCCCGCCCCGTGCCCGAACGCGGTGTACGAGGCCGCGATGCGAGTCGCGCTCGCCGAACTGAGCGAGTCCGGCGTCACCCACGTGGTGTTTGGCGACCTGTACCTGGAGGACGTACGCCGGTACCGGGAGGAACGGATGGCGACGTCCGGGATCACGCCCGTGTTCCCGCTCTGGGGCCGTCCTACGGACGAGCTGGCGCGGACGATGATCGCCTCCGGACTCCGGGCCACCGTCGTCTGCGTCGACCCCCGAAAGCTGCCGGCGAGCTTCGCCGGCCGGGAGTTCGACGACCGGTTTCTTTCGGACCTCCCTCCCGGCGTCGACCCGTGCGGAGAGAACGGGGAGTTTCACACGTTCGTCCATTCCCTCCCTTCCTTCCGGCGACCCATCGCCTGTTCTCGTGGCCCGGTCGTCGAACGCGAGGGATTCGTGTTCGCCGACCTCGACCTCTCGACGGACTCGTCCGCCCGTTCGAGCGGGCCGTCGGCCTAGTCCCGCGTCGGGGGATTCCCCGGTTCGCCGCTACAGGTCCTTCAGGATCTTCTCGACGTCCCGCGAGACGTTCTCGAGCTCGTGCGCGACCTTCTTGGCGACCTTTCGGGCCGAGCCCGACGGGTCCTGGGCGGCGGCCTCCGCCTCCGAGGCCAGCCGACGAGAGAGTCGCGCGGCGTTGACGGCGAGGTCCTTCGCGGCCCGCTGGAGGTCGGCG
Source organism: Thermoplasmatota archaeon (assembly GCA_036781185.1). Lineage (GTDB taxonomy): Archaea > Thermoplasmatota > Thermoplasmata > Lutacidiplasmatales > UBA184 > Lutacidiplasma. The sequence continues at coordinate 12,751 of DAIQBL010000009.1, read as the reverse complement.
ACCGCGGTCGCCACCGGGTCCGGCGATCCGGCCCTCGGGGCCGAGCCGACGGGTGCTCCGCACGCTGGGCACGCGACAACCGCCGACGGCAACTCCTTTCCGCACGCTTGGCAGAACATGGCCCTCCCCGGGACAGCAACGGGCGGACCGGTACATACCGCGTGCGGGGCATCCTAGACCGCGGGGGGCCGGCCCGACCGAAGGGACCCGGAGCGGCGACACGAGCCCGATATCGTTTCGAGCCGCCGGCGCCGGAGAAGTGTGGATGCTCCCGGCGGGAATTCCTCCGGTCGGCGGGGACCGCCGGCCCGCTTTGAACCCGCGTCAGAGGCTCGAGAGGCCTCTATCCTTGACCACTAGACTACGGGAGCAGCCTCGGGCTCGGTATCGAGACCGCTCTTTGAGGCTTTCGCACGCGGGCCGCCTTCGCCCCCCGCGCGGGCAACGCCTAAGAGCGGGGTTCGGCTCCGGTCCCCGTGACTCCCCCCGTCAAGGCCCGGAGCGGCCACCTCATTCTCGAAGGGCGACTTTCCTACTCCGACCTCACGCGCGTCTACCCCGACATCCACCGGAAGGTCGTCGAGGCGAACCGGCCGTTCCAAAAGGAGTCCGAGCCTCTCCTCCCCGAGGTCCTGCTCGAGGAGAACCTCCGCGACCTGAAGGCCGACCGGAAACCGGCCGGCTACAACCGGTCCGACCCGTTCGCGCTCCGGCTGATCTTCCCGATCTGCGACCGGCGGCACCCGGAGTTCTACTTCTCGAAGCCGGCCCGCTGCCAAGAGATCGTCCAGATCACGGAGCAGGTCTCCCAGATGATGCGCCGCCGCGGGCTGAAGCACTCGGTGGAGTACGACCGCCTTCCCCTCGGCCAGCCGCGCGGCCTCCCCCCGGTGCCGCCCGTGGGCAGCGGGACCGGCGCGGTCGGCCTGGGCTAGGGTTCCTCCCGAACACCGGGAGCGCCTCGGCCGCGTTCCGGGTTCGGCCGCCGGAACGGCCAGAACGCCGTCGGCGGGGACTCGGGCGGCTTCGTCGGTCCCTGCAGGAGCTTCAGCGCCTCCCGGGCCTTCTCGAGCGCCTTCTGGTAGTCCTCGGCGCGCGTGCGGATCGACTCGTCGAGGAGCTTGCGGGCGTCCGTCGTGTCCTCGTGGCGCTCCGCCGCCTTGGCGAGCGCGGTGTCGATCAAGTAGTGGATGTTCAGCAGCTCCCGGTGGAGCGCCTTCCGCTTGTTCAGCTCCTCCTCGACGGCGAGGAGGGTCTGAGCGGCTTCGACGAGCTCCCCGGACTGGACCCGCCCCTCGACGGAGGCGAGTCGCTCCCCGAGGTTGCCGAGCGTCACGTTGAGGCCATCGCGGGCGAAGACGAGCTCGCTCTCGACCGAGCGCCGGCGTTCGGCGAGCTTCTGCTCGACGAGGTCCGCCAGCCGCTCGTTCCCCTGGCGGACGTTGGTCTCGACGCTGGCGTACTTCCCGGCCTCGAGCGCGAGCTTCGCCTCGCTGAACAGCTCCATGACCGGCGTCGTGTCGAGTCCGAGCTTCTCCCCGACCCAGAGCCGCTCCTTCAGGAGCCGGACGGACCGCTCCAGGGTCGCGACCCGGCCGAGCCGGGCCCGGGCTTCCTCCTCCGAGAGCCGTTGGAGCGCGAGGCCGTACTCACGGCGTTCGCGGGCCTCCTCGATACCGAGTTGCGCCTGGGCGCGCGTCTCGGCCTCGGGCCCGCCGGGCTCGAGGTGGGCCTCGTAGACGCTCTCGAGGTCCCGGCGGCGCGCGTCGAGCAGCCGGTCGAGTGATTCGTGCGCCGAGGCCCGCGCCCGGTCGAGGGCATCCGAGGCACGCTTCCACTCCCGGGCGGGGATCGCGGACTCCGCTTCGGCGACGGCCGCCTCGACCGCCTCGTTGCGGCCAGCGCCGGCCGACGTCATCGTTTCGACGAGAGAATGGACGGAGGCGAACGAGCCGGCGTAGAGCCGTTCGACGGCCCATCGGGCCATGTCGGCCGCCTCGCGCGCGGTGTGGGTCGCGTTCGGGTACTCGCCCGATTGCGCGAGCTTCCGGGCCTTCTCGAGCGTCGCGAGGACCTCGTCGATCTCGGCGCCGAGCTCGAGCGCTTCCTTCACTTGCCGGTCGGCGGCGTCGAGCGCGTCGCGGGTCCGCCGCTGCTGCTCGCGGGCGAGCCCGAGCTGGTCCGCTGCCTCGAGCGCGAGCTCGAAGACGTTCGGGTACTGCTTCTGCTGGTACGCGTGCTTCGCCTTGGCGACGTGCGCGGTGGCCGTCGGCGCGCGCACCCCGTCGTGCTCGGCCTCGGCCAACTTCCGTTCGACGGTCTCGAGCGCGGCGCGGGCGACCTGCGTTTGCAGCTCGACCCGTTCGATCTCGCCTTCGCTCTGGGCGGCTAGCGTGAGCGCTTCGATCGCGCGGCCCTCCTCGAGCGCCTGTCGGGCGCGGGTCAGGAGATTCTCGGCGATCGTCGTTTGCGAGCCGTCCTGCCGGACGTGGACGACCATCCCCTGGAGGTTCGCGAGCACCTTCGCGACGTGGTTGTGGGTCGCCTGGATGAGTTCGCGCTCGAGCGGTCCGCCGAGCTCGATGGCGCGCGCGTACTGCTTCTTCCCGAGATGCCCCTCGACCTCGGCGAGACGCTCCTGCAGGCCGCCCGTCGCGGCGCGGACGATCTCGGCCTCGGCAAACGCCTCGCGCGCCCGCTTCACGGCCCGCTCGGCCTGTTCGAGGAAGCCGCGGGTCTCGATCAGCCGCGACCGGACGCTCTCGATGCGGGAGGCGACGCCGGTGGGAACGGGCCCGGCGAGTCCTCGCCGCGCCTCGCCGAGGTCTTCGATGACCGCGGCGGTGTCGATGCCCGCGGCCCGCGCGATGTCGAGCTCCTGCTCGAGGGATCGGACGCTCTCCTCGAGTACGGGGCGCAGCAGTTGGAGGAGCGATTCCTGGGCGGCGGTCGCGAGCTCGAGCGCCTTCCGGGGGTCGCCCGCGGCGAGGGCGGCCCGCCCGCGCTCCACTTCGGTCTGGTAGACCTCGGTGGTGAGTCCGAGGCGCTGCGCGTCCTCGAGAAGCAGGTCGACCGTGGTGAACCGGCGCGCCGCGCTCGCCGAGGCGCGTTCCGTCGTGAGCGCCTCCTCGATGGAGCGAAGCTTCGCCTTCGCCCCCGCGAAGTCGAGCGATTGGTACGCGAGTCGAGTCTCCCGGATCGGTTCCCGGTAGCCGTCCACGGAGATCCCGTCGTCCTTCAGGCTCTGCCAGAGTTCCCCGGCCTTCTGGAGGCCGTCGACGATCGCCTCGGCCGCCTGGCGGACCTCGGTCGCCTCCTCCTCGACGGCCCGGGCCGCCTGGTACGCCTCCGCGTACCGGTGCTCCCGCGCCGCGTCCTGCGCCTTGTCGAATCGCGCCCTTAGCTGGGTCGTGTCGAGCCCCATCTTGCCGAGCTCGACGAGCGCGAGCTTCGCGTGGGAGACGGATTCCTCGCTCCGGATGAGCTGCTGCTGCTGGGCGCGCGTGCGGATCTCCTGCGAGGCCCGCGACGCCTTGACGAACTCGCCCATGTTGAAGATCTGCTGGACCTCGTCGATCTGCCGCTGGATCTCGTCCCCGGCGCCGCCCATCGCCTCGAGGGCCCGGCCCTCCTCCTCGAGCGCTTCGACGAGCGAGGAGGCGTGCGCCGCGAACACCGCGGCGAACTCCCTCTCGGCGCGCTTCAGGCTCTCGAGCGACCCGAGCAGGTCGCCCTTGACGCGGAGCGTGACGTCGGCGTCGGCGAGCAGCCGACGGGCCGGGGCGACGAGCGCCTCGTCGTGGATCTCGCCGAACCCGCGTTCGAGCTCCTCCACCACCCGGGCCACGTAGGGTCCGGCGGCGGTGCGAAGCTCGACCTCGGTCGAGGCGAGCATCTCCCCGGCGTCGGCGAGCGCCCCGTCGGCGAGCGCCTCCCGGGCCTTGGCGAGCGATCCTTCCGACGACGACGGAAGGAACCCGCGCTCGCGGGCGAGGTCCACGAGCCTTCCGACCCGCTCGACCGTTCCTTCGAGGTGCTGGACGGCCGTGCGGCCGATGCGCCGCATCGTCTCGCGGTTCGCCTCGCGCGCGGGACCGACCTCGAACTTCTCGAGTCGCTCCTGCGCGGCGCGGAGCGGTTCGTAGAACGGCTGGACCGGGACCTGGAGCGCCGTGAGACGGTCGAGGAGCTGGCGGAGGGATTCGGCTTCCTCCCGGGCCGTTTCGAGGTCGCCCGTGAGTTGGCTGGCCCGGTCCATCGCCTCCTGGCTGGCGGCGAGCGCCTCACTGTAGATCTTGAGCCGCAGCGCCTCGCGGGCCCGGTTCATCGCGGCGAACACGTCGGAGGCGTCGCGGCCGAGCCAACGCGCTTCGACGAGCTTCGGACGTACCTCGTCGAGCAGTCCCGCGACGATGCCGACCACCGGCTCCTCCGTGACCTGGCGCGCCTTCGTCAGGAGTTGCGGGAGTTCGGTCGGGGTCGCGCCCGGGACTTGCCCGAGGAGCTCCTCCACCTCGACGATCCCGCCCGCCACATCCGTACCGGACCCCTTCAACGACTCGAGGGTCGCCCGGAGGCTCCCGATCGCGGCCTGGACCTTGCCCCGGAGCTCCTCGCCGACGTCGGCGCTCGCGCGCTCGATCGCCGGGACGGTCTCGTCCCACTCGAGCGGCGACGCGCCCTGGTCGGCGGCGAGCGCGGCGTCGAGCGAGGCGTGCGGGGACCCGAGGTCCCGCGCGGCGAGTAGGAGGGACTGGCCGGCGGCGCGCGAGAGTTCGCGTCGCTCCACCGCCGCGGGGACCTGGCCACGGAACTCCCCGGCGAGGTGCTCGAGCGCCTCCGCGACGTTCCCCTCGGAGATCGGGGCGATCGCCTGGCGGAACCGGACGTCGAGCGGACCGATCTGGTCTTCCGGGACGCCGGCCCATTTCGCGACGGCCCGGGCCCGCTCCCGCAGCTTGGCGGATAGATCGGTCTGGCCCTGCCGGACGATGCGGAACAGTCCGGCGATCCGTTCGACGGCGACCGGGAGCTCCTCGGCGATCGGCGTCCCCTCGAGCTGCTCGATCAGCGCCGGGGTGTCGGCGGGGAGCGGGGCGTGGGCCCCGGCGAGCGCTTTCGCCCGCGTGACGACGATCGTCCGTCGCTCCTCGAGCGCCGGCGCGACGGAGGACTGGATGTAGGCGACGAACTCCCGGGCGTGGACCTCGACCGCGTCCCAATCGGACTTCCGGGTGAGCTCGCGGAGCTTCGAGATCCTCTCCGGGGTCTCGGAGAGCTTGACGCCGATCTCCTCGAGAAGCTTGAGGCGGTCCTCGACCTCCGCCGTCGCCTGGTCGGCGAGCTGGCGGCGCTTCTTCAGCGACTCCGCCTTCTCCTGGAGGATGCGGGTCAGGCGGGAGGAGGGGACGCTCCCCAGGCCCCCACCCGTACCGGACATGGCTAGCGCCTGCGGAGCCGCCCGGCCGATGCCGCCGAGGCGGGGGCGACGGGGGCACGAAAAAGATGCGAGGCCCTCGATATAAAGCGTGGGCCTCGCCGGCGCGAGGGTCGTCGGTGGGAATTACGGCCGCGTGATGCGCCGCTTGCCCATCGCTTCGACGTAGGCGATCTCGGTGCCGGGGGTCAGTTGGCCCTTCAGGTCGGCGTCGAGCGGGAGGCTGAACGTCTCGTAGTTCTCGAGGTCCATCAGCTGGACCTCGGCGTCGGTCAGCGAGAGGACCTGCGCCTGTTTCTTGCCGATGAGCGGGACGAGCACCTTGTGCTTGACCGGGTAGACGACGCTCCGCTTGGAGCCGTCGAAGATCCCGACCGCGTCGATCCGGGCCTTCGCTTCGCCGTGCTTCCCCGGTTTCGACGTCTGGATGGAGAGGATCCGGCACGGCTCCTCCTCGATGAGCACGTACCGGCCTTCCTTCAGCTCGCGGACCTCCGCTTGCGTCCACGCCATCGACGGGTCCCTTCCGGTCGCCTCGGAGGAAATCCGGCGGATAACCGTTGCTCTCGATTCCTCGTCGGAGGGTCGCCATCGGCGGGCGAGGGTTTATCGCCGTCCCGCCCCCATCGTACGGCGCGGACCCCCCCGGGGCCGCGTCTCGGATGGAGCGGCTTTCGGAGCGGTACGACCCGAACGAAGTCGAAGCGGCCAGCCGGGAATTCTGGGCGGGCCGGGGTCGACGTCGCGACGCGGACACCGGCGCCCGTCGGACGGGCCGACCGGTCCGCCAGCTGCTCGGCACCCTCGCGCCCTCGGACAGTCCCTCGAGAGCGCTGCAGCGCAGCGTCGTCGCCGACGCGGAAGCCCGATACCTGAGGATCATCGGCCGGAGGGTCGAGCCGTCGCTGCGGGTGCGCTCGACCTGGGCCGCCCCGGGGCCGGAGGAGGTCGTGGCCCGCCTCGCCGCCGCCGGCGCGGCGACCCCCTCGTCCGACCCGGACGGTCTCGCGGAACGCCGGCAGTGGATGCTCGGCCATCTCGCCGATGGCCGGGTGCTCGTCTGCCGCGAGCTGCCGCTGCGCGTCTGCCCGGGGTGCGAGACCCCGAGGACCCCGGAGACGATCGTCTACGAGTCGGACTCCGGGCATGCGTACCTCGTCCGGTTCCCGCTCCCGGACGAGGGCGAGCGGACGTCGTTCCTCGTCTGGACGGACGAGGTGTGGAAGCTGCTCGGCGCGGTCGCGCTCCTCGTCAATCCCGAGACCGAGTACGTCGTGGCCCGCTACACGCGACGCGGCACGACCGAACGGGTCATCGTCTCCCGGAACGGTCTCGCGCGCCTCACCGACTGGCTTTCCGGAAGCGAGGTCGAGGTTCTCGAACAGAAGCTCGGGGCGGACCTCGCCGGTTCGCGCTACCAGCACCCGCTCTCGCTCGAGTACCCCCCTCTCGCGGACCCGGTCTCGCCCGCCGGCACGATCGTTGCGTCGAATGATGTGAGCGACACGGGCTCCGGGATCGTCGCCCTCACGCCGGCGCACGGCGCCGGCGATTCCGCGATCGCCCGGGCGCACCGGATGGAGGGACCCTCGGTGGTGGGCCTCGACGGTCGGGTCGAGTCGACGAAGCCCCACAAGTACGCTGGCCTCGAGCTCGACCACGCCGAGGCGTTCATCCTCCGCGACCTCGCCGAGGGGGGCGCGATGTTCGCCGAGCTGATGGTGCGCCGCGGGGTGCCCCGCTGCGCGGTGTGCGGCACGGCCCTTCGGTGGGTCCTCGGCCGGGCGTGGTGCCTCGAGCCCGGCCGGTTGAGCGCGGAATCGCTCGGCCAGTTCGCCCGGCTCCTCCCGAACGAGACGGTCCCGCTCACGAACGAGGTCGTCCCGTGGTCGGTCAGCGAGTCGTCGGAGAGCGTCGAAGCGGCCGACCCGGTCCTCTCCGAATGCTCCCAGTGCGAGCGCCTCTCCACCTCGTCGACCGGGGAACGGTGCGCCTGCGGCGGTGCGTTCGTCGGAGTGCGGAGGAAGCTGCTCCCCGCGTTCCGAGAGGCGATCGACTCCTGGGCGTCGGCCCGGGAGCTCGACCCGTCCGACCCGGTGCGCCTGTACCTGGCGCAACGTCGCCGGGCGCCGGCGCTGATCCACCACCTTGCCGCCCGCGAAGCCCTCGAGGCGCCTCCTTCCGACCTCAAGGTCGTCACTCTCCCGACGCTCCCCCTCGGCCCGCTCGACGCGCCGCTCGGCCAGGACGCGCTGCGCGCCGCGCTCCTCCGGACGACCGAGCCGCCGCGCAGCCTCGTCGCCCTCCAAGACCGAGTGCGCCAGGAGTCCCGCCGGCTGGCGAAGGTCTGGAGTCTCGCCCGGACCGTGCTCGACCGCTCCATCGCCGACGGGTTCGTCCCGAACGGCTCCATCGCCGCGCACGTCGCCGAGCTGATGCCGGAGGACCGGGCGTTCCTCTCGACGTTCGAGCGGCTCCGCGCGGAGGTGCGGAGCGCCTACGACGCGGGCGACCTCGGCCGGGCCCAGCGAAGCCTCGCCACGTTCGCCGAGGACGACCTCCGGGACGGGTACCTTCCGCTGGTCGCGAATCGCCTGGGGCAGCCGGGGCTCCCGACGGAGAAGGTTGCCGTCTACCGCGTCCTCCACCACGTACTCCCGAACTGGGCCGACCTGTACGCGCCCGTCGCCCCGTTCGCGATGGAGGCCCTCAATCGGGCGTTCCGGTCCGACGGTATCTCGACGTTCGACCGGCTCCTCGCGCCGGCGGTCGATTCGGTCCGGAACGTTGAGGGCGAGGCCGAGTACGACCTCTGGCGGTCGGTCGTCGACGCGGTCCGCCTCGGCCGGCGGGCGCTCGGCGTGGCGGCGAACGCGTCGGTCCCGAAGGCGATCCTCCTCGCGCAGGACGAGGCGGTCGCGGCCCGTCTGAAAGCGAGCACGGCCGCCCTCGGCCGGCTCTTGCCCCACACGGAGCTCGTCGTCTGCTCGCCCGAGCACCCCTGGGACGGACGGGCCGTCGTCGTGCGCCCGGTGCTCAGTGCCATCCAGAAGACGTACGGCGCGCAGTCGGCCCGGGTCGTCCGGATCCTCGAGCAGATCCCGCCCCGGAAGGTCCAGGACGGCGTCCGGGCCGGCACGCTCAGCATCGCCTTCGACGGCCGGCAGATGCCGATCCTCGCCGGGATGGTGGAGCTCGAGGAATCGTTGCCCCCCGACGTCGTTCCGGTGCCGTGGGACCACGGCGAGCTGTTGCTCGCCGTCCCTCCCGATTCCGCCCTCCACCGCCGCCGCGCCCCGGCGATCTCGCTCGACGGCTACCGGATCGTCCGGCACATCGAACGGCGCCTCCGACGCGCCGGGGGCTCGACCCCCGAGCTCGTGGTCGTCGCCACCGGGGGCGCGCTCGGGGAGGAGATCGCGAAGCATGCCGCGGCCGTCGCGGAGTATCTCGGTGTCGGTCAGGTCGCGGTGGACGACGGGACGATCGCGCTGCCGGCTGGCGAGACGACCGCGGGCCGGGAACGGCGCGGGGGCCGGTGGCGCGTCTACATCCCGGGAGTCCCGGTTCCGCCGCCCCGGGGGAAGCCGGGTCCGATGGCGCGCGGCCGGCGCCGGGTCCCCGAGCTCGCCGTCCCTCGCCCGGAGGCCGAGACGATCGAGTACCTCGACCCGGCGGTGCTCGAACGGGAGGCCGCGGTCCACGAGATCGTCGACCGGGTCGACCGGGTCGTCGGCCGACCGATGGTCGGTCCGGCCAAGGTCGGGTTGGCCTACGACGCCGGCCTCCGCTCCTTTGAGCTCCTCGCCCAGGCGCCGTTCTCCCAACTCGCGGGAATTCCCGGATTCGGGCCGGTGGTCGCGGCGGAGCTCGTCGGCGCATTCGGGGGCGAAGTCCCGCCCCGGACCGCGCGACCCCGCCCGATCCTGGTCCGACCGGGGGCCGAGCCACCGACGGAACCACAGCGGGCCACGCCCGAGGTCTCCGAGGCTCCCGTCGAACCGGCCGTTCCGGCCCCCCAGGCCGTTCCCAATCCGCCGACTCTGCCGACGCTGAGCGGACCGGTCGTGGGCCCCCCGGAGGTCGCCGGCCCGGAGCCCCGGCTAGTTCCGGTCTCGGCCTCAGCCCCGTCGCCCCCCACCGACCCGTCTCCGCCGCCGACGCCCGAGTCGACCCCGCCTCCCACGACCGATCTGGCCCTGCCGCCGGTCCCCGAGGAGGTGGCGATCGTTCCGGAGCCGCCCGCCGCCCCTCTCCCGCCCCTCGTGGTCCCCGATGTCCCGGGGCGGACCGTCTTCCCTCTCAGCCCGACCCGCCGACCGGAGACACCCTCGCTGGCGGTCGCCCCGCTCGTGGGCCCCGCCGAAGAGCCCCCCGCCGCGGCTCCGGCCGCTCCGGCCGGGCCGGCCTCCGGCGTCCGCCTCTCCCTCACCGGCCGCGAGGAGGAATCGTGGCGGAAGTTCCTCGACGCCACGAGCGCCGGCCATCGGGGCCTCTGCCTCAGCCGAGAGTTCCCGGAGCGCCGGCGCGCGCTCCTCGGTCCGCGGGACGTCGAAGTCGTCTGGCTTTCGAACGTCGGGAAGGGCTCGGCGGTGCGCCCGGGCGACCTACCGGCCCTGACGGCGATCCTCACGAAGGCGCTCGCCGACCGCGACGTCACGGCCGTGTTCGTGGAGGGCGGCGAGTACCTGGTCCGGCTTCACGGGGCGGCCCCGATCGCTGCGCTCCTGCGGCAGCTCGACGACCTTGCGGTCCAGCGGAGCGCCCGGATCTGGGTTCCGATCAACCCCGCGCTCATGGCGCCGACCGACGTTGAGACACTCGTCGCGGCCGTCGCCTCGGAGCCGGCCGGGCCCGAATCGTAGCCCGGGTCCGCGGCCTCGATCGGGGGCCCTCCGTCCGGTCCGGTCCATCGGGGGAGCCCGGCCCGTCTCACATCGCCAATTTCGGGCCCGCGCCGAGGGAGGGTTGATATCCCGGTATCGACAGGATAGTTCCTTACCAACCCATCAGCAGGGCTCCGGGGCCCTCGCCAGAGGGTTCGGCCCCGCACCGGAGACCATGACGAACGCAGATACGAGGTGGGCGGCCAGCCTCGCCGGGCGTGGCCCTCCGGACGGGGAAACGGTGTCGCGCGACACCCCCCCGACACGCCGCCTGAGGCCGTCCAGCACGGCCCACGAGGAGGTACCGGCCGACGTCCCGGAAGCGCTCGCCGCCGAGTACCGGTCCGTCCTCAGCGAGCTCGATTGGCTGGCCGCGGCGCTGAGCCGTGATCCTCCGGCGGCGCACGACCAAGAGACCCCTCCGGCGGTCACTCCCGAGCCGGCCCACGCGGAATCCCACCCGCCCCCGTTCGAGGTGGCCGAGTCGGCCCCGGAACCGGCCCCCACCCCACCTCGGCTCGAGCCGCGTTCCGGCCGGTCCCCGGATCTCTGGGGGGCCCCGAGCCCGTTCTTGGACGAGCGTCTCGCGGCGGCCCGGGCGTCGTCGGCGGCCATCTCCCGAGAATTCGTCCGGATGGAGCGGCGGACCCGCGCGCTCCGGAGCACGGTCGAACGCCTTCAGGCGGACCTCGACGATGCGACGACCGAGCTCGCCTTCCTGAGGTCGAGCGAGGCGTTCGAGCGGGAGCCGGACGATGAGGGCGAGGAAAGCGACGCACGTACGGAGCCGGTGACCCGGCGCGCCCGCCGGGACGACTTCCTCGCGCCCGCGAGCGGGACGCATGGGCCGTTCTCGGGCGAGGCGCCGGTGTTCCAGGCGTTCACCGCCCGACGGTACGACGCGACGGTCCGGCAAGCTCGCGACCGCCACCGGTACGTCGCCGCGTGGACCGTGCTGCTGGCCATTCTCATCAGCACCGGACTCCTGACGGTCACGTTCTTCGCGCACGAGCCGATGCCGGTCTGGTATCTCGCCGCCCTCCCCCTCGTCTGGCTGATCCCGGTCCCGTTCTTCCTCGCCTCGTTCCGGGGCACCCACCGCCTGCTCGGCCAGGAGCGGCTCGAGCTGTCGGAGGGGGCGTGAGACCGCCGACGGTGATCTTCCAGGTCACCGCGATCGGGAAGAACCCGCGCTCGCTCGCGGCGGCCGTCGGGTCGGTCCTCTACTGGATCCGTCGGACGCCGCGGCTCACGTACCGCCACGCGATCTGGCTCGTGATCGAGCCCGAGGGGTACGCGACCGCGCCGGCGCTCTACGAATCGCTCCGCCGGGACGGCGTCCGCGTCCTGGTCGTCCCGAAGGAATACCGCACCCCGCTCGGCACCACCGGCAAAGCCCGGGCGCTGCAGTTCGCGTCGGAGCTTCGGGAGCGGCACGGCCTCTCGGTTCCGACCGTCTGGGTGTACCACCAGGACGAGGAGACGTGCGTCGGTCAGGACACGCTCCGGGGGATCGCGGAATTCGTCCGCCAGTCGCGGCGGTACATCGGGACCGGCGTCATCCTGTACCCGATCGACTGGAGCGGCTCGCCGAGCCACATGCAGGAGCTGACCCGGTCGTACGACGACTTCCGGGTGCTCGACTCGATGATGAGCCCGGAGAACCCGACCTCCGGCTTCCACGGGTCGCACTTCCTCGCCCGGGCCGATGTGGAGGACACGATCGGGTGGGATGCCCGGGGGTACGCCCCGGCGGAGGACCTCCTGTTCGAGGCGCGAGTCCGACGGGAGCTCGGCTCGGTGTTCGGCCTCCTCAAGGGGTTCGCCTACGAAAAGGGCGCGTTCAGCCTGCGCGACCAGCTGAAGCAGCGGCGCCGGTGGGTCCACGGCGTACTCCACGCGATCACGCGGTCGCCGGAAGTGCCGCGGCGGCGGCGGGCGGGTTTGGTGTACGGCGCGCTCTCCTGGTTCTCGGCCCTGCCGTCGGTCGCCGTGCTCGTCGCGAGCGCGTTCGTCCACTACGGTCCGCTGCTGCTCGTGACCGGGGTCTTCACCGGATTCATCTGGACCTCCATGGTGCTGGCCTACGTTGAGGGGTACCGGCTGCACCACCGGTACGTGACCCGCCGCCAGTCGATCCCCCGCCTCGCGCTCCACGGGATCCTCGGCGCGCTCGTCGACGTGACGGCTCCCTGGTACGCCCTGGCGACGCGGCCGTCGGGCGGGGACTTCATCCCGAAGGACCGCCCGGTTCCGGCGGCGCATCCAACCCGCGCGGGCGCGCCGACGGCTTCGTGAGTGCGCCCCGGATTCGGCCGCCGCCCCCCGGCGGGGTCGGGGTCCGGCGGGTCGCGACGTAGAGGCCCGCCACGGTCGTCGCGAGGATCAGGCCGAAAACCGGAAACGGTGAAAGGAGCCCGCTCAGCTG
>DAIQBL010000008.1:0-37903 GCA_036781185.1 Thermoplasmatota archaeon | reverse complement strand
TACGGCCGCGTCGACGAGGTGAAGAGCGCGATGGCGATCGTCACGATCGTCGCCGCCGCTACGAGCCAGCGGACCATTCCCGGCACCCCCGAAGGCACCGTCCACATCTCGAAGGCGAAGGACGGCTACACCGAGTCCCTCGGCGACGAGTTCGGCCCGGGCGACCTGATCGTCGCTCGCGTCCTCCAGAGCCACCCGTCCATCAAGCTCACCACCGCCACCGCCGACCTCGGCGTCGTCTCCGCCCGATGCTCCTCCTGCCACGGGCTCTTGGCCCGCTCCGACAAGGGCGGACTGAAGTGCCCGCGCTGCGGGAACCAGGAGCGGCGCAAGACGGCGACCGACTACGGCCGCGTCCCGGGCGCCGGCCACGGACACGATGGCCGCCGCCCCGAGTGAGGAAGCCCGCCTCCTCCGGCTCGTCCGGGCCCACGACCACTGGCGCGGCCGCAGCGTCTTCAACCTCCTGCCGAGCGAGAACGCCGTCTCGCCTAAGGCGCGCAAGTTCCTCTCGAGCGACCTGGCCGGACGCTACACCCTCCCTGTCCCGGCCGAATTCCATGGCGAAAAGATCGACAACAGCTACGCCGGGACGAGGTACACCGACCAGATCGAGGCGCTCGCCAACGCCGCCTGCGCCCGGGTGTTCCGCGCGAAGCACGCGACCGTCCGGCCGCTCTCAGGCCACATCGCGGCGATGTCCGCGATGGTCCCGCTTCTCCCGAAGGGCTCCCGGATCCTCGCGATTGCCCCCGACCAGGGAGGCTACGACGGGTACGCGCCAGGCTTCCTCCCCGCCCTGTTCGGGTGGACCGTCCGACCGATCCCGGCCGACGGACCGGGGTACTCGGTCTCGGGCGAGGCGGCCGCGCGGGAGATCCAGCGGGAGCGGCCGACCGCGGTCGTCCTCGGGCAGAGCTTCTTCCTGTTCCCCTACCCGCTCGCCGAGATCGCCGAGGCGGCCCACTCGGCCGGCGCCCTCGTCTTCTACGACGCCTCCCACGTCCTTGGCCTGATCGCGGGCGGCGAGTTCCAGGACCCGCTCCGGGAAGGGGCCGACATAGTCTACGGGTCCACCCACAAGTCGTTCCCCGGCCCCCAGGGCGGCGTGCTGTTCACCGACCGGACCGACCTGTTCGAGCAGATCGACCCGGCGCTGGTCTGGCGGGTGTTCGACAACGCCCACTGGAACCGGATCGCCGGCGTGGCGCAGACGATCCTCGAGCTCGAGCGCGTGGGGCCCGAGTACGCTCGGACGGTGGTCCAGAACTCCCGGGCTCTCGGGGTCGCCCTGCACGAGCGGGGGCTCCCCCTCGTGGCCGAGGCCCAGGGATTCACCCGGTCCCACCAGCTCCTGATCGATGGGGTCGCCCTGCTCGATCGCCACGACGTGCGGCCCGGCGCGCTCGCGCGCCGGTGGGAACGGCAGCGGCTGATCGGCGACCTCGCCGGACGCATCGGGACGGCGGAGGTAACGCGCCTCGGGCTCACCCCGGCCGACATGCCGAGGCTGGCCGACCTCCTCGTCCGCGCCGGGCTGAAGCGCGAGCGCGTCGGGCCCGAGGTCCTCGCCTGGCGTCGTCAGTACCTGACCCTTCGGTTCACCTGACGGCGAATCCAGATCAAACCCGATTCGATTCCCGAAAGCTCTCGGCCAAGGAAAGGGTTCGAGCTCCGGCGGACCCGGGGATTCCCCGGGTCCACCCAACCCGCCGACCTACGGCTTCTTCGACGCGTCCCCGGACATGGTGTCCGACGAGCCGGTGCTGGAGGAGCTGTCGGTGGTAGAGGTGCCACCCTGCGAAGAGCTCGGGCTCCACGGCTGGGGGGACGCGGGCTGGCTCGGGGTGCCCCACATCATTCGGCCGAGGACGAGCGCGACGATCATGCCGATAATCAAGCCCACCACGAGGAGGATGGTCGCGGTGACCGCGGGCGACAGGCCCCCGGGCTGACCGTTCGTCTGCGTGCTCGTGTGGTTGACGTAGATCGTCTGACCCGCCGGGACGACGGTGTAGCTCTCACTGAACGAGTACAACCCGTACGGGGTCGTCACGTTCACGACGGCATCGTACACGCCCGCCGTGACGACAAGCCAAGGCGTCGGGGCCCCGACCGTCCGGTTGCCTTGGGACGTCGCGAACACCGCCTGCAGGTAGACGACCTGGTGCGCCGCGTTCGTGACCGTCAATTCGGCCCCAGTGACGAACTGCCCGCCGTACCGGACAACGAAGGTGACGTTGCCTGTGGACAGAGAGCCGCCCGGAAGCGGCGAGACGAACGACCCGCTCGGCGTCGTGAACACCGGGTAGGCGTTCACCTCGAGACCGGAGGAGACATTCGCGACGGAGTTGTTGTCCACCGCCCAGACGATGAACTGGTAGTTGTCCGAGGGGAACACGCCGCCCGTCGTCGCCGCGTAGCCGGTGGCGTTTAGGACGGAGTAGTTCAGCAGCTGCGAGAACGACGTCTGGCCCGGCCCGACCTTCTCAGAGATGTTGACGACCGTCGGACAGAACGGCGCGCCGAGGAACGAATACTGAGTTCCGCAGTTGCCGACGATGTCCCGGACGTTGAAGTTCACCCAAGTCGAGGTGTTGGCGGCAGTGCCATTCCCGACGGTGACCGTCCAGTTGACCCAGAACGGCACGAACTCATAGAGCGAGAATGTCGTGGTGTACTTGATCCCGACTGTCGGATCCCCAGGCGCGAACACCGTCACGACCGAGGAGTTTGTGCCGGTGGAAACGCTCCCGGAGACGTTGGAGTCGTTCAGCGTGGCGGCGACGGTGACGATCGAAACGCCCGGGGACCAGTCGGCGAGGAAGGTGACGGCGGCCCCGGTCGTGGCACTGAGCACGCCGGGAAACATCGTGTCCTGGGTCCAAGCGTAGGTGACGGCCCCGGACGGGCACGTATAGTTCGTCGCCGTGCCGTTCGTGCACAGCGCGACCGCGGTAAGGCCGACCGAGCCGGCTGGGGCGACCGTCGGCGCCGCCGGAGTGAGCTGGACCCAGGTGATGTTCGTCCAGTTCTGGGTCGCGAAGCTCACCGCGGGGTGGGCCGCCGCCTTCACGGCCGACATTGCGACCGGCGAAGCGACGGAACTGTGCGCGGCCGCATGGCTTCCCGGGGCGAGGGACCCGAACGCCGACGCCGTCCGGACGGCTCCCGTGTGGATGGAGCTGATCGCTCCGGCCCCGACGAACAGCGCGACCAGGATCACGGCGAAAGTTGCAGTCGTCCCCAGCTTAGAAGCCCAAGATCGGCGCATAGGTCAGGTGACGACTTTCATTACTTAAATGTCGCGGAACAGACAGCGGTTCTGGACGACGTCGGGTCGAGGGGACGTGACGGATAACCGGCGCCGGTCGGGCGACTCCGGCCGCCCGGATTTGAAGGGGTTCGGTCGCGCCTACTCTTCGATGCCGTGCACCACTTGCTGGTGCTGCTGGAGCGAGAAGGCGTTCGTTGCCGGCTCGTGGCAGATCGGACAACTGAGGGCGCCGGCCGCGCCGTCCCCGGGCGCGCTACCCGCCGCGCTCGATGCGCCGGTCGCTCCCTCGGGCTTCCCCTCGTCCCACGGCTTCGGTCCGGACGGACGCGCCGTCCCTGTGCCCCGGCTCGCCGGTCGGAACGCCGGCGCCGCGATCAGCCCGAGGAACAGGCCGATCACGAGGCCGATGATCGCGAGGATCGAGCCCAGCTGGGCGGCGTTCAGCGAGACCAGCGGACTCGGACCCTTCGACTGGTTCAGGTACACGAGACCGTTCGGGTTCGTGACGTTGATCCACCGATGGGCCGTGTAGTTCGCGTACGGCGTCCCGAGGGTGAGCACGATCTCGTATTGCCCGACTTGCACCGCCTGCCAGGTGGTCGACCCGCCGCGCTGCTGTTCGCCGATCGCCGGCTGGTACGCCCCTGCCGTGAAGACCGCGGTCGACATCGCGGTCGACTGGTAGACGTTCAGGCTCGCGTTGTTGATGTAGCCTCCCGAATAGTTGTACGCGATCGTCACGTTCCCGAGCGGGACCGTCGCGTTCGGGCCGGGGCCGCTGATCGAGGCGGTGACCGCCGAGAAGATCAGGTAGGTGTTCACCTGCTTCGCGATCGACCCGGAGTGGTTCGCCGTCAGCCAGATGATGATCTGGTACTGGCCCGGCGGATACCCTCCGGAGGAGCCGTAGCCCGAGTAGAAGCCGTTGAGCCCCATCAGGGTCAGGTTGATCGACTGGTTGTAGTTGACCTGGCCGTCGTGGACCTTCTCCGACAGGTTGACGACCGTCGGGCACGGGTTCCGGAGCCCGCCGCAACCGTTCGAGACGTACCGGAGGTCGAACGACTGGTTGTAGGTGTAGTTGAACACCTGCTCGGACGGGATGTCGAGCGTCCAGTTGACGACAAACGGCACGACGGTGTAGAGGTTGTTCTGGTTGAGGTTCGTGATGGACACGCCGCCGACGATGAACTTCTGCGTCTGCGTGAACACGTGACCCTGGCTGTCGGTGACGACCACGGTCAGGTTGTGCGCGCCCGCCGAGTAGTTGTTCGACAGGTTACCGAACTTCGTGTACTGCTGCCAGAACGGCGGCGTATTCGGCGATAGGTCGAGGGCCGGATGGCCGTCGACGTACGCCTTGACCGACACGATGTGCTCCTGGGACGCCGGGAAGTTCCAGCCGATGTTGTTCCCCGCGACCGGGTCGAGGGTCGGCAGGCTGACGTTGACCTCGAACGAGACGTTCGCCCCGACCCCGAAGAAGTCGAGCGGTAGCTGGCTCGGGGTCTGAACCGTGAGATTCACGGGGTTCGGCAGGACGATGATCGGCGTGGCGGTGTAGTTCCGCTGGAACGAGTTGTTGAACTCGCACGTGATCAGCGACACCGACGTCGACGCGGGGTTGTTGGGGATACACGGTTCGGTATACTGGAACGTCCGGTTCACGGAGCCCGGTACGTCCACCGCGAGCAGGCCCCAGCCGGCCGTCTGGCCGCCGGCGGTGGTGGAGAAGAATCCCTCGTCGGACATGTTGTCGGGGATCTGGATCCACGTCGAACCGTTCACGGCCGTCGTGTTGGCCGTTCCGGACGAATTCGTCACGCCGAGCGTCCCGCCCGTGCTCTGGTAGCGCTCGAACTTCGTTTCCCGGCCCGCATCGAAGGTGCCGAGCCAGACGTTCGCGCCGCTGATCGGTCCCCCGGTGTAGTTGTTGACGTTGACGTTCAGACGCTCGCCCTGCCAGCCGTACATGAGGTTCCAGAGGCCGGTCTGGTTCAGGGCGTTCGCCTCCTCACGGGCGATCGCGGCGTTCGAGTCGTTCTGGTGGGTCGCGTAGAGGATCCACCGAATGACGTTGAAGTTCGACATCCGCCCGCCGGACGCATCGCTGATGCCGACGTTCGGGCCGGGTTCGATCTGGTACGTCGTACCGCCGGTCGAAGCTCCGTAGGTGGCGTTCACGAAGAACGTCGTCGGGGCGATGACGTTCCAGGTGTAGACGAGCGCCTGTCCGTTGACGTTCGTGAGCGACTCGGAGACGATCGTCGGGGAGAGATAGTGCGGGTTGCCGTAGGAGTCGACCTGGGCCTCCGCGAGGGTGTTCTCGAACGCGAGGTTGCGGGTCGAGGCGACCGTCGCGAGGACCTGCGCGTCGTAGACCGGCTGGCCGCCCTGGGTCACGCGAACGGTGAACGTGTTGGGGAACAACGCGCCGCAGCAGGCGGGGTCGAGAGTCGGAGGACCGAACCCAAGGAACGCGCTGAACTCCGCATAGCCCCCGACCTCTCCCGAGGTGCTCGGGGCGATGACCGTGACGTTCAGCGGGCCCGTTGGGATCTGGGGACCGACCCAGTCGTAGCCGAAGCCAAGACTGTGGACGGTCGCGTTCCCGAGGGTGAAGATCAGCAGTCCGGGCGAAAACAGGGGGCCAAACGGTTGGCGGGAGGTGTTCAGCGTGAACCGTAGGCTCAAAGAAGGCGACGGAACCAACGACGCGTTTGTGACGTAGAAGCTGCTGTTCACCCCATCCGTACCAAAGAACTCGACCCCGATAGTTGGGTTCGTGGCGGCAATGGGTGCCGTGGTGTTCACGTCGATCGTGTAGGTGTTGTTCAGTTGGAGGTTGGACCACTCATTCGGAGCGAACTTGTTCGTGGAAGCGTTGACCACACCGACCGTCCCGGGCATCTGGTCGAGCTTCAGAAGGTCCTGGGCGAAGTTGTAGACGTTGATCGTGCCGAATCCGGTCGGGAAGTCGAACCCGGTCCGGGTGTTGCCGTACGTCGAGCTGCCGTCCGCCGCCGTCGGGAACACCTGGCCGGACGGCCAGGAGTAGCCGTTCTGGGCGCCGATGTTGCCCCAGTAGCTGGTCCCGTTCTTCACGTCGTAGAACGGTACGAGGGTGAGGTTGCCGTTGTAGTAGGCGTTCGCGACGTCGAAGACGGGCACGTTGCCGTCGCCGAGGTACGCGCTCTGGCCGTTGTGGCGCATGGAGTCGTCGATGAGGGCAATCTCGCCCGCCACCGTTGGGCAGGCGAAGCTCGTCCCGCCGTACAGATACTCGAACGCCCCGTTGAAGAAGATCGACTGGTTGAAGTCGGCCTCGGCCGCGACGGCCGAGCCGAGCGCCCGACCGACGTTCGGGACAGTCAATCCGTGCTGGTACCACGGCTGGGTGAACCAGTAGCTCGTGCCGAAGCCGCCGGACGCCTGGGGCGGCGCGTAGAGGGAGAGGTTGGTGTTCGGGACGTACCAGAACGACTGGCTCAGGATGCCGGTCGTGTTCTCGACGTGGACCGTCTCGTTCGGGAGCGCGTAGATCGACTGCTGGAACTGCCCAAAGCTGTTCGCGTACGGGAACTGCTGGCCGGTCGGGCCCCCGTAGAGGTCGGTGCGGACCCCGTCGACCGAGAGCACGTACGGGTCGGTCGCCGGGAAGCTGCCCGAAAGGACGCCGGTGTTGACGTCGAAGCCACCACCGTCCGCGCTCGAGGCGAGGACCGTGGAGCCGCGCCCCGTCAGGAGCATGATGTAGTCGTGCATGGTGAGCGCGTTCGCCCAGTTCGGCCCGTAGAGGTTGGGCCACAGGTCCTCCTCCCCGCCCCAGGAGTTCGAGACGATGTTCGGGGCCGGGTTCATCGCCGCCGCCGCCGCGTAGTCGTCGTCGAGGATGTTCCCGGCGAGCGTCGGGCCGTAGATTGGGACGATCTTCGCTCCGGGCGCCATCGTGCTCGACCACTCGATGTCGAGCGCCATCTCGTTCGAGCCGCCGTCGGTCCACGTGATCGTGCCGTTCAGGCCGAACTGACGGTCGACCGGAATGGGACTCACCCGGTTGATGATCTGGAGCGGGTTGTTCCAGACGAGCTGGCTGAACCCTCTCAGGTCGCCGGGGTTGATCCCGCCGGCCATGATGATCGCGATCGTGATCGGGGTGCCGGTCGAGTCGCCGTTGATCCCCTGGTTGATCAGGGGCATCGCTTGGTAGACCTGGTCGAGGGCGGCCGGGGTCACGACCTGGTACGTGCGCCACTGGCGGTAGTGGTGCGAGTAGTAGCGGAACCAGAGGAAGGCGTGGTTCGTGAAGTTGTACGCCGCGGTGACGTTCCCGCTCTCGGTCGCGTTGTATGCCGCCGAGAGGAACGACGCGCGGTCCACCGAGGGCATCGCGCCGGCAGCGGCCGAGAATCCATCGGGGTTCACCATGTTCGTCGGGTGGGCGCGGATCGCGGAGTCGAGGCCGTCGATCGACGAGACCTGCGAGGCGATCGGCAGGGGGAGCGCGAGGGGAAGTGCGTTGACGAAGGCGGTCGACCCGGAGCCGTAGTTCACGTTGACGAGCTGGGTCTTGAACGCCTGGTTGACCTGCTGGGACGTTCCATAGAACGAGAGCGAGATCGGCCCGCGGGTCCCGACGTGGAATCCGAGGGACGTGAAGTAGTTCTCCGTGTCCTGGACGGCGGTCGGGCTCGGCCCGAACATCGACTCTTCCTGGGCGAGGGAGAGCCACTGGTGGTACATCCCGGAGCCGGGCGTCTGCTGCTCGGAAATGATGCTGGCGAGCGCTTCGGCGTTTCGCATCTGGAAGCCGACGGTGAAGGAGATCGACTGGTTCGAATCGACGTTGCTGAGGACGGAGGCGTTCGGCAGCGAGCTGAGCGGGGTGCCCGGGTTCTGCAGGAAGGCGTCGTGCTGGAGCTGGGTCCCCGACTGGACGCCGGAGGCGGCGGGCATCGGCGCGCCGCCGGTGGGGGTCGAGGCGGCGGTCGAGCCGGCGGCGTACCCGAGGGCACCCCCGGACGACAGGAGCATCACGAGCACCAAGGCGATCGCGGCTCCCGCACGAGCGTAGGGCCGGAAAACGGCGAATGGCTGGACCAGAGCTGTGGTTGGTTGCATGGTTCGCACTCCGAGGGGGACGGTGGCCGTTCCTTCTCGACGAGGAGGAGGAGCGGCGTTGCATACTGGCCTCTCCTTAAAGACCTTCGGGGTTCGAAGCCGGCGATGGGAACATCCCACCGTCGGAAACGGGCCGCGACCCCCGTGGCGCTCACTGGCACCCCCGGGACGGGCAAGTCGGCGGTCGGTCAGCGCCTCGCGGCCGACCGGCCGGTGGTCGAGGTCGCCGACTTGGCCATCCGGGAACGCTGCGGACGTCGCGCGGGTCGATCCGTCCTGATTGACTTGCCCGCGCTGTCGCGGCGCGTGGTGAAGCCCGGAACCTTGGTGCCGGGTACGGTCGTGGTCGGGCACCTATCGCACCTCCTACCGATCCGGGACGCGGTGGTGTTGCGGTGCCGCCCGGACGTCCTCGTTCGTCGGCTCCGGGCGGCCCGGCGTGGCTCCGCCGCCCACCGTCGCGAAAACTATCTCGCCGAGGCGCTCGACGTGGTCCGATTGGAAGCCGACCGATTGGGACGCCGCGTCTGGGAGGTCGACACGACCGGGCGGACCGTCGGCTCCGTCGCGCGCGAGGTCGAAAGCCTCATCGCCCGTCGGCCGAGCGGGCGCTCCCGCCGGGTCCGGTGGCTGGTCGACCCACGCATTGCCGCGCACCTTTTGGACCCACCGGCGTAGAGCGGCGGATGGTCGCCGAGTCGTACCGGGCGCGGGTCGCCCCGTACGTCGACCGACTGGCCACCCCGTTCCTCGGCTGGTCGCCGAACCGGTTGAGCGGCGTCGCGATCGCGCTCGCCGCGGGGTCGGCGGTCCTCGCGGCCCTCGTTCGATGGACGACGCCGCTCCTATTCCTCCCGGTCGGGCTCCTGATCTTCTTCGCCGGGGTGTTCGACGTGCTCGACGGGGCCGTGGCCCGGAAGACCGGGGCCACCAGCGTCCGGGGCGACTTCCTCGACCACGTGCTCGACCGGTACGCCGACGTCCTCATCCTCGTCGGCCTCGCCATCTCGGCGTTCGCGATCCCGGTCCTCGCGCTCCTCGCGCTCGTCAGCTTGCTGTTGACGAGCTACATGGGCACGCAGGCGCAAGCGGTCGGCGCGGGACGCCTCTACGGGGGCCTTCTGACCCGCGCCGACCGGCTGCTGATCCTCGCGGCCGCGGCGTTCCTCGAGTTCGACCTTTCGCTCCCGTGGCCGTGGGCGCCGAGCGCCCCGCTCTCGCGGATCCACCTGGCGGGGCTCACGTTCACCGTGATCGACGCCGCGCTCGTCTACTTCGTCATCGCGGGCCAGTGGACGGCGATCGGGCGGGCGATCCGCGTCTACCGGTCGCTGCCCCCGCCGGCGTAGCCGTCGCGTCGTCCTTGGGGGCGTCCTCGATCGCCACCGTCCCGCCCCGGATCCGGTAGTACTGGAGCGGGTGGCGGAGGAACGGCTCGTGGCAGAGCGGGTCGGGGACCTGGTCCCCCGGCAACTTCGACTGCCGGTCCCCCTCCTTGAAGCAGAGCCCATGAGTCTGCAACGTCGCACACTCGCTCGGGGAGTACCCCCGACCCTCGTCCCGACGGGTGATGTGCTCCACCTGGTAGCGCGTGACCGATTCGTCGAAATCCGGCGCGCCCCGGTAGCTGTCGACGATCGTCTCGGCGTCGGCGCCCACCCGGTGGAGGAACGCCGCGAGGGCGAACCGCCCGGCGTGCGAGAGGTTCTCCCCGTCCTGGAGGGTCCGACGCATCGCGCGGATGCAGGGGGGAAAGATCTCCGGTCGGAGCGGTCCCACCCCGGGGCCGACCCGGGCCGCCGGCGCCGGCATCCTCGACTCGACGTCCGCGAGGAACTCGGCCTCCCGCTCCCCGATGGCCGCCCGGGTGGCCTCCGCGAGCTCCATGGGCTGCACCAGCTCGCCCCGGATCCCTTCCTGGAGCAGTCGGACGGCGCGGGCCTTGGAGACGCGAACGAGCCCGCCTAGGACGGCTTGGTGGACGAGCCGAAAGTCGGCCTCGCGAACCGCGGTGGCGAGATGGAGATAGTCCGGGAGTCGAAAGGCGAACTCGGTCCCGACGGGCTCCAAAGGATATCCGAGCCGCCGAGCGATGTCGAGCAGCGTCTCGGAGTCCTCGGCGGCGAGTCGGCCCGTCGACTCCTTCGCCTCGGCTACTGCCCACCGGCGGAGCGGGGCCCGGGTCTTCGCGGCGGCGAGCAGGAGTCGCGCGTACTCGAACGAGAGATACCGCTCCTCCGGGTCGAGCCTCGGCAGCTCCTCCACGCCGCTCACGCCCGTCGGGTCGTCGATGGCCGCCCGAATCCTCGCCCGGCCCACGTTCCTCGCGCGGTCGTACACGGGGTCGCTCAGGAGGTCGCGGATGGAGGGGGCGAGCTCGACGAGGAGCGACTCGGCCCCGGGCAGGAACGGGTAGTCGGCGAGCCGCGCCCGCTCGTTCAGAGGTGCGGCGCCACGAACTGCCATAGGAGCAACAGGACGACCGCGAGCGACGAGGCGATGGCGGCGGCTCCCGCGAACGCGTCGAGCCGCGCCGAATCCCAGCCGCGCTTCACCCGCGCCGCGCCGGAGGCGACGAAGTCCCGGAAGATCAGCCCGCCGTCGAGCGGGAACAGCGGGAGCGCGTTCGACATCCCGAGCAGGAGGTTCATCCAGGAGAGCCAGTAGAGGATGTTCGCGAGGATCCAGAACCCGCCGGTGCCGAGCGCGGCGAACGGCCCGGAGATGTGGAAGACGCCGGTCGTGGTCCCCGAGATCGGCTCGAGCCCGGCGATCGGGAGCACGATCCAATACGTCGCGCCGACGAGCGGGCCGCCCGGCGCGGACGTCGGGTTGGCGAGGACGGTCTTCATCTGGGCGGGGGTGAGGAACGAGGGCGAGACGCCGAGGAACCCTTTCGTACGGTCCGACGCCACGTGCGTGTAGTCGCTGAGCGCCTCGAGCTTCGCGGAACCGACCGTGGTCTGACCGGCGTTCGGGTCGTAGTACTGGATGGCGACCGTCTGATTCGCGTGGGTTGCCGCGAGGGCGTTGAAGAGGTCGGTCGCGGTCGTCGTCGCCGTCCCGTTGACCGAGACGATCACGTCCCCGGGATGGAGACCGAGCGCGGACGCCGGCGTGCCGGAGACGACCTGGCTCAGCTCCACGCCGTTCGCCGCCGGCTGGACGGACGTCGAAACGAGCGCGGCGAGGAGCGTGAAGAAGATCACGGCGAGCACAAGGTTCGCGAACACCCCGGCGGCGGCCACCCGGGCCCGCTTCCGCCGAGGCGCGGCGTTCATCTCGGCGTCGTCCTGCTCGACGAACGCGCCGATCGGGATCACGAGCCAGAGGATGCCGATGCTCTTCACCCCGATCTTCTGCGACCGGGCGATGACGCCGTGCATCAGCTCGTGGAGAACGACGCCGATGATCAGCGCGACGAGGCCGTAGCCGATCGGGATGAACGGGTTGATGCCCGGGATTCCGAGCGCCTCCTGCGGAGTGGGGGCGGCGCTCGCCGGCTCCCGCAACGCCACCGTCGCGTCGAGGACGAGGACCGCGACGATCGTGACCATCGCGACCGCGGCGAGCACGATCCCGGCGTCGCCGACGACCGACCAGAATCGCTCGAACCGTCCAACCCGGTCGAGGAACCCCTTCCCCCGCTGGGTCTTGATCATCAGGGCGGGGCCGTACAGCGAGAGCGCCCGGTCCGGACCGATCCGCTTCCGGCGGCGGAGGACGACGACCGCGAGGGTGTACCCCGCGACTAGGGCGACGAAGATCGCCCACCAGACCCACGCGTCCACCGGTTCTCGCCGTGAGGAGACGGTCGGCCCTTAATACGGCCACCGAACCGGCGGGCGGAGACGAGACTCCGGCGTGGCCGTAATACCCACTTCGTGCGTCTCCTAGATGGTGATGCGGTCGACCCATCCCATCCGAACGGGCTCGATCGCGCGTCTCGCGATCCTGGTCGCGGTGGCCACGCTCGTGGGAGTCCCGGCGTTCGTTCTGCCGGCCCCCGCGGCGACGATATCGCATGTCACCGTCAGCCCCGCCCCCAGCTCCCGGGCCGTCGTGGTGGCCCCCGCGTTCGTGCCCGGGCCCGGCGTGACCGACCTAGGCCCGCTCGGTCGCACCACCCCCGTCGACGTCGCCGTCGGCCTCGCCGGAGCAGATTCGGCCGGCGCCGCGGCCGCGCTCGCCTTGATCGACGCTCCCGGCTCCGCGGAGTATCACCATTTCCTGACGGCATCGACCGTCGCCGACCGGTTCGGCGCCACGCCGGCCAACTACGCCGCGGCGGCGGAGCAGTTCCGCTCCGCCGGCCTCGACGTTCGGACGAGCCCGGACCGGACGATGTTGCTCGTCTCCGGCCCGGCGGGCCGCGTGGCGTCGGCGTTCGGTACGACGTTCGAGTCGTACCGGGACGGGACGCGGACGTTCTTCTCCCACCCCACGGTCGCGACGCTCCCGGAGGGGCTGCCGTGGACCGGCGCCGTCGGCCTCGGCAACGTCACCCCGATCCGGCCGGCGGTCCTCCGACCGACCGGGGCGATCGCTCCATCCGCCGCCTGCACCGGCTCCGGGGGCAGCGGGCTCACCCCCTGCCAGGTCGAAAAGGGGTACAACTTCTCCGGGCTGATCGCGGGCGGCTCCAACGGGACCGGATTCACGCTCGCCGTCGTGGACACGTACGATGGAACCGAGCCGCAGACCCAGCTTTCGAGCGACCTTGGCTCGTTCGAGACGTTGACCGGGATCGCCGCCGGGACCGTGAACTACCTCTACCCGGTTCCGACAACGACGAACCTCAACACCACCTCCACCGGCTGGGGATTCGAGGAGGCGCTCGACATCGAGTGGGCCCGCGCGACGGCCCCGGCCGCGAAGATCAAGATGACGTTCGCACCGGACCAGACCGCGGGGCTGTACGGGAGCGTGGACTGGCTCGTCGCCCACCAGGCGACGAACGTCATCTCGCTCAGTTGGGGCGAGAACGACGTCGGCGTCTACAACGCGTATGCGAACACCTGCCAGTCGGGCTGCAACGCGACCACCGACGGCTCGTACGAACTGCTGCACCCGGTGTTCCAGGCGGCCGCGCTCGAAGGGATCACCGTACTCTCCGCGACCGGCGACTGCGGGGCGGCGGCCGGTACGAGCGGGGTCTCGACCGACTACCCGGCGAGCGACCCGTACGTCGTCGGCGTCGGCGGGACCGACCTGACGCTGAGCGGCTCGAATGGGTGGTCGAGCGAGGTCGGCTGGGGCGGGAACTCGAGCGGGGCGACGTCGCCGGGTTGCAGCAACCAAGGAGGCTCCGGTGGCGGATACTCGTCCTTCCCACGGCCGTACTGGCAGTCCGGAACCGGGATCTCGACCAACCAGACGGTGCGGGGCGAGCCGGACGTCGCGGCGATCGCCGGCGGCGGGGGCGTGATGACCGTCTATTCGGGGTTCGAGGTCGCGGCCCAAGGCACGAGCGTCGCGTGCCCGATCTGGGCCGGGCTCGTCACCGACATCGTGTCGTACGCGGGCGCGCCGCTCGGATTCGTGAATCCGGCGCTGTACGCCGCCGCCGCCGGACCGACCGGGTCGAAGGCGTTCCACGACATCACCTCCGGGAACAACGGGTACGCGGCGGCCCGGGGGTGGGACCCGGTCACGGGGCTCGGGTCGCCGAACGGGGGCGTCCTCGGCCCCTTGCTGACGCGAACCCTAATTCCGCCCCCTTCGATCCAACTCTCCCTCTCGGCGACGCCCCGATACGGAGCCGCCCCGCTCACCGTGAACTTCTCCGCCGCCGCGTTCGGCGGGACGACGCCCTACGCGTTCTTCGACGTCGATTTCGGGGACTACAACTCGAGCCTCGCCCCGGGCGGCGTGGTCCGCCACACCTACCCCCATGACGGGACGTACTCGGCGTGGGCCGCCGTGTTCGACGCGGCCTCGAACAGTTCCGTCTCCGAGCCGGTCGAGATCGTCGTCGGGGGAAATCCGCTGACGGTCGCGCTCAACAGCTCGCTCACGACCCCGACGGTCAACCAGCCCGTCACGTTCGGCGCGAACGTCTCCGGCGGGACGAGCCCGTACACCTACAATTGGACCTTCGGCGACGGGACGTACCTGCACAACGGGACGAAAACCAACGTCACCCACGCGTTCCCGGAGGTCGGCGGGTTCTGCGTGACGGTGGCGGTCCACGATTCGGCGAACCCCCAGAACGGGGGCGGGTCGAACCGGATCCTCGAGCTGGTCGGGGGCGCGACGACCGGGTACTGCCCGAACGCGACCGCGGTCATCGCGAGCCTGAACGTCACCCCCGCGGCGGCCGACCTCCCCGGGGATTTCTCACTCCACCCGGTCGTCTCGGGCGGGACCGCGCCCTACACCATCCAGTACCAGAGCGACGACCCGTACGTCGGCCTCTGCGATTGCCCGCTGTTCCGGACCGTTGGTACGCACCACCTCACCGCCTTCGTGAGCGACTCCGGGACGAGCCAGACGACCGCGTCGGCGAACGTCACGCTCTATCCGGCGCTCCGGGGGACCTTCTTCCCGGACTTCCAGTTCGGCGCCGCTCCGTTCAACATCTCCTTCACCGCCACGATATCGGGGGGCCACGGGCCGAACTCCACGACGTGGTCGTTCGGGGACGGGACGAGCGCGAACGGGACCTACGTGAACCACACGTACACCACTCCGGGCTACTACGTCGCGGTCGCGGACGCCTCGGACGGGTACGGCGGGAACGCGAGCGAGGCGTTCCTGATCACCATCACCTCCTCGGCCGTCCAAGCGCCGCTGCTCACGGGGACGATCTCCCCGGCCGTCCACGTGCGCGTTGGGACGTTGATGACGTTCGTCGCCTCGGTCACCGGCGTCGGGTCCCCCTACGCCCTGAACTGGTCGTTCTCGGACGGACTTTCGGGGTTCGGCAACGTCCTCTCCGAAACGTTCCCGTACACCGCGTGCCTCGCCTCCGGGAGCTGCCCATTGTACGCCAACCTCACCGCGACGAATGCGACGGGGGTGCCGACCATCCAGCTCTCGATCCCGCTCGCCCACGCCGAGGCCCCCAACGGGACGGGGCTCGGCTTCGTCGCGAGCATCGGCCCGCAGACCGGGAACGCCCCGTTCACGGTGGTCGGGTCGGCCGCCGCGTCCGGGATGCCGGGGACCGCCGTGGGGTGGGCGTTCGGGGACGGCGCCACCGGATCGGGCAGCCCGGTCAGCCACCGGTACGGCAGCAACGGCCGGTACACCGTCACCGCGAGCGCCTCCGATAGCGGCGGCGACCTCCTGATGCGAACGTTCGCCGTCCTCGGCAGCGGGCCGACCCCCCAGAACATCGTGGTCTTCGGCGGCCCGAACGCGTCCGCGGGGATCGCCCCGTTGCGGGTTGGGTTCAACGTCTCGGCGCAGGGCGGCGCTGGGCCGCCGTACAACTTCACGTGGACGTTCGGCGACGGCGCTCCAACCGGGTACGGCGCGCTCGCGGACCATACGTACCTCCGGACCGGGAGCTTCAACGCGCTCGTCACCGCCCGCGACTCGAACGGGAAGACCGGCTCGGCCGACTTCCCCCTCGTCGTCTACAACGGGACGGATACGAACCTGACGTTGAACGTCTCGCCGAACGTCGTGCATCCGTCCGGAGCGATCCGGCTGACGGTGACGGCGGACCCGTCGTGCACCCTCAGCTCCGCGCCGGGGTGCTCGGCCGCCAATGTCACGGTGCGGGCGACGTTCTCGGTCGCCGGGGCGACCCCGAAGCCGGTCGTCATCGGGGGGCAGTCGTCGTTCCCCATCCCGCTCAACTCCTCCGGGACGGGCTCGATCCCGCTGAGCGCCCCGTCCGGGGTCGGGACGTACGTTGTGACCGTCTCGACTACGACCCGCAACTACACCGGTCTCGCCGTCCAGTACCTCGTGGTGAACGGGACCGCCCCCGCTCCCCCCATGGACCGCTCGGCCGAGCTGTTGGCCGGTTCGGTGGTGGTCGGGGCCATCTCGGCGGCGGTGGCGTTCGCCGCCCTCGGGCCGCGCCGAACGCGGGGCCACCAGGTCGCCGAAGGGCCACGGTAACCCTAAGCCCCACCCGCCGGTTCCCCCGTCGGGATGGCGATCTGGGCGCACTCGGCGGCCGTCGCCGTCCGGAACCGTCGGAAGGCGACCGAGTGGTACCACACGGTCCTTGGTTTCCAGGTGCTGGACGACGATCCGGAGCATTGGACGACCGTCGGGAGCCGGACCACCGGCGCGCGACTCCACCTCTGCGAGGTCCATGGCCGTCCGAGGGGACCGAAGAGGACCCACCCGACAAACACCGGCATCCTCCTGCTGACGACGGAGCCGTTCGGGAAGATCTGCGCGCGGCTCGAGAAGAAGGGGGTCCGGTTCTCCCTCCCGCCCCGCGAGGTCCCGTGGGGCTGGATCGCGAAGTTCCTCGACCCGGACGACAACGAGTTCTGGCTGATGCCGGCGCCGAAGCCGACCCGGCCCCGGCGAAAGCGCGCCGCGACCTGAGCGACGAAAGGCGCCGGGCGCCTTCTATCCCTTCACGACGCCGAGCGGCACGAGCCGCGCGACGCGGCGCGTGAGACCCGCCCCTTCGGCGACCTTCACGACCTCGTCGACGTTCTTGTACGCCCCGGGGGCCTCTTCGGTGACCCCCTCGCGGGAGGCGGAGCGCACGATGATCCCCTTCGCCGAGAGCGCGCGCGTGACGTCGTCGAACCGGAACTCGCGGATCGCGGCGTGGCGGCTCAGCCGGCGACCGGCCCCGTGGCAGGAGGAACCGAACGACCGCTCCATGGCGGTCGGGAGCCCGACGAGAACGTAGCTCGCGGTCCCCATGTCGCCGGGGATCAGGACGGGCTGGCCGAACGCGCGGTACTTCTCGGGGACCTCCTCCCGGCCCGCGGCGAAGGCGCGGGTCGCGCCCTTCCGGTGGACGAGGAGCGGGCGCTCTCCGCCGTTGACCCGGTGCTGCTCGACCTTCGCGATGTTGTGGGCGATGTCGTAGATGACGCCGAGGTCCATCGATTCGTCCGGGCGGCCGAAGACGGTCCGGAACGCTCGGCGGACGCCGGCGGTGATCAGCTGGCGGTTCGCCCAGGCGAAGTTCGCGCCGGCGGCCATGGCCCCCAGGTACCGCTGGCCGTCCTCGGAGGCGACCGGGGCGCAGGAGAGCTGGCGGTCGACGAGCACCGTTCCCTCCGACTGGAGGCGGGCGTCGAACTTCGCGATGTAGTCGGTCGCGACCTGGTGGCCGAGGCCGCGCGAACCCGTGTGGAGCATCACCGTGACCGAGCCCGGGGCGAGGCCGAGCGTCGCCGCGAATTCCGGGTAGTAGACCTCGTCGACAGCCTGGACCTCGAGGAAGTGGTTCCCGGAGCCGAGCGTCCCGAGTTGCCGGAGACCCCGCTTCCGGGCGGTGTCGCCGACCTGGTTCGGGTCCGCGCCCTTGTGGCGGCCGTTCTCCTCCTGGACGAGCAGGTCCTCCGAGCGGCCGTGACCGTGCGCGACCGCCCATTCGGCGCCGCCGGTGAGCACCTCGCCGACCTCGCCGTTCGACAGCGACAGGCCCCCCTTCGAGCCGACGCCGGTCGGGACCTCGCGGTACAGCGCGTCCACGAGCTCTCGGAGCTTCGGGCGGACCTCGTCGACGGTGAGGTTCGTCCGGAGGAGCCGGACGCCGCAGTTGATGTCGTAGCCGATGCCCCCCGGGGACACGACGCCGTCGGTCGGATCGAACGCCGCGACGCCGCCGACGGGGAAGCCGTAGCCGAAGTGGATGTCCGGCATCGCGTACGCCCCGCGGACGATCCCGGGTAACGTCGCGACGTTCGCGAGCTGCTGCAGCGACGGGTCCCCCTCGACGTTCGCGAGGAGCGCGGCGTTGGAGTACAGGATCCCCGGCACCCGCATCCCGGGCTGCTCGTCCACCGGGATCTCGTAGGTGAACGCGTCCCGGGCGATGAGCCGGGGGACCTTCGTCATGGCGCGCGGCAGTGGGGTCGGGTATTCAACGAGCGCGGGCCGTGCGGTCGACGGGCCGGTCGAGGCGGACCGCCTAAGTACGCCGGCGCGGCTCCCCGGCCCGGCCCGAGGTCGATCCGATGATGCTTCGCTGGGCGCTCACGCTGACCTACATCGGCGTGCTCGTGCTCGCGTTCGTCGTCCAGATCTTCGATCCGCGGATCTCCGCCTACCTGTTCTGGGGGGTCCTCGGCTGGTTCGTCATCAGCCTGTTCCTCTACCGCCTCCCCGCGATGAACCGGCCGATCTCGCTCGGCCGGAAACCGGCGACGAGCGGCTCCGGTCCGCCGACCGCGGCGACCGCGCCGCTTCCGAGCGCCCCCGTCGATGTCGGCTTCTGCATCCACTGCGGGACGCCCGCCGCGCCGGGAGCCTCGGTCTGCCCGACCTGCGGGCGGACGATCCTGCCCGTCTGATCCCGAAGACCCCCCGACTCGCGCCGTGGCGAGGCTCATCTACCCGCGCCCGCATGGCGCGGCGCTCGTGTCGTTCCTCCAGCAGATCCCGTTCCCCGGCGCCCTCGCCATCCTCGCGGCCGGCACGGTGGCCGGCGTCTATGCGACCGCCCGAACCGGAGAATGGTGGTGGCTCGTTCTCGCGCTCGTCGTCGTCGGGCTGCTGGCGGTGCTGTATCTCCGCGAGTACGCGAAGCTCCCCGGTCCGGAGTGGGCCCCCGAACCTCGCGCGAAGTCTTCCGAGCCCGGGGCCGACGCGCGCGCCGAGGTGCCCCCGTCGACGACGGCCCCCGCCGCGCCGGAGGCCCCCAACGCGTCGAGCGGGCCGGTCGAGGTG
This sequence comes from Thermoplasmatota archaeon, assembly GCA_036781185.1. GTDB lineage: Archaea > Thermoplasmatota > Thermoplasmata > Lutacidiplasmatales > UBA184 > Lutacidiplasma. The sequence goes on along the minus strand of DAIQBL010000008.1, from coordinate 18,681 downwards.
GACAAGTTCGACCCCGAGTACGACCCCGTCGCCGAGGCCGACGAGATCGAGACCCACACGGTCCGGCCCCCGTCGGAGCCGTAGCCTCGGGGCGCCTACGGCGTCGGCGCCAGCACCGCGAGCGGTTCGCGGGCCCGGACGTTGGAACCGACCTGGACGGGCAGCGAGGCGACCCGGCCGGCGACCGGCGCGACGACCTCGTTCCGCATCTTCATCGCTTCGAGGACCAGGAGCACCTGACCCTTCACGACCGATTCCCCTTCGCGGACCCTGAGCTCGACCACCCGCCCCGGCATCGGAGGGAGAACGACCGTTCCCCCCGCGGACGTCGGGGCGGGAGCCGAGGGAGCGGGGAGTCCGACCGTGGCGGACGGTCGAGAGGGAACGTGGGCACCCCCGGCCGCGCGGACCACGGCCGCGGCGAACCTCTCGCCGTTGACGACGACCGCGCCGGGCGGGTCGGCGAGCTCGGGCGGCCACCCCTCGACCGCAAACTTCTCGCCGGCGATCTCGATCTCCGTCCTGGCGAACCCGTCAGGCCCGACCTTGATCGGTATCTCGCGACCGTTCCACCGGAGGACGCCGCGGTCGAGGTCGACCTCGACCGTCCGCGCCTCACCGTCGACGGTGACCTCGAGCTTCATCCACCGTCCTCCGGCCCGCGTGCAGGCGGGCTCGGCCCTCGTGGGCCCAGGCGCTGACCCCGGCGCTCGGGTTCGCGGGACCAGGCGCGGCGGCCACGGCCGGCGCCGGCCGGGGAGCCCGCAAAGCCCCGACGACCCCGAGGGCGGCGGCGGTCAGGACCTCCGGCGTCAGGCCGGCGTCCTTCGAGCTCCGGTACGCCTTGTACACCGCCGGGAACATCGCGTAGCTGAGCGCCTCGGCCTCGTCGGCGGCCGGGACGAGCGCGCGCACCTCGTTCAGCGCCTTCGCGAACTCCGGCCCGAGGAGGTCCGCCGGTCGCCCGCGGATCGCCTTCTCCTCCGCGAGCACCTTGCGCGTGAGGTCCGGGTCGAGCGGGCCGGGCGGCTTCCCGTAGAGCCCTCGGACGTAGTCGCGCACTTCGCGCGTGATCGTCTTGTACCGTTCGCCGACGAGGACGTTGACGACGGCCTGGATCCCGACGATCTGGCTCGTCGGCGTGACGAGCGGCGGATAGCCGAGGTCGGCGCGGACCCTCGGGATCTCCGCGAGGACCTCCGGGAGACGGGCGAGCTGGTCCTGCTCCTGAAGCTGGCTGAGCAGGTTGGAAAGCATCCCGCCCGGGACCTGGTGGACGAGAATCCCCGGGTCGGTCTGCAGCGAGCGGAGGTTCAGCATCGGCCGGTAGTGGTCGAGGACGGTGTGGAAGTACTCGGCGAGCTCGCTCAGGGCTCCGAGGTCGAGCTTCGGGTCATTGGGGGTTCCCCGCATCGCGCCGACGATCGTCTCGGTCGGGGGCTGGCTCGTTCCTCCCGCGAACGGGGAGAGCGCGCTGTCGACCGCCGTCGCCCCGGCGTCGGCGGCCGCGAGGCAGGAGAGCGTCGACATGCCGCTCGAGGAGTGGGTGTGGAGGACGACGGGGAGTCCGACGTCGCGGACGAGCGCCTTAGTCAGCGCCGACGCCTCGCCGGGCGGAAGGAACCCGGCCATGTCCTTGATGCACAGCTCGTCCGCGCCCATCGCGGCGAGCGTCTTGCCGAGCTCGACGAACGCCGGAAGCGTGTGGACCGGCGACTGCGTGTAGCAGATGGTCCCCTGCGCGACCGCGCCGGTCCGCTTCACGGCCTTCAGCGCGACGTCCATGTTCCGCGGGTCGTTCAGCGCGTCGAACACCCGGAAGATGCCGATCCCCTGCCGGGCCGCCTCGGCGACGAACTTCTCGACGAGGTCGTCGGCGTAGTGCCGGTAGCCGACGAGGTTCTGGCCGCGGAGCAGCATCTGGAGCGGCGTGTTCGGCATCGCCCGCTTCAGGGTGCGGAGCCGCTCCCACGGGTCCTCGTGGAGGAACCGCAGGCAGACGTCGAACGTCGCGCCGCCCCACGCCTCGATCGACCGGTACCCGACGGCGTCGAGCCGTTCGAGCGCGGGGAGCATGTGCTTCGTCCGCATCCGCGTGGCGATGAGCGACTGGTGGCCGTCGCGCAGTACGGTCTCGGTGATGCCGACCATCGGAGCGCGACCTCGCCGGTCCTAGAGTGGGATGTTGCCGTGCTTCTTCGGCGGTCGGTCCTCGCGCTTCGTCTCGAGCAGGCGGAGCGCCCTGACGAGCTTCGGCCGGGTCTCGGCCGGGTCGATGACGTCGTCGATGTAACCGCGCTCGGCGGCGAGGTACGGGTTCAGGAACTCCGTCTGGTACTCCGCCACGAGCTTCGCCCGGACGGCCTCGCGCTCGGCCGGCTTCGCCTGGTCGATGTCGCGACGGAAGAGGATGTTCACGGCGCCGTCGGCGCCCATCACGGCGATCTCCGCCGTCGGCCAGGCGACGTTGAAGTCGGCGCCGATGTGCTTCGAGCACATCACGTCGTACGCCCCGCCGTACGCCTTGCGGAGGATCACGGTCAGCTTCGGCACCGTCGCCTCGGCGTAGGCGTAGAGGAGCTTCGCGCCGTGCCGGATGATCCCCCCGTGCTCCTGCTGGGTGCCCGGGAGGAATCCCGGGACGTCGACGAACGTGAGGAGCGGGAGGTTGAACGCGTCGCAGAACCGGACGAACCGGGCGCCCTTCATCGAGGCCGTCAGGTCGAGGCAGCCGGCGAGGAAGCTCGGCTGGTTCGCGACGACGCCCACCGGGTGGCCGGCGAGCCGCGCGAACCCGATGACGAGGTTCGGCGCGTGGCCGGCCTGGACCTCGAGGAACGACTCCGGGTCGACGACCCGCGTCACGACGCCGAGCACGTCGTACGGGGCGTTCGCGTCCTCCGGGACGACACCCCGAAGCTCGCCGGCGGCCGTCGCCGCGGGCCCGACCGGTTCGGAGGCCGGCGGCTCCTCGACGTTGTTGAGCGGGAGGTACGACAGGATCTTCCGGGTGAGGTCGAGGGCGGCGCGGTCGGAATCCGCGGCGAAGTGCGAGACGCCGCTCCCGAGTCCGTGGGCGTCGGCGCCGCCGAGCGCCTCCGCGGTCACCTCCTCGCCCGTGACCGCCCGGATCACGTCGGGTCCGGTGATGAACATCTGGCCCTGCCCCCGGACCATGACGATGAAGTCGGTGATCGCCGGCGAGTAGACGGCGCCGCCCGCGCACGGGCCCAAGATCACGGACAGCTGGGGGACGACCCCCGAAAGCAGGACGTTCCGGAAGAACACCTCGCCGTACCCGCCGAGGCTCATCACCCCTTCCTGGATCCGGGCGCCACCGGAGTCGTCGAGCCCGACGATCGGCACGCCCGCCTTCTTCGCGGTCTCCATCGCCCGGACGATCTTCTCGGCGTGCGCCTCGCCGAGCGCGCCGCCGAAGACGGTCGCGTCCTGGGCGAACGCGCAGACGGGGCGGCCGTCGACCTCGCCCCACCCGGTGACGACGCCATCGCCGGGGATCCGCCGCTCGGCGAGCCCGAACGTCGCCACACGATGCGTGACGTACGGCCCGGTCTCGACGAACGTTCCCGGGTCGAAGAACGCCTCCAGGCGGGCGCGCGCGGTCAGTTTCCCGTTCGAGGTATGCTTGGCGACCCGCTCGGGCCCTCCGCCGGCGAGCGTCGGCTGGCGCTTCAACTCCCAGCGGTCGAAGGCCCCGGTCATGCCAGCTCCGGGAGGGTAAGCTCCCCGGCGCGGATCTCGAACGTGGTTCCGTCCTGCTCGACCGCCGCCGCGCCGTCCTCGCAGAGGGCCCGGAGGGTCCCGACCGGGCGTCCGTCGATGCGGACGGGCTCGCCGAGGCCGATCAGGTGCTCGCGACACTCCGCGACGACGGAGGCGCGACCTTCGGGGGTGTCGAGCCGCGCGACCGCGCGGGCGATCGATTCGACGACCCGGTCCTCGTACTCGCGGACGTCCGGAGCGGGATCGACGAGCTCCGCGAGGATCGCCGTCCGAGAGCGGATCTCTTCCGGGAGGTCCGTCCGGGGAGTCGCGACATTCAATCCGACCCCGACGACCGCTCGGATCGTCTCGTCGGGACCGTTGACCCGGTCCGTGAGAATCCCGGCGAGCTTCTGGGCAGGGTGGCCGACCCGGAGCACGAGCAGGTCGTTCGGCCACTTCAGCCTCGTCTGGGCCCGGACCCCGTCGGGGAGCGCCCGCCGAATCTCGACTGCGACGGCCAGCGGGAGTAGGCCCGGTGCCGTGAGCGCACCCGGACCGATCCAGGACACGTAGAGGCCCCCTCGCGGGGAACTCCAGGAGCGCCCCGTCCGGCCGGTCCCGTTCGTTTGGACACCCGCGACGACGTACGTCCCGTCCGGAGCGCCGGACTTCGCCCGGTCGATGGCCACGGACTGCGTCGAATCGACCTCGTCGAACGCGACGCGGACCGCCATTCGCGAAACCGGGGTCGGGGAGCTCCCGCGCCGCTTAACAGTTGGTGCTACCGCGGCGGACCATACGAGGGGGCCGATGGCCCCGACGGCGCCCCGTACGGCTGCGCCACGGGCGGTCCGTACGATCCCATCGGCGTAGGCGCGTACGGCTGGCCCCCGACGGGTCCCAACGACGGGGGAAGGCTCGGCCGCTCGAGCCAGCGCGAGTAGGCGCCGTGGATCTCGTACATGCCGTAGAGCAACAGGAGCGGGGTGAGGATCCCGACGAACGCGAGCGGCTCGAACGGGTGCCCGTACAAGATCAGGCCGGCGTTGACAAGCCCGACCGGCGTGAGCGCGGCGCCGACGACCATCGCGAGCCGGCCCCGGTCGAGGTGCTTCTGCTCCTCCGGCCCCGAGAGCGGCCGGACCGCGTCGACGAGGCTTCGGGACGAAAAGAAGTACATCAGGAACTGGAGCAGGGCGACCACGAGGCCGAACGCGAGCGTCGCCCCAAGGATTCCCCCGACGAGGACCCCGGTGTTGGACAGGCAGGTGGTGTTGTTCGCGGTGAGCCCGGGGCAATGGCTGAGGACCTGCGAAACGGCGTAGACGACGGTCGCGATGACAAAGATGATCGTCGCGATGAAGATCGACAGGAACGACCAGACGGTGCGGCCGTAGTCCTTCTTCGCCGACTCGGCGGCGTTCCAATAGGCCGGGCCGTAGGCGGCCGCGCTGTCGGGGAGGGGACGGATGCCCGAGCGCCACTTGACCCACGAGACGATCGTGAAGATCAGAGTAAGGAACCCCACGAGCCCGAGCGCGTCGGTCACGCCGGCCGTGGCGGCGGACATCGTGGGGGCGTTCACGGACCCTCCCGCGAACAGACCCCCGACGACATACCCGAGGACCGCCGCCCCGACGACGGCCGCGAGCAGGCTCAGCAGGAGGACGAGAAGGTACCATCGGATCCCCTCGCGGATGCGCCCGAGGAGCTCACGAACCGGGATGCCCGGGGCTCCCCACGCCGGCGGCTGGGGAGCGCCGAACGGGGTCCCACCGGGGCCGCCGTACGCCGGCGGAGAGGGGTACGGACTGGGCGTCGGGGGCCACGCGGGAGGCGGCGTCGGGGCGCTCATCCCGGCGACGGCATTCTCGCACCGGTCCAAAAAGCAATGTGTGGAACCGTCCACTTCGGGCCCGGGCGACGCAGCGAGCGTTATCTGACCCGGGGGCCGTCGCGCGGCCTTGCCGACGCTCCTCGAGCTCCTCTCCACGGTAGCCCCGGATCTGGAGCGGCGCGTGAAGGCCCAGCTCGTCGGATTCACGGCCGTGTTCGTCCGGCCGTATCTCCCGCAGCGGTGGGTGTTCGTGACGGAGAACGGCACCGCGAGCCTCGTCGTGGACCCCTCCGGGACGGTCACGGCGGTCGAGGGCGTGGCCGCGCCGGCGGACGTCACGGTCAAGGTCGGGTTCGAGCGACTCCGGATCGCGCTCACGACCCAGAAGAAGGAGCTCGTCCCCCCCGGGCCGCTCGAAGTGACCCCCCACACGTCGAAGGGGCAGACCGCGTTCCAGTTCCTCCGGTCGCGACTCGGCTTGTGAGAATTACCCGCGGCTTGAACGCCGTTATCTAACCTACCCCTCTCCGCATGGGAGTGCGGCGCCTCCGCGACCATCTGGGGCGGCTCGCATCGCTGTTGGCGGTCGCCGCCCTGGTACTACTGGCGGCCATTCCGCTCTCGGCGATGGCGGCCAGCGCCCCTTCGGGCTCGACCCGGAGCGTTCCGGCGGCCCACGAGGCGACGACGGCCCGGGCGGCGAGCCCCCTCGGGGTGACGGCGAGCCGCGTGGCCACCACTCCGGTATTCAACTGGGGTCTCGCGTACATCTACTACGCTCCGACCGACGACAAGACCCGCTTCATGGGCGAGGGGGCCGCCACCGTCGTCGACGACCAGACGAAGAACATCACGACGTTCGGCGGGGAGGGCGCGGGGGGCCTCACGCCGTACACGATGGACTACAACTACTCGACCGGCGCGTTCAACGTCACCACCCTGAACCCCTCCCCGTCCGCCCGGACGAACGTCTCGTTCGCCTCCGTTCCGGGCCGCAACTTCGCGGTCCTGTTCGGCGGGCTCACGAACCTCACGACCGACCACACGGCGAACGACACGTGGGTCTACTACTTCGTCAACCAGACCTGGCGGAACGTCAGCCGTCCGATCGCCCCGCCGTCCCGGGAAGGCGCCGCCTTCGCGGTGAACTCCTCCGGAGGCAGGGCGCTCCTCGAAGGAGGCTGGGACCCGGCGGCCGTGATCGGTGGATCGCCGGCGACGGTGTTCTGGAACGATACGTGGAGCCTCAACCTCACGACGTTCGTCTGGACCGAACTCCACCCGGTCGTCGCCCCTCCGCCCCTGTACGGGTCCGGGATGATCTGGCAGAACGCGACGAACGAGTTCGACCTGTTCGGGGGCTGCGCGCTCACCTGCTCGTCCGACCTCTGGTCGTTCGGGGGCCAGCCCGCGCATTGGGCCCGCGTCGCGGCCATCGGCGCCCTCCCGACGGCGCGGGGATCTCCGGCGTTCGTCTGGGACGCGGTCGACGGACTCGCGGTCCTGTACGGGGGCTTCTCCTGGGGCGCCTCGGGGGCCATCGCCATCGGCAGCGGCAGTCTCTTCGTTCCGGCCACCCGGTCGTGGACGCCCCTCGACGCGGGCGGGGGACCGGGACCGGTCTACGACGCCGCGAACGCCTGGGCGGAGTTCCCGGGTTGCGAGGGCCTCGTCATGACCGGCGGGAACACCGCGCTCGCCGGCCCCCCCACGAACGCCTCGGTGCTGGAGCGGTTCGCGGGGAACTTCACGAACTGCTTCCCGGACCTCATCTCGGGCGGCAGCTCGCCGCCGCCCCCGCCCTGCTCGGTCCAGAGCGTACCGCTCCAGGTCCGGGTCGTCGACAACATCACCGGACGTGGGATCGCGAACGCGACGGTCGCCTACACCGGCCGCTGCGTGGAGAACCTGCACGGGACGACCGATTTCTACGGCGAGCTCTCGCTCACCCTTCCGGCGCCGGATCTGCTCAACTTCACCGCGACCGCGACCGGCTATCGGCCCGGCGCTCTCCAGGCGATCCTGCTCCCGAACACCTCCGAGATCCTCACGATCCCGCTCACCCCCTACCCGTCCCTCTCGGTCCACACGTTCGGCCTCGGCGTCTCGGGCGTCCCGTACCCACTCGGGAACGTCTCGGTCCAGATCGCGGGGTACGAGGTCCTCGGCAACTCGACACCATCCGGCGTGCTGAACGTCCCCGACCTCGCCTATCCGCCCGGCCCGATGACGCTCGAGGGGCTCCTCCCGAACTACTCGAAGGCGTCCGCCACCGTGGTCGTCCCCCCCTCGGGACTGGTGTCGGTCAACCTCACGCTCGATGCCGATGGGGAACTCGACGTCCGGGTCGTCGACAACACCACCGGCCACGGGATCGCCGGCGCCGCGGGCGAGCTGAGAAACATCGACATCCGGGGCCCCGGCGTCGACTCGTTTACGACAAGTGCGAGCGGCTGGTTCAACTTCTCGAAGGAGGGGGCGGCGAACTACTCCGTCTCCGCGACGGCGCCGGGATACGCCTACAACATCACGAAGGTCGACCACGTCTGGATCGCCCGCCAGACGGTCGTCCTTCGCCTCCCCCGCCTCGTCGGCGGGGAGCTCGACGCGCTCGTCCGCGACGTCCACACGGGGGCGCCGATCTTCAACGCCCTCGTCGTGATCGCCACCTTCGGGAACACGACGACGAACCTCGCGGGGTGGGCGAACATCACCGACGTCAAGCCCCCCGCCCTGTACGAGGTGGTCGCGAGCCACGCGGGCTACCGGTCGAACTTCAGCTTCGTGTCGCTTTCGTACGGACTGAAGGTCGCGCCGTACCTCATCCTCCTGTCCCCCCTGCCGCCATGCCCGGTTTCCCCCGGTTGCATTCCGAGCACGACGGGCGCCTCGCCGCCGCCGTTCAGCTACCTGACGGGCGGACGTACGGCCGGTCTGCTGATCCTCGGGACCCCGGCGGCGCTGCTCGCCGCCGGGATCGCCTACGCGCTCCTCGCCTCGCGCAGGACCCGCCCGAGTCCGCCCCCACCCGCCCCGGGGAGGACCGGATGAGCCGACGGTTCCGCCGGAACGGCGACGCGGCGAACGTCGTCGTCGTGGACCGGATCCGGGCCGTCGAGGTGCCGGTGCTGACGGAGGCGAAGCGGTACATCGTGCGCGGCGAGGTCAGCGCGGCCCTCCGGTTCGCCTATCCGAAGGTCGTCGAGGACCTAAGCCGTGCGTTCGGCACCGCGCTACCGGAAGGGTACTCCCACGAGGAGCTGCTCGCGCGGAGCTTCACGCCGGAGATGGCCCCGCTCGTCGATTTCTTCAACCGGCTGTACGCGCTGTACGCTCCCGCCCGGTTCGGCGACGGGGCGACGCCGGAATCCGGCGAGGAGGCCCTCGAGCTGCTGCAGAGCCTCTACGCCGCCGAGCCGATGTGGCGTCTCTACGTCACGCCGGGGGAGGGGGCACTCCCCATCGTGACGCCGTCGGCCGAGCCGGTGGCCCTGAAGCCCGAAGAGGAGGAGTCGCCCTGGCCGACGTGATCCACATCGTCCTCGGCGTGCTCGTCGACCCCCGGGTGGGTCTCCCCGTCGTCCTTCTGTCCGCCGCGGTCGTCCTCTGGATGGCCGGTCGTCCCTCGGCCGACCCCGTCCGGCGGCGCCGGGAACCGTCGCCCCCCGCGCCCGACGCCGACCCGGTGTCACGGACGTACGTCGCCCTGCGCCGCGGGGCCTACTCCGAGATCCTGGATTCCACCTACGACCGGCTCGACCGGGCCGTCGACGCCCGCGCGGGCGTCGGCCTCCGGGAGATCCCGTGGAGCACCCGGTCGGCCGTCGCGAAAGGGATTCCCGACCCCCGCGGCCTCCGGAGGACCGCGGACGCGCTCGACAGCCTGATCGTCTGGGCGGTCGCCCTCGAGACCGGTAGCCCGCTGCGATGGGACTTCTGGCGTACGTACGAGAGTTCGCGCACGCAGTTCCAGCGGCGTCTCGCCGAACACCTCGGCGTCGTCGACCGGCACCTGACCCAGCTCGGATTCACCCCATGAAAACAACCGAACGAGCGGCCCCCGCCGCGGAGACACCCGCCCCGCCGACCGCCCCCACGCCGACCGGCTCCGACGGGCCGAGCGTGCTCGACCGGCTCTGCCGCTCGGTCGGGGAGTCGGTGATCGGCTGCGACCCGGTGGTCCGGGCGCTCGCCATCGCGCTCGTCAGCGAGGGACACGTGCTCCTCGAAGGCGTGCCGGGGATCGCGAAGACGATGCTCGTGCGGCGGTTCTCCGCCGCGCTCTCGCTGTCGTTCAAGCGGGTCCAGTTCACCCCCGACATGCTGCCGTCCGACATCGTGGGTACGGTCGTCCTCAACCCGGTGAGCCAGGAGTTCGAGTACCGGCGCGGCCCGGTGTTCGCGAACGTCATCCTCGCCGACGAGATCAACCGGGCGCCGCCGAAGGTCCAGTCCGCGCTCCTCGAGGCGATGCAGGAGCGGCAGGTGACGGTCGACGGGATCGGCTACCCGCTCCCCAGCCCGTTCCTCGTCATCGCGACCGAGAACCCGATCGAGCAGGAGGGGACGTACCCCCTCCCCGAGGCCGAGCTCGACCGGTTCCTGTTCCGGATCCTCATGGGGTACCCGAACGAGGCCGACGAACGTACGCTCCTCCAGCGGCACAGCGAGCGCCCGGTCGCAGAAGCGTCCGGGCTCCCGCTCGACGCCGGCACGCTCGAGCGGCTCCGGTACGACGCGCTCGGGGTCCGGATGACGCCGGAGGTCCTCGACTTCGTGATGCAGCTGATCCGGAGCACTCGGGAGGACCCGAAGATCCTGATGGGCGCCTCGCCGCGGGCGGGGGTCCAGTTCCTCCGCGCTGCGAAGGCGGCCGCGCTCCTCTCGGGCCGTTCGTTCGTCACGCCGGGCGACGTGAAGAGCATCGTCTTCGAGGTGCTGAACCACCGGATCCTCCTGCATCCGGACCTCCTCGCCCAACGGTACGTCACCGGGCGCAACGGTGTCGAGCCGCTGCTGCGCGAAGTGATCGAGCGGCGGGCCGAAGCGGTCCGCGCGCCGCGGTAGCGCCGCCCGAGAGGCCCACGTGATCTCCCGTCGCGGCTGGCTCGCCCTCGGCTCGGCCGCCGGCGCGCTCCTGCTCGGAGCGTACACGCTGAACATCCTCATCCTCGCGGGGGCGGTGGCGTGCTTTGCGGCGCTCGCCGCGGAGCTGCTCGGGTTCCACGTCGCCCCGCCCACGCCGGCGGAATTCCCGTTCGAGGCGACCCGGTCCGATACCCCCCACGCGGCGTCCCCGGGCTCCACGTTCACCGTCGAGGTCGTCGTGAAGTACGTCGGCGAGCGGCCGTTCGTCGCCGAGGTCTGCGACCTCCTGCCGAGATCCCTCGTCCGCGTCGCCGGCCGGCCGAGCCAACGCCGGCGCTGGGTCCCGGGAGAGACGGTACGGCTGCGCTACGGCCTGCGCGCCACGAACCGCGGGAGCCACGTGCTCGGCCCGATCGCGGTCATCGTCGACTCGCCCCACCAGCTCGGCTGGGTCGAGTGGACGATCCCGTCGACCGCGCGACCGGTCCGTGTTGTGCCGCCGGCGCCCGTGGCGAGGACCCACCGCCTCGCTCCCGCCATGCTCACGCGCGTCCAGGGACGGCTCTCGCTCCGGCATCGCGGCTTCGGCACGGAGTTCCGGTCGCTCCGTCCGTACCAGCTCGACGATGACCTGCGCCACGTCGCCTGGAAGCGCTCCCGGCCCGGCCAGTGGTACGTCCGGGAGTTCGAGCAGGAGAACCGGCAGGACTTCCTCCTCCTCCTCGACATCACGCCCGGGATGATGGCCGGCCTCCCCGGCGAGAACGCCCTCGACCGGGCCGTCGAGGCCGCGGCGCTCGTCGTCGCCGCGGTCGCCCGCACCGGCGAGGACCGGGTCGGGCTCCTCACGCATACGGACAAGGTCCGGCAGTACCTCCGGCCGGAGCGCGGCGAGGTCCATTTCCGGCGGATCGCCGAGAACCTCGCCTACCTACGCTCCCGCCCGGGGGAGTTCGACCTTCCGGCGGCGCTCGAATTCTGCACCCGACGACTGGCGCGGAACGCCCATGTCCTCGTGTTCAGCGCGATGGACGGGCCGCTCGACCAGCTTCCGCCGGCCCATACGAAGTTCCGCGAGCGCGGCCACCGCGCCTACGTGTTCCCTCCGAACCGAGCCCAGATGTACCGCGACATCGACGCGGCGAACCCGGCGATCACCGCGTGGAAGTGGGCCGGAGCGGAGGAGTCGGCGAGCCTCCAACGGAGCATCGCGAAGGCCCGCTCCGAGGGAATCCCGGCCTTCCCGTACGACCGGCGGGGCGCGACCGTCCAGGTGTTGTCGACGTACGCGCGGCTTCGCGCCTGGGGGCTGGCATGAGCGACCCGCCGCGCCGGTGGTGGACGACGGCGTGGCTCGCGCTCCCCGTGTTCGGCTACACGTTCGCGCTCGCGCTTCTCGTGCTCCGGCAGATCGGTCCCTGGGCGGTCCTGGGCGCCGCGCTGACGGCGCTCCCGCTCGTCACGTGCCTTCCGTCGCGCGGGACGCTCCTGACGTGGGCCGGCCCGGCGGCGGCGCTCTCGTTCGGGTTCCTGATCGGCGCGCCCCACCAGTTCGCTGTGGGCTCGATCGGCATGTCGGTCTTCGGGGGCGTCGCCCTGGCCTCCCCCGTCGCCGGGGCGGCCGCAATCCTCCGGTGGCGCCACGACGCCGCTCTCGTCCTACCACTCACGTTCGCCGGCCTCATCGCCCTCCTCACGATGCGGGCCGCGCTCGACCGTGTCGCCGTGCCGGGATCCACGGCGACCCCCGGCAAGTTCGCGTTGGCCATGGGCCAGGTGAGCTGGGACCAGTTGACGGGAGTCGGCAACCTCCTGCTCGGCTCCAAATCGGCCTCCCTCCCGCTGCAGCCGCTCACCGACCCGTACTTCGCGCTGCTCACGCTCGTCGCCGTGGTGGGGACGTTCCTCGCCCTGTTCCTCCCGGAACCGACCGAGGGAGCCCCCCATTCGGGCGACCCCGCGGACGTGCTGGTCCCCGTGCTGGTGGCCGTCGTGAGCGTCGCGGTGTTCGAGCTGGCCGCGGCCCGGGTCCCGGCCTACGCGCTCCTGGGACTTTCCGTGGCCTGCCTGGGCTCCGTGGTCGCGATCCGGCTGTTGGCACGCCGTAAGCGGGTCGGTTCTCTCCGACGATCCGGAGGGCCTTCGGAGATTCGACCGGAGGCCGCCCGAGCCGCGGGGGAACGGTAGGACCGGCTCCGACCCCGAATGAGGGGCCGGATCGTACGCTCGCTTATCCCCCATCGTAGCGCTCTTATAGAAGAGGAAACAGATTGACGCAGTGGACTGAACAAGACGCTCGCCAGATGATTGCCGTTGTCAACACCCGAAATGTCGAGAAGGTTCTCGAGCATTACGCCGAGGACGCCACGTTCCAGGTCCCGAACCTCGAGACTCCCCTGAAGGGGAAGGTCGCGATCCGCTCGTACCTGACGGAGAACTTCGTCGCGTTCCCGGACTACACCATCGAAGTGTCGAAGGTGTTCGTCCAGGGCAACGACGTTGTCGTCGTCGACTCGGTCAGCGGAACCCACACGGGCCCGCTCATGGCCGCGGACGGCACCGCCATCGTCCCGTCGAACAAGAAGTTCGTGCAGGAGCAGATGACGCGCCTCGTCCTCAACCAGAATGGGAAGGTCCAATCGCTCCGTTCCTACGGGAACGCCGCGAACCTCCACCCGACGCTCGCGAAGTAGGACTGCCGCGCCCGGCTCGAAATCCGAAACCCATTCCCCGGCCCGCAAGGCCGGGCCCCTCCCCGCCCGGGTGGGCCGAGTCGACGAATTCGGCCGGAGACCCCGGAACGCCGCCCGTTAAGGCCCGGATCGGAATCCCCGAAGCATGCCCTGGGGGTGGGGGAAGAAGGCCCCGGCTCCAGGGGCCGAGAGCCCGGCCGCTCTCCCCTCGGAGGCGCCGGTCCCGGCCGGGACGGACCCACTATCGGATGCCCCCCTCCCCGGAACCGTCCGGTTTCGGATCGACGGCGTCTACACGATCACCGGAATCGGATGCGTCGTCGCTGGAGAGGTCGAGCAAGGGACGCTTCGGCCGCCCTGCCCAATGAATCTTGTTCCCCTCTCTCTCCGCGAAGGCGCACCGGAATCGGTCCTGGTGGCCACCGCCGAGGCCCACCACAAGTTGGTGGCCCAGGTCGAACCGGGCACCAAGGCCGGGCTCACCCTCCGCGGGATCACGGGGGCGCAACTGTGGGTCGGCGCTCGATCGACCGAGTGGCCCGTAGAGAAGGGCGACCGGCTGGTGTCGCCGTAAGGCCCCGACCCCGCGACGGGGGTTAAACCGGTGCCCACGGCATTTTTGTAGCAGGAGGCCGGCTCGGTTTCCGATGGCGAAGGGTCTCGGCACCAAGGAGAAGCCGTGGGAACTGAAGACGCCGAGCGGGCTCTCGTCGTTCGTCGCCTACCGGGATGAGGCCGCCTCCCCGCCCGCCCTGGTCGTGACGGTCGGCAGCACCACGCTGCAGTACCAGCTTCGTTGCCTCGAGGACCTCCGGGCGATGCTGAAGAAGCATGGCGACTGGATGGAGCTCGGCAACGCCGACGAGCAGAAGCCCGTCCGACCCGGGACCGTGGAAGCGTGGGGACGAGACCCGGGCAACCCCGTCGGGGGCTGGTACGGCCTCAAGAAGGGTTTGCGCGGCCGGTTCGGGAACTACGTGCCGCCGGTGCTCGAGGAGCTCGGCTGGGCCGAGGTCGAGCACCTCCCGAAGAACAACCGGATGCGGGCCAAGTAGTCCCGCGTCGGGCGGCCGGCCCCGGTTCGCACCGATTCAGCGGGCCGCGGCGGGCGGCACGGACTCCGGAGGAACCGCCGGCCGGGGCCGGTAGAGGTAGTAGAAGACCGCCACGATGGCCACGTAGAGGACGCCCGCGCTGAATCCGGCCCAGAACGGGCCGCCCCGAATCGGGTTCCCTGAGAACGGATAGCCGATCAACGCGCCGATGCCCACGGAGGCGGCGAGCCCGAGGGCGAATTGGGGGATCGTCGGGACCCGCTTGTAGAAGGCGAGCGAGATCAGGCCGGGGAGCATCATGGACCCCGTCGGAGACGCCGTCCCCGATAAGGCTCCCGCCGATTCCCCGGCCCAGTGCTCTACCACCCGACCGGGGCGGACCGGTTCTCCTTCTTGAGCCACTCCTCGAGCGGCCGGAAGTATTCGCGGATCGCGGAGCCGTCCATGGCGCGCTCGCCGGTGACCGCCTCCAGGGCGTCGGGCCAGGGCCGGCTCGCGCCCATCTCGAGCATCGCGTTCAGCCGCTTGCCGGCCTCCTTCTGGCCGTAGATCGAGCAGCGGTGGAGCGGCCCGCTCCAGCCGAGCGCCTTCGCGAGCCCGCGGTGGAACTGGAACTGCAGGATGGCGGCGAGGAAGTACCGCATGTACGGCGTGTTCGCCGGGACGTGGAACTTCGCCCCCGGGTCGAAGTCCTCCTCGGTCCTCGGGACGGGCGGGACGATCCCTTGGTATTCTTGGCGGAGTCGCGACCAGCTCCGGGTGTAGTCGTCCGCGCCGACCTTCCCGGAGAAGACGTCCCACCGCCACCGGTCGATCATCAGCGCGAACGGGAGGAACGCGACCTTCTCGAGCGCCTTGTGGAGGAGGAGTCCGAGGTCCTTCTCGGGTCCCGGGACGGTCTCGATGAGCCCGACGGCCTTCAGGTACTCCGGCGTCACCGAGAGCGAGATCGTGTCTCCGACCGCCTCGTGGAAACCATCGTGGGCGCCGTCGCGGAACAGGTACGGCTGGCGCCGGTACGCCCGCTGGTAGTAGTTGTGGCCGAGCTCGTGGTGGATGACGTGGAACTCCTCCTGCGTGATGTCGATGCACATCTTGATCCGCAGGTCGTTGTCGCCGTCGACGTCCCAGGCGCTCGCGTGGCAGACGACGTCCCGGTCGCGGGGGCGCGCCAGCATCGAGCGCTCCCAGAACGACGCGGGGAGCGGGTCGAGGCCAAGCGAGACGAAGAAGCGCTCGGCGAACTTCACCATCTGGGTCGGGTCGGTCTTCCGGGCCTGGAGGATCGGCGTGAGGTCGAACCCCGGGTCGGAACCGGCGGGGGCCAGCATGGGGAACAGGTGCTCCCAGGACTGCGCCCACATGTTGCCGAACAGGTGGGCGGGCACGGGCCCGTCCTTCGGGACGGCCGTGTCGCCGTGCGTCTCGCGCAGCTTCCGGCGGACGTATGCGTGGAGCTCCTTGTAGAGCGGGGCGACCTGCTGCCAGAGCCCCTCGACCGTCCTCGCGAACTCCTCCGGGGTCTGGTCGTACTTGGCGCGCCACATCTCGCCGAGGTCGCCGAAGCCGGCGTCCCGCGCGCCCTGGTTGCCGAGCTCGACGAACCGCACGTACCCCTTCTTCATCGGGCGGGCGACCGAGTGCCAGCCGGTCCAGACGTCGAGGAGCACCGCGGGGTCGCGGCTCTCCCGGAGGATCTTCGAGAGCGCCTCGAGGTCGAGCGGCTCGGTCCGCCCCTTCGGGGTGTACCGGCCCTTGGCGTACTGGCCCTGGAGGTCGGCGACGATGCCGGTGAGCTCCTCCGCGGCCTTCGGGTCGTCGGGGGCGGCCAGCGGCTGGCCCAGCCTCAGCAGGAGCGCCTTGCGGGCGTCGGCGGGAGCGAGGCGGCTCGAGTCCCACCGGACCGTCGACTTGGCGAGGATCGCGGACTCCCGGAGGTAGCGAGCGTTCGCCTTGGCGCTGAGGTACTCCGTGTCGGCGGTGATGTAGGTGTTGTACACCCACTCGACCTTCGACGTCTCGACGAACAGCTCGAGGAGCTTCGCCTCGGCGTCGGTGAGGAACCGGCCCGCGTCGGCCTCGGCGGGGGTCGACGTCGATCCGGTGGAGGCGGCGCTCGGGGACGCGGGGCCGGGCATACCCCGAGGCGAGGCGCCCGACTACTTCCGAATTTCCCCGAGTCTCTGCGCGAGCTTGACGACGGCCCGCACGGCGTTCGCCGCGTTCTCGATCCGGTCCTGCGCCTGCAGGCGGGTCTCGCCGGGGCCGGAGATCCCGAGGCCGACCGGCTTCCCGTACTCGACCGACAGGTCGACGAGCTTCCGGGCCGCCTGGTTCATGACGACCTCGTCGTGCTTCGTCTCCCCCTCGATGACTGCACCCAGCGTGACGACCGCGTCGACGTCGCCGCGCTCGAACAGCACCTTGACCACGAGCGGCATGTCGTAGACGCCGGGCGTCTTGACTACTGGGCCGAGCTTCGCGCCGAGGAACGTGACCTCCTCCTTCGCGCGCTCGACCATCGCGTACGTCACGTCGTAGTTGAATTCGCTCGCCACGAGCGCGATCCGCATTCCCATCCCCTCGGAGCTTCCTTTCGGCATGTTCGTGATCCTTTGGACTCTGATTCGGGCCACCGTCGGTCGGCGCTAGTACGCCGGACGCACCGCCCCCGCGTCGGCGAACCCCTGCCGCTGGCCGGTCGCCGCCTTCCGGGAGAGGTCCTGCGGTCGGAACAGCATCGCGTAGGCGTTCTCGGCATGCTCCTCGGCGCGCCGCCGGGCGAGGATCTCGAGCTCCTTGCCGTCCTCGGCCTCGCCCTCGAAGACGAAGCACTCGATGACGGGCTTCGCCTCGAGGACTCCCGCGAGGATCAGGCCGGTCGACGCCTCGTGGGCGCACACCTTGTCGTACTCGGCCTTTCCGGGCATCCCGACGACCATACAGAGGTCGATGCCCTCCTGGAACAGGCGTCGGACGGCGACGGGGAGGTCCTTGATCCCCGGCACGGTCCGCCGCTCGACCGTGAACCCCGTCCCGCACGCCTTCAGGCGGGCCGAGGCGTACCGGGCCATGTCGACCCGGGCGAACGTCGTGTCGACGAGCCCGACCTTCTTCACCGGGCCTCCGGGGAGGGCGAGGGAGCGCGCTGCTGGATCCGCTCGACGAGCTTGCGGGTCGCGATGTCGTTGTGGGGGTAGGCGCCGAGGCGGACGACCTTCGCGGGCACGCCGCGCCGCGCGCACTCCCCCTCGACCTCCCGCTCGTTCCAGAGCTGGTTGTAGCCGAGGGCGATGATGTCCGGACGTTCGCGAACGACGGTCTCGTAGATGTCGGTCGTGCTGCCGAGGATGGCCCGGTCGACCGGCTTGAGCGCCTCGACCATCTCGCGGCGGAGGTGCTCGGGGACGAACGGCTCGCGCTTCAGGCGCCGGGCGGTCTGGTCCCGGGCGACGACCACGACGAGCTCGTCGCCGAGCTTCTTCGCCTCCGTGAGGAAGTAGACGTGCCCGGGGTGCAGGAGGTCGAACACCCCCGTGGCCATCACGCGGACCATTTCGTGATCGCCTCGGCGATCGTCCGGCCCTCTAGGAACACCCAGCCGTGCGAGTCGGCGTACGTGCGCGCCGCCTCCGGGGAGCGCGGACCACCGGAATCCCCGAGCATCTCGCAGACCGTGGCGGACTCCGAGAGTCCGGCCAGACGGACGAGCGAGATGGCGAGTTCCGTATGTCCTTTTCGTTCCCGGACGAGGCCGGGCGCGGCGTAGAGGAGCGGAACGTGACCGGGGGAGGTGAACTCCGCGGTGAACCGCGCGCGGAGCGCCTCAGTGGAGAGGGAGGGGGCGTCGCGGGCGAGCTCCCCGAGCGACCGGATCGTCACGGCGCGGTCGCGGTCGGGGACCCCGGTGAAGTTCGTGCGGTGGTTGACGGTGATGCCGAAGGCGCTCCGCTGGTCGTACCGGAGCTTCTGCCGGGCGAGCTCACCCAGGATCGGGTAGCGCTGCGACCCGAGCAGAAGGAGGTCAGAGGCGAAAGGGAGTCCGAGACGACTTCGGAGCTCGTCCGAGTAGGCCGTGCAGATCAATCCCCCCGCATCCTGGCGAGCGAGCCAGATGAGCTCCGGGGTCGCCTTTTCCGAGAGGAACACCAGATCGGTCTCGCCTTCCCTATCGGGGGCGTCGAAGATGAGGATCGGCTCGCCATGGGCGAGGCTGTCGCCGGCGAGCGCGAGGGCCTGGGGGAGGACCTTCGGGACCGACGTCGCCAGCATCCCGGCCGAT
>DAIQBL010000007.1:0-38534 GCA_036781185.1 Thermoplasmatota archaeon | reverse complement strand
TCACGAACATCCAGGCGTTCTGGGTCGTGTTGACCGCCCCGGCGACCGCGAACCAGTGGTTCGGGAGCGAGTAGGACATCGCGCTCGAGAAGAAGTAGTCCCCGAGGCCGTACTCCTCGGCGATGTCCCAGTAGCTAGGGATGACGCTCCCGTTGTAGTAGCCGAACGGGTAGCTCCCCTGCTGTTCCGCCTGGTAGAACCCGTTCATCGCGCCGTTGTTGTACGACTGGTGGGTCGTCTGCCAGTTGTGCTTCATGTCGACCAGGTCGGAGGAGGCGTTCGGGTACGCGTACGGCTTCACGCACCCGGCGCCGGGGTTCGACACGTTGATCGGCTCGCAGGTCCCGTTCGGGATCCCGTTGCCGGCGTAGGCGCAATTCGGAGAGATCACGAGGCAGTACGTTCCGAAGTAGTCGTCGTACGCGTGGTTCTCCTGCATGATGACGACGACGTGGTTGATCGGGATGTTCCCGGGGTTCACCACCCCCGCCGCGACCGGTGGAGGGGACGGTCGCGCGAGATCAGTCCAGTGGGCACTCACGAGGGTCGGGTTCGTCCCGCTCCAGGCGAACAGGCCGGCGAGCGCGACCGCGGCGAAACCGAGGAGGATCGCCCGAGAGCCGGCCCGGGATCCTCGGCGGAGCGGGTCGGATCGGACGACGGCGGGGGTGCTCATGGAGACGGCCCGAGCGAAGTCGGGACCTTAAAGTCGGTTCCGCGTCTCACTGGTCCCGCCGTTCGAGAGACGCCCCGATCTGGGGGGTCAGGTCGTTCCGGTACCGTCGGTGGGCCGGCGTTGGTTCGTGGGTCGTCGCGCCCGGGCCCGGGTCCTGCATCGCGCGGGGGGATGCGCAGCAACACGTATTAGCTCGCTGACCTCTGAGCCGGTCCGTGCCGAGCGGTCGTCGTACGGTCGGAGTCGCGGTCGCCGCCCTCGCGGTCGTCGTCCTCGCCCTCCTCGCGTGGAATGTGGCCCGCCCGGCCCCATCGGCGGGGACGGGCCAGTTCGTTCCCGCGTCGGCCCCGGTGTTCCCGACGCCGATCCACCACGTGTTCGTCGTGATGTTCGAGAACGCCGAGATCGGCAACGTCCTCCAGAACGGCTCGTACGAGCGCTATCTCGCCGGGACCTACGCGGAGGCGGGCCAGTACTATTCCCTCGAGCACTACTCCCTCCCGAACTACCTCGCCATCACCTCCGGCACCGCCTCGAACCTGTTCAAGGTCGAGAAGGCGAAGAATCTCGGGGACCTCGCGAGCGCTGCCAACGAGACCTGGAAGGGTGAGGAGCAGAGCATGCCGTTCCCGTGCGACACGGCGAGCACGGGGGACTACGACATCATGCACAACCCGTGGGTGATGTACGCCGACGTCGTCAACCAGCCGAAGCGGTGCGACCAGCACGTGGTCAATTTCACCGCCTTCCCGGCACCGAACACGACCGGCACCTACGCGAACTACAACCTCGTCGTCCCGAACCTCGCCGACGACGGCCACAACACGAACGTCTCCATCGGCGATTCGTGGCTCCGCGGGTTCCTCAGCCCCCTGATCAACAGCTCCGTGTTCAAGAGCTCCGTCTTCTTCCTCACGTACGATGAGGGGACGACGAACCTCGGCACGGGCAACTCCACCGGCGGGGGTCACGTGTACTTCGTCGCGGTCTCCCCGTACGCCGTCAAGGGCTTCGACTCGACCGTCCAGTATTCGGACTACAACGTCCTGACGACGACGGAATGGCTGCTCGGGCTCGGCCACACCGGGCACAACGACAACTGGTCGACGTTCGCCCCGATGTACGACCTGTTCAGTTTCCCGCCGGCGCACCACCACGGCCCGATGGTCGGGCCGGGCGCATCGATGGATCTCCGGACCGTGTCGAGCGCTCTGCCGGGCCGCCGACCGTGATGGGCCGAGGGTCAGTCCCCCGGTGAATCGACGGATCCGGTCCCGACCACCCGGTCCGGGGCCGTTCGAAACGGTCTCGGCGCTGGGCTGGGCTCAGGTCGCGTGAGCTGTCGCGACTCCGACATGCTACGTATAACCCGGCCGGCCTCCCGAGGTCGAAGACCGTGGGTTCGTTCCCTCACGCGCTTCGGCGCCAACGGCCCGCGGGCCGCCCGACGACCCTCACGGCATCGGTGCTCGCCCTCGTCTTCCTCCTCGGCGGGTCGCTGGCCCCGGCCGCGATCTTCGCGGGTCCCCAGCGGGCCCCGTCTCCCGCGATGTTCGCCCCGGCGGTCGGACCCCTCCCGGTGCTCCTCGACGGGGGTCAGGTCTCCGTCACCTCGCTCCTGACGACCTCGCTCATCACCGACTCGGTCCAGCCTCTCCCGTCCACGCTCGGTACCCGTTCGTACTCGGTCACTGTCGCGGTCACGATCCCCCTCCCGCTGGTCACGGTGGCCCTCCGGACCACGCCGACCTCCGTATGGGCTTGGCCGTCGCAGCTCCCCGAAGGACCGGTCGCGCTGCCCCCGCTCGCCGACTGGACTTGGACCGTGATCCACGGAACCTCGGCCGACTCGGGGAACTGGACACCGGTGGCCGCCGGCCAGGTGCTGCAACGGACGATCCCCGTCATGAACACGACCTTCGTCGTGATGGGGAAGGGGTCGCTCACGATCCCGGTCACCGTCGACCCGAGCCAGCTCAAGCCGTACGCGCCGCCGTCGGTCGGGTTCGTCCTCAACGCGGCGGCCAACTACGGCGCCCCGATGTTCCCGGCGAACAACCCGACCTACAACCAGCTCGCGACGCAGCTCCACCCGACGGCCGTCCGCATCGACCTCTCCGACCTGAACGCGAGCGGTCGCTGGAACCCGCAGACGAAGCTGCCGATGTTCAATTTCACCCAGTTCGACACCGCCTTCGCCTGGGCCGCCACGGTGCACGCCCCGGTGCTCCTGACGGTCTCCGCCGGAACGTGGGGCGACGGCAACCTACTTCCGAGCGGCATGCCCCTCAACCCCGGCCTGCTCGTCACCAAGGGTTCGACCTCGGGGTACTTCCCGACGGGCGCGGCGTATCAGAGCTACATCCGGGTGATCGTCAGCCACATCATGGCGGCGAATGAGACCGTCACGTACTGGGGGATCGGCAACGAGCTTCCGCTCACCAATTCCACGATCGTCGCGGCGTACATCGGCCTCTTCAACGTCGCGGCGAAGCTCATCCACAAGCTGACGCCGGCGGCGCTGATCGGCACGGACGTGATGATGAACAAGACCTACCTGCCGACGTTCGCGAAGTTCGCGACCGACGTCGGATTCCTCTCGTTCCACTTCTACCCGTCCCTTGGCGTGTGCAACGTCAACGGGTCGTACTGTCCCCCGAGGGGACCCGGGAACGGCACGATCGACCCCCGCCTCTGGATGCCGTTCGCGAGCCTCAACGGCCAGAGCTTCTACAACCCGGACCAAGCGCAGTCCGCGTGGAAGAATTACACCGGTCACTCGCTCCCGGTGCTCGACACCGAATCGAACCTGAACGGGTTCGGCGGAGGGCCGTTGAGCGCGTCCCTCGGGACCGACCCCCGGCAGCAGGGCCTGTTCGGCGCGGCGTGGACGCTCTCGACGTTGATCGACGGGGCGCGGGACAACCTGACGGAGCTGACGTACTTCACGTTCAATGGCGGCACCCAGGTCCCGAACACCGTCACCGGACCCTACGGGGGATGGGGGTACGGCATGACCGCCCAGGGTCCGAACGGACGGGACGTCGAGTATGCGCCGTACTGGGCGCTCCACATCTGGTCGCAGTCGATCCCGCGAGCGGCCACGGCCGTGCAGGTCGTCGCCTCGGTTCCGGGGATCCTCAACCTGTATGCGGTGAAGTACGAGAACCGCGTCACGCTCGTCGCGGTCAACCAGGTCGACGTGCCGGTGAACCTCCAGGTCCAGGTGAACGGGACCGGGTGGACCGGCGCGTGGGCCCACACCCTCGACGGGTTCTCCTACGTCGAGAAGTACAACGTGTCGACCCAGTCGGTCCATCTCTACAAGTCGGGCGTCCGCACGACGAAGCTCGGCCACGTCGGGGGGCCGTGGAACATCTCGATCCAGGGCTACGGGGTCACGGCGCTCCGCCTCCTGGGCGCGGGTGTCAAGGCCCCGTTCACGCTCGCTTCGCCCGACGACGACGACACTCCGGGAACCACGCCCGCCTCGGGAACCCCGGCGTTCTCGCCCGGACCGCACCTCTTGGCGCCGGTCTCACCGCCCGTCGCCGGCACGGCCTCGGCCCGTTGGGTCGACTGACCGGCCGATTCGGCTCGCCGGGCCGACGCCGGCGCGTAGGGCCTAGTGGGTGATCGCCGCCGGCGGCCGCTCGCTCGGGGCGAACCGGGCCAGGAAATGCCGGAGACGCTCCGGAGCCTCGACCATCCGCATCCCGGCGACGGAGGCGCGCCGCCGCCAGACGTTCGCCACGACCTCCCCGACGTACGCGAGGTGGGCCGAGGAGTAGACGCGTCGCGGGATCGCGAGTCGTACGAGCTCGAGGGGGGGATGACCGTCCGAGTCCGAGTCTCCGAACATCACGGCTCCGACCTCGACGGTGCGGACGGCTCCTTCCCGGTACAGCTCCACCACGAGGGCCTGACCGGGCAGTTCCGACGGCGGGAGGTGGGCGAGGAACCGTCTCGCGTCGAGGTAGACGCCGTGGCCGCCCGGCGGATGGACGAACGGGATCCCCTCTACGTCGAGGAGCCCGGCGAGGTAGCGGACCTGGCCGACGCGGTGGGCGAGGTAGTCGAGGTCGCACGCCTCGCGCAGCCCGACCGATGCCGCCTCGAGGTCCCGGCGCGCGAGACCGCCGTACGTCGGGAACCCCTCGAAGACGATCAGCTGCTCCTTGAGACGCCCGGCGAGGACGGGGTCGCGGGTCGCAACGAATCCGCCGATGTTGACGAGGCCGTCCTTCTTCGCGCTCATCGTCGCGCCATCGGCGAGGTCGAAGAACCGTCGGCCGATCTCGGGGATCGAGAGCGTACCGAGGCCCGGCTCGCGCTCGTGGACGAAGAACGCGTTCTCCGCCCATCGGCACATGTCGAGGTAGAGTGGAACGCCGGCCTTCCGGCAGGCGTCGTGGACCTGGGTGAAGTTCGCGACCGAGACGGGCTGGCCCCCGCCCGTGTTGTTCGTCAGGGTGACCATCACGAGCGGCACCTTCGCCGCTCCCTCGGTGGCCAGCAGTTGCTCGAGCCGGGGAACGTCGACGTTCCCCTTGAACGGGTGCGGGGCGTCGAGGTCGTACGCCTCGGGGATCGCGAGGTTCACGGCCTTCGCGCCGTTCCGCTCGACGTGCGTTCGCGTGGTGTCGAAGTGCATGTTGTTCGGGATCACGGTCCCGGGCCGGGCCAACAGGGAGAACAGGAGGTTCTCGGCGGCCCGTCCCTGGTGGGCCGGAATGACGTGGGGGAATCCCGTGAGCTCCCGGACCGTCGTCTCGAAATGGGCGAAGTTGCGGCTCCCGGCGTACGACTCGTCGCCGACCATCATCGCCGCCCACTGGCGGTCGCTCATCGCCGACGTGCCAGAGTCGGTGAGGAGGTCGATGTACACCTCGTCGGACTGCAGCTGGAAGAGGTTGTACCCCGCGCGACGAAGGGCGGATTCGCGTTCCTCGGGAGACGGAAGGCGGATCCGCTCGACGACCTTGACTTTGTACGGTTCGACCGGGGGCCGAAGCTCGCCGGGAGCGGGCGCCACCGCGGCCGCGACCGAAGGCCCCCTATATAGACCTCAAGACGCGCGCTCGGCGGAGCGCGGCCGCCGCCGCCGGGCGCGGGAGACGCTTCGACGGGTCCCGGACCGCCCCGGGCTCCGCCGCTTGACCGCGGCGTGTCCTCGTTCGATGGGTGTGGCCCGCAACCGGACGACCGCCGGTTCCGCCATCGGATTCGTCAGCACGAGGGTGTAATCGCCGGCCCGCTCCGGGTCGAACAGGATGCGGGCCTTCCCCGCGAGGCGCACGCGCTGGACGATCGCGCCCGCCCGATGACCGATCATCGCGACGAAGCTGCGGCCCGCACGGGGGTTCTGGAGCGCGAGGTCGAACTCGCACGCCGTCGCCTCGAGACGGAGGTCGAGACGGACCCCGCCGCCCGGTTCGAGGACGACGTACCGAGGGAGCTCGGCGAGCGCGATCGGCATCGGTCCGAACGTAAACAGCCCGCGCGGGCAGAAAACGGCTCGCGCCCGACCGGAGGGCCGGAGGCGCCGGGGAACGTTATTATGAGGCGCGACTCGGCCGGGGCATGGCGGCGAAGCGGACGGCCGAGGCGACCTGGGAGCACGACCTTGCGAAGGGCCAGGGCCACGTCAAGGGCCTGAGTGGCGGACTCCCCGAGACCGCGGTCAGTTGGGCCGCCCGGTCCGAGGCGTCGTCCGGCGGGAAGACGAGCCCGGAAGAGCTCCTCGCCGCGGCGCACGCCAGCTGCTACTCGATGGCGCTCTCCGGCGGACTCGGGCGCGGCGGCACGCCGCCCGAGCGCCTCCTCGTCCGCGCGACCGTCACGTTCGACAAGGTGGGCGACGCGTGGAAAGTGACGACGAGCGAGCTCGTCGTGAGCGGAAAGGTCCCGGGGGCCACGGCGGAGAAGTTCGCCGAGGCCGCGAAGGCGGCGGCCGAAGGGTGCCCGATCTCCGGTGCGCTCCGTGGCAACGTCGTCGTCACCGTGCACGCGACGCTCGAATAGGCACCGAGAGGACGCTCGTCAGCCGGGCCGGCTGGCCACCGCGGCCGCGGTCTCGGTCGCCGGCGCCTCGACGACCCGGACGATCGTCGACATCTCCGCCGCGCCGCGCTGGACCGCCACGTCGACGGCTCCGCCGATCGGCACCCGACTGAGCGCGACCAGGAGGTCGTGCAGGGTGCGGACGGGTTGTTGGGCGATCCGGACGATCAGGTCGCCCGGTTGCAATCCGGCGAGCCCGGCCGGTCCCCGGTCGACGACCTCAGCGACGTAGACTCCGACCGGCCGGGGCACGCCGGCCACGCCGTCGAGGCGGGTCACCGCCTGGATGCCGAGCCACGGGCGAACCACGCGTCCCTGCCCGAGGATCGCGTCGACGACGAACCGGGTCGTGTTCGACGGGACCGCGAACCCGACGCCCTGCGCGAACGGGATGATGGCGGTGTTGACCCCGATCACCTGTCCGTTGAGGTCGGCGAGCGGTCCGCCGCTGTTTCCCGGATTGATCGCCGCATCGGTCTGGACGAGTCCCTCGAGGACGTGGCTCGCCCAGGGGAGCGGCCGCCCGACCGCGCTGACGACGCCGAGGGAGACGGAGGGAGAACCAGGAAGTCCGAGCGAGTTGCCGATCGCGAGGGCGAACTGGCCGACGCGCAGGCGGTCCGAGTCGGCGAACGCGACCGGTGCCGGCCCCTTCCGGACCACGCGGAGGAGCGCGATGTCGGTCAACGGGTCGGAGCCGACGACCTCGCCCGGGAGGGTGGTCCCGTCGGCGAACGTCACCTCGAGGCGGCCCCCGTCCCGGACGAGGTGGAAGTTGGTCACGATGTGGCCGCGATCGTCGACGACGAAGCCGGTGCCGGCGGCGACCTCCTCACCGAACCGGTGGCGGCGGCGCCGCTCGGTCGTCCGAGTGACCCGGACCACGCTCGGCGAGAGCGTCGCCACGGCGGCGACGAGCTCCTCCTGCTGGGCGGCGAGCGCCATGGTTCTCGGGGCGGCCCGGCTACGCGCCGGGCCACGGAAAAGGTACCCCCGGGTTCGGGCCCGGTCGGGGCGCCGGACCCGGGGTGGTCGGACTGAGCGGCGCCATCGGGCCTACTCGGCGAGCAGCGCGTCGATCTTCGCGCGGATGTCCGCCTCGGCCTTCTCGCCCTGACGCCCGCCTTCCCAGCGGGCGTCGACGAGCGCCACCAGCTGCTCGGCGAGCTTGTCCATCCACGGGCCTTCCTTCGCCTCGAACTTCTTCTTCAGCTTCTCGCGGAGGAGCTCGTTGTACGCCTTGTACGCGCTCCACACCCACGGTCCATAGCTCGGTCCTTCGTCGCATCCCTCGTCGTGCGTCATGGTTTGGTTCCTGGCCCGAAGGCCGGACGACCTACCGCGGGGGGGAGGATATTGAGCGGAGAGCGCCGGTTCCGGTCACGGGGGCGGGGTGCGCCCGGCTCAGCCGCCGAATCCGAACACGGGGTGGCTCGGCCCGATCGTGAGCACGTTGGGGTCGGACGGTCCGGTCGGGGCGAGGGCGTCGACCGCGTGGCGGAGCAGGCTCCGCGCGGCCTCCTCGGGTACGCCGTCAGCGGGAGCGCCGTCGGGTCGCTCGAGGACCAGCGAGAGCCGTCCGCGCCGGACGCCGAGGCGGACCTGAGTACCGGGCGCTCCCTCGATGGACCAGACCAGCCACGGACCGTCGGCGGGTTCGTAGAGGCCGACCCAGCGAAGACGGCCGAACCAACGTCCGGCGAGACGCCCGAACAACTCGGTTCGCGAGACTCCCGGGGCGAGGGTCACTTCCGCGAACGCCCGCGGGGCGCGGGTGGCGGGCGGGGGCGGCACGTCCGGCCGGTCGACGAGGAGGTAGCCGTCCGCCTCGTGGCGGACGACACCGTGGCGCTCGAGCCGCCGCAGGGAGCGGACGAGAGACTCCGGGTGGGCATCGAGGGCGCGGCGTAGCCCATTGAACGCGACGCGGCCCGGCCGCTCCGTCAGGAGCTCGACCACCCGGTCGTCGAGGGGTGCCTCCTCGGTCCGGTCCGCCCACGTCGTCATTGGGCCCGAGAGGGGCGGTCGGGGGTATAGAGCGTCGGTTACCTCGGCGTTAGCGGGCCGGTCCGGACCGTCCGGACGGATTCCCGCCCCCGGGAGTGGCGGCAAAGACGTATCTTCCCGTGACGAGATGCGACTATCGGATGGACGGAGGCTCCGCCGCCCGGACGACCCCCCGCGGGGGGCCAGCGCGCCCGGCCTCACTCCGGCTGGCGCTCGTCCTCGCCGTGGTCGTTTTGGCCGTCATCGTCACGATCCTCGCCCCGCCGATGCGGGTCGACGCCTCGCCGCTCCATCAGGTCGTCCGCTCCTCGGGCCTACCGGCGGCGCGCACGGCCGTCCACACCGCGGCGGCCGGCTCGTCGTTGAGCCTGGGGGTGTCAGCGAACCCCGGCACGATCTGCGCGTTCGCCGCCGCGAACTGCCCCGCGGGCGCGGCGTTGTCGCGGGTCACCCTGAGCGCCGACGCGGCCACGCCCCCGACGCCGTACTGGCCGAACGTCCAGGTCGCCTTCGTGATCGAGACGACCGCCTACGACGGATTCTACTACCACTACTACGGCTACCCCGGCCACGACAAGTGCGCGATCGCCGGCGGGGGGCAGAACCCGGTGTGCGAGGAGTCGAACGGCGGTCCGTTCTTCGTCGCCAACGCCCAGAGCATCGCGAACGAGATCTCGGCGGCGAACCCGCACTCGAAGGTCAGCTTCGCCATGGTCGACTTCTTCGGAACCGACTGCGGCGACTGGAACGACTGCGGCGACTCGTCGAAATACAGCGTCGACATCCCGCAGTTCGTGCCGGCCGCGACGTTCGGCGGCGCGGTCCAGCAGGCGTACTCCGACGGGACGTTCGGCGCCGGGTACATCCAGATCGTCGGGCTCGACGACAACTTCCTCCACGGGCCGTCGATCACGGCCCTCTACGGCGCGATCATCGGCAGCGGCCTCGACTGGTCGCCGAACACCCACCACGTCGTCGTCCTCATCGGTTCGACCGCGCCCCGCGACCCGTCGTACGTCGAGAACTACTACGTCAGCGCGTTCGACCCCTGCTGCGGCGGCAGCCAGGCGAACGGCTGGACGTGCGAGCCCGCCCACGTCTTTGCGAACGGTGTG
The DNA here is from genome assembly GCA_036781185.1 of Thermoplasmatota archaeon. GTDB lineage: Archaea > Thermoplasmatota > Thermoplasmata > Lutacidiplasmatales > UBA184 > Lutacidiplasma. The sequence goes on along the minus strand of DAIQBL010000007.1, from coordinate 28,673 downwards.
ATGCCGAACTGCGAGGGGTGGGTCCACTCCCAGGACGGGAGCCCGGCGGACTCGATCGCCGCGCTGGCCCACACGACGCCGAACTGCGCGGACTCCATCGGCCACACCTGCACGATCGACGACATCGACTTGTGGGATACCGCGACCGACCCCCTCTCCGCCGGCTGGCCGACCGGCCTCGGGGTCTCCGGCAGCGGACCCGGTGGGTCGACCGTCCTCGCGAACACCGAGCACGTCATCCAGGCGGGGTGCGACATCTCCGCCGCGACCGGCGGGACCTGGGACGGACCGGCGTTCTCGAGCTGCCCGAGCGGCCAGGCCGGGACGATCGCCTACATGCCCCACGGACCGGTGCTGAACCCGAACACGAACAACCCGAGCCTGTTCGCGGCGCTCCGGGGGATCGGATTCGGGCCCGTCTACCAGACGCTCGTCGCGAACGGGTCGAGCGCCCCGATGTTCCACTACCAGCCGTACGGAAACATCCGGGTCGCGACCAACCCGCAGTTCCAGACGTCGTGCCTGCAAGCGAACGGGATCGAGGTGCCCGGCTGCCAGAAGATCCCGACGACGGAGACGATCAACGGCGTCGAGACCCTCAGCTGGAACTACTCGACGATCGCGCAGTACAACGCGATGTACGTCGGCGACTCCTGGACGGCCTCGTTCAACGTCGTGGCGATCGCGCCCCCCCTCGGGACGGTCCCGGTGGATTCCTGTACGACGCCCAGCTGCAAGGCCGGCGGCAGCACGTCGGAGGACGGGTTCTACACGTGGGCGTTCTACGTCCCGAGGTCGAACACTTCGGCCGTCTTCCAGTCGTTCCCTCTCGCGGTCGTCAACGTCGAGCTGGCGGGCAGCGGTCCCCCCGCGGGCATCGGCCCGCCGCTTCCGCCGATTGCGCCGCCTGGGATTCCCGTCGCGGTGACCCCCGGCGTGCCGGTGCTCTCGCCGGTCGCGACCACGACCACCGTCGGCGTCGCGAACGTCTCGCTGAACGCCGCCGCCGCGGGCTTCCTCGGCGCGGGGTTCGTCCGGGTGTCGATGAAGAACCGGCCGATCGCAATGCAGGTCGCCGCGATGACGGGCGGACGGGTCAGCTCGAAGTTCGACAAGGCCCAGCGCGAAGGCGGCGGACCGGCGTTCGGCCGCTTCGAGTGAGCCCGCTCAGAACTCGCCGAGCGAGCGCTGGATGCGCTTCCGCGGCTCCACCGGCGGACGGGGCTTGGCCGCCGGAAGTTCCGGTTCCATCGCCGCCGGCTCCGATTCGGCGGGGGATTGCACCGAGTCGTCCGTCGGGAACAGCGCGCGGATCCCTTCGGCGTCCGGCTCGACGCCGGCAAGGAATCCGACCTCCTCGGGGGTGAGGCCGAGGTCGTGGACGATCGCCCGACGGAATTCGAACGCCGGGCCTTCCCGCACCCCGGGCGCCGAGAACGCCGCCTCGAGGAACGGGAGCGCCGACTCGGCCCCCTTTCGTCGGGAGAGGTGGAGGTGCGCCCCCGCCTTGTCGAGCGTCGATTGCCGAAGCCCTCGCATCGCGCGCGACCGGCCCATCTCGCCGAGGAACGCCGGGAAGAACGCGGAGGCGATCCGCACCCCGCCCGCCGCCTCGAGCGCGACCGCCGTCCCGCCGGTCATCAACTCGGAGGCGAAGCTCCAGAGACCGTACACCCGATAGCGACGCGCGCGCGCCAGGTGGCGCTCCGCGCGGGCGATCGCGTCGATGCCGGCCGAGCGGCCGGCGTCGGTCCGAGCGAAGCGCGTCGCGTTCTCCTCGAACCACGGCAATAGGTCCTCGGGCGTCGAATCGACGCGGTTGCGGATCTCGACGCTCCGGTAGAACTTCGGCGTCGCCAGGATCTCCTCGACGAGCTCGCCGATCTCCTCGCCGGCGTCGCGGGCCCCGAGGACGGACTCCTGGGACGGACCGGGTTCGAGGGGCGCGATCGCCTCGAGGTCGTTCGTCGCGGCCCGGAGGTCGCCGCGGCTCCGCCGCACGATCGCGTCGAGGGCCCTCGGGGTCACGCGCATCCCCTCGGTCCCGACGAGGTCGCCCAGGAAGCCGAGCATTTCGCGGTCGCCGAGCCGCTCGAAGTGGAGACGGAGGACACCGGTCTTGAACACCGGCGAGTAGCGGGTCAGCGGCCGCTCGTCGTTCACCGTGAGCACGAGCGGCTGCCGGGTCTCCCGGACGAGGCGCGCGATCGCCCCGAGCCCGCCCCGGTCGCTCGTATCCGAGCTCTTCGCGCTCCCCCGCCAGTCGGCGATGTCCGCCTGGGCCTCGGAGAGCTTCGTGAACGCGCCCCGACCCGCCGTGGCCGGCACCTCCGACCAGGCCGAGAACGGGGCGGGACGGCCCGTATCCCCGAGCTTCCAGCCCCGGTTCAGGGCGTCGGTCGTCCCGTAGCGTCCGCGCAGGAAATCCCGGAACGTGAGGGGGGAGGGCTTCGCGACCGCCGACTCCGTCGCGCGGCCCGTGAGGCAATCCGCCTCGTCGAGCAGGATCAACGACCGACCGCCCTCGCCCGGACGGCGGAACTTCCCGGAGTCGCCGAGCGTGTGGGTGATCGCCGCGCGTCCGGCGACCTGGTCGATCGCGGACTGGTTCCGGGAATCGGACGCGTTCATCTCGACGACCGTCCAACCGAACTCGGCGGCGAGCGCGAGAGCGGCGGTCGTCTTCCCGACGCCCGGGGGACCGGCGAGCACCGCCGCGCGCTGCCGCGGTGGGGTGGACCCCGTCGACCACGAGCGTCCCCATTCGAGGAATTTGGCGAGGACGCGGGGATTCCCGGCGATCTCGGAGAGCCGGCGAGGGCGTAGCCGCTCGGAAAGCGGCCGACCGTCGCGCGGCTTATCGAGAGCCGGGGCGTTCACCGCCGGGCGTATCCCCGGACCGATAAAGGGAGGTTCGTGGACGCCTCGCGGTATCGGAGGCTGGGACGGGTGGACAAGGGGGCTCTCCGGTTGGCGTTCTCGGTCGGGTCGGAGCCGACCCCGTCCGCCGGCCCGAGCCGGGCGCGCCTCGCGAGGACGATCGCCGGAGCCGTGGCGGCGGGCCTCCCGGCGCTCGACTTGAGCGATTCGCCGACCCCGGAGGCGGCGTGGACCCTCGCCCGGGAGGGCGCCGGGCCGCGCTGGTCGGCGCTCGGCATATTCGTAACCGAACGGCCGGCCGAATTGACCGGCCGAGCGCTTCCCGGGCAATTGATCGTGTTGGAGTCCCCGAGCGAGCGACGGTCCGGCCAAATGCCGGGCGGTCCGGGAGTCCGCTTCGGGGAGCTCGGAGCCGCTGAGGCCGGGGCCCTTTCCGCCGTTCGGGGCGGGGCGGCATGGGTCGCTCTCCCGGGCAGCCTGCTCGACGCGCCGAGGTTGATCCCGCTCGTCGCCGAGCTCCGGGCGGCCGGAGCGGCCGTCCTGCTGACGAACCCGCACGCCGACGGTCGCCTCGACGGCCAATGGCTTACTGAGGGGCTCTCCCCGACCTCGCGCTCCCCCCGCCCGGTCGATTTCGCCGAGCTGGAGCGATCGTACGCCCCCGTGCTCGCCCTCGCGTTCCTCACCGAGCGGCGGGGGCGCACGCTCCCGCAAGCCGCGGTCGCGTTCGCGGTCGCTATAGGGGCGGTCCCTTCCGTCCGGTTCCGGGACCTCGCGCAGGTCGAGGCGTTCGGGACCCCGGACCGGCTCGAACCGCTCACCGAGGCGGAATTGGCGCGTCTCGCCCGGGGCTGAGCTCCGGGACGCCGCCGCCGCCGGCTCGGGCCCCGGGGTTCAAGTACCGGTGCGATGGTTTTGGGTCTGATGCTGCAGCCGGGCGACCTCGCCCCGGACTTCGAGGGACTGTCCACGAGGGGGGCCGGCTTCCGACTCTCCACGCTGCGCGGGGGGCCGGTCGTGCTCTACTTTTACCCGAGGGCCGGCAGCCTCGGGTGCACGTACGAGTCGATCGGCTTCGCGAAGGAGCATGCGGCGCTTCGCGAGAAAGGGGTCTCGGTCGTCGGCGTGAGCGTCGACTCCGTCGACGACCAGAAGCGGTTCCTCGAGACGTGCTCGCTCCCGTTCCCGCTCGTCGCGGACAGTGACCAGACGATTGCCCGCCGGTTCGGGGTCCTGGGCGCGTTCGGCCACGCCCGTCGGGTGACGTTCCTCATCGATGGAACCGGGCGGATCCTGCAGGTCGTCGATTCGATCCGGCCGGGGGCCCACGTCGTAGCCGCGAAACGTACGTTTCTCTCGCGGTCGGAGTAGACCGGGCCTGCCACAAGGAAGAACGGCAAGACCGGCGGCTCGCCCCGTTGTGGTACCCGCGGGTTACAAGGGTTCACACCCCCGGGCCGTGTGGGTCGGATGCCCGTCTCCGGACGGGAGGCAAGAACATGGGCTGCGGAAAGTGGAAGGTCGCCTGCGCGGACGGATTCGAAGTCGTGTCGTCGGACCAGCACGAGCTGGTGTCGCTCGTCCAGTGGCACGGGAAGCACAAGCACAACGAGGAGTTCACGCAGGACGCCGTCCTCAAGATGGCGAAGCACCCGTAAGGGTCGCGTCGCCGACGGGTCCAACCCGTTCGATCGCCCGCCGACCCGATCGTTCGGGAGGGGGAAGGGGACCTACCTCCCCTTCCCCCAGAAATGGTTCTCCTCCCGCCTTACTTTCGCCGCCGGTTTCTCCGTACGTCGACGGCGATGATCCCGACCGCCGCGACCGCCGAGAGGGCCACGACCGCCAGGATGAGCGCTGCCGAAGGGTTCCAGGGCGCCGCCGGGGGCCGGACGGGGGTGCCGAGACCCCGCATCGCCTCATGCGCCGCCGCCGGGGACATCGGGCTCGCCGTGACAGAATCGCCGGTCGCCGGGGTCGAGCGTTGCGAGGCCGCGAGTCCGTGCGCGGGCGAAAAGAGGCTCGCGCCACGCGCCTGGGCGGTGGGCGCCGCCGGGGCCGACGCCGGACGCTCGGGTACTGCCTGAGCGAGTCCGGCCGAACCGCTCGGGTTCGACGTCGGCAGAACCACCAGGCCGTCGGCCGCGAGGTACGTCGCGCTGCCCGTCGCGTTCGTGCACGCGATCACGTCGTCGGTCTCCGGCGTCCCGTTCGGGTACCGAACGACCGCCGTCCCGACGACCGAGCACGCGAGGGAGACCGGGGTCGTGGCATTCGCCGAAACGGTCCCGGACTTCGAGGCCGTCGCGGTCGCGCCGCTGCCAGCGACGTAGTGGACCGTCTCGGCCCACGCGACCTGGCCGGAGAAGTTCGCCGTCGAGCTCGCGTTCCAGCTCTTGCCCACGAACAACGGTCCCTCGACAAGAGGGAGCGCCGGCGCGAACGTGGCCGTCAGGTTCTCTGCGATCCAGGCGCTCGCCGCGATCGCGCCGGTGACGTACCGAATGCCGACGTCGCCCGCAGCGTCCCGAGTCACGTTCGGGAATCGGCGGGCGTCGAGCGAGACGTTCACGCCCTCGGCGAACTGGACGTGCTCGTCGCGGAGGGCGAGCGACCCGTTCGCGCCGGTCGTGAAGTTCAGGTACGCGGCGGCGAGGTCGAGCACGACGACCGACGCGTGCAGCGAGAAGTTCTGGTTCGCGAGCGGGATCGTCGCATTCGGGGTGTAGTTCCCCGCGACGGGGAACGTCCCCGCGGCCGCGACGTCCACGTGCTCGGCCCGAAGCTCGGCGGCGTCGACCTGGACGAAGCGCGTCCCCGCCGACGGGGTCGAGGCGTTCACGACGACGTACGTCGCGTAGCTCAGCCCGACCGACTCATCGAGCGCGACATACGCGCCGGAGGAGGTCAGGTTCCCACCGGTCAGGTTCTGCGAGTTGTTGTACGCCCCGACGTACTGGATCGAGGCCGAGAAGTTCGCGAGCGCCCCCCACGCCCAGGTCTCGCTCGGCCCGGGGACTACCGTGACGTCAGCGGACGGTGCCGACCCGGCGGAGGCCATGGGTCCCGGCAGCAGGACGACGGCGAGGGCGACGGCCAGGAGGGCCGTCGCCACCCAGCCGCGTCGGGGTCGCGGGGCGGGTCGGGGTTCGTTCGTCGCAGGGCCACGCCGTTGGGGGTCGGGGTCGGTTCCCATGGGGTCACCAACGGAGGGACGTCGGGCGAGGGTCATCCTCCGCCACGCACGAATGGGTCGACGGAGAGTTTCTGGGGGGTTTATCTACCGCCGCCCAGAGGGAAGCACGTGAACCAGCCCCGGGGCGTCGAGGACCCGATCTCGGCGATCTTCGACCTGTCCGACCGGGTCGCCCAGCTCGCTCCGACCGTCCGGAGGATGTACCGGTACACCGCCACGATCCTCGTCGTCTGGATCCTCCTGCTCGCGTTCGTGACCCTGATCACGATCGGGTCGAACCTCACCCTTGCCATCCTCTCCGTCATCGGCCTCATCGCCGGCTTCATCGCCCTCTCGCTCCTCCGTCAGACGGACGGCTTCTTCCGGACGTTCGTCCAACGGCACCGGGCCATCCGGCTCCTCCGTGAGGCGGACCCGATCGTCCACGTGCCCGCCGGCCGGACCCCGGTCGAGCGACTGGGTCGGTACCTCGCCCAGTCGAGCCCGGCGATCGAATCGTTCCTGAAGGAGCATCCGGAAGCGCTCCGATATCGAACGGAGTTCGCCGGTCACGGCCGGGCCGTCGCTTTTGAGCTCGTCATCGAGCGGCCGGGCGGCGCCCTCTGGCGATGGCTCGGGCGCGGGGACCCGGGGTTCGCCGTCCTCGCGCGCGTCGGTCCGGAAGCTCCGACGACGGCCGACCTCGCGCGACTCGCCGAGGATGCCCAAGCCGTCGTCGGACGGCTCTCCGCCGCGCCGGTCCGGCTGATCCTCCTGAGGACCGGCTCGGTTCCGCTCCCCGAGGACGTCTACGAGTGGGCGGTCGGACGCCCGGCGTTCCTCGCGCGCGGGTTCGCCCGGTACCGGGTCGCGACGGAGATCATCACCGAGGGGCCGGACGGTAGCTACGACTTCGTGCCGTACGTTCTCGGCGTTCCGTAGGACGCGCGGCGGCTAACCGAGCCACTCCGGCGACCGAACGTACCGGTAGTGCTCCGCGAGCTCGCGGCCGTACAGCTCCCGGTAGAGCCGGTGGTAGCGCCGCAGATGCTCGGCGCCCGCCGGCGTGATCCGGACGTCGTACCCGCGATCGTCCTTCCGGACGAGGGCGTACCCTTCGCTCGTCAGGTACCCGAGCACCTTCTCCGTCATGTGCGAGTTCGAGCGGATCGCGTGGAGGATCTCCTCCTTCGTCACCCGTCCTCGGTAGGACTCGAGCGCGACCCTCACCCGCTCGGCGAGGTCCTCCTGGTCGAGGTCGAGGTTCAGCTCGGCGAACAGGCGTGACAGCGCGATGTAGGCGTAGACCCGATACCCCTTGTACCGGCGCTCGGAGGTCGACCGGTCGCGGCCCTCCCCTCCGTCCACTGATGCGGAAGCTTCCGACCCGGTAGATAGTCCCTCCGAACGTCACCCCCGGGGGAACGGCCCGCCGACCCGGGTCTGGCCGCGACTCGCAGAGCCTATAGACCGGTCGGAGTCCGGCGGTCCAGGAGGGCCCGTCGGTGGAGGTCGGCTTCTTCGTCGCCGTCGTGGTCAGCATCTTCGCGATCGTCGACCCGATCGGTACCCTGCCGTTCTTCGTGGCGCTCACCGAGGGATTCTCCCCCGCCGATCGCCAGATCGTCCTCCAACGGGCCGTTCTCGTGCTCGGCTCGATCCTGACCGTGTTTGCCGTGGCCGGACGATTCCTGTTCCTCGCGTTCGGATTCTCGCTCGCCGCGTTCGAGATCGCGGGCGGGATCCTATTGTTCTGGGTCGCGTTCGAGATGCTGAACGGCGAACTGACCCGGACCAAGCTCGGCGAGGCCGACCGCGCCGACGCCCTGGCCCGACGCGACGAGATCTCCGTCGTGCCGCTCGGGGTGCCGCTCCTCGCGGGTCCGGGCGCGATCTCCACCGTGATGATCTACGAGGGCTCGGCCGGCGGGGACCCGCTGTCCATTCTCGCCACGTTCGTGGCCATCGCAATCACGACGGCCGCGACGTTCTTCGTCCTCCGGTACGGCCAGGGCATCCTGCGCGCCATCGGGCGCGTGGGCGTGATGGCCCTGACGCGGGTCCTCGGACTGTTGCTCGCCGCCGTCGGCGTGCAGTTCGTCCTCGACGGCGTCTTCGCCGTCCTACCGCACCTTTGACCGGGGTCTCGCCTTCGGCGAACGGGCGACGGACGTCCGTTTCGGCTTGGCCGACCGCGGGGGGGCCGGCTTCGTCCTCGCCCGCTTGGGGGCCCTCGGGGGGGAGCGCTCCGTCGGCCGGGGGGGCAGCAACGCCGTGACGGCGCTCGAAGGACCGTGCGGGTTGCGGTCCGCGGACCAGACCTTCTCGCCCGCCTTCACGGACACCGGCAGGTCGTTCTCGGCGGGGGGGAAGCCGCACTCGAACGCGTCCGTGTACGCGCAGTAGGGGTTGAACGCGCGGTTGAAATCGAGCCGGTAGTCGTCGGATTCGTTCAGCTCGAGGGTGAGGTAGCGCCCCGGGCCGTACGTCTCGCGCCCGCTCGTCGCGTCTCGGAACGGAACGAACACGGAGGTGCCGACTCCTTCGCCGGCGTGGTAGACGCGGAGCCGGAGCGCGCGACCTCCCATCGAAAACCGAAGCTCGCCGATCCATCGCATCGCGGCCTGGCCGTCCCGATTCGTCCGAAGGAACGCTTCGCGGGGCTCGGCGAGCCGCTCGAGCTTGGCGGCGACGAAGAACCGCTCGTCGATCGGGAAGTACTCGAGCCCGTGGAAGTCGTACACCGAGCCCTGGACGAACGGGGACTCCGGGTGGCGCGCCATGAACTGGTCCTTCATCGTTCGCTCGGTCTCGAGCTCCTCCGTGTACTCCGACATCCCGACGGCCCCTGGGAGCCGGCGAGGGTCCTCCTCACTTAACCTCCCGCCTTCGCCCGAACCGCCGCCGCGAGCCGGAATGCCCCCCCGTCCGAAAGCGCGTTCCGTCGTCGGAGACCGAGACCGGTGGAGGTGGTGAGAAGGACCGCTCAGCCTTATCACCCCGCGAACGACTTCTTCTTGGATCCGAGAGCCCCCGTATGTCCCACCGACCGATTCTCGCGTACACCGGGTTCGTCTCCGCGATGCTGGTGGTCGCCTTGCTCCTGCTCACCGGGCTGCCGTTTGCCGCGCCCTCGGGCGGGCCGCCGCGCCACGCGGTCGCCGTTCGCGTCGGTGGCGTCGGGCCCGTGCCGGCCTCCACGTCCCGAAGCCCGGTCCACCCGCCCCCCCTCGGGTTCGGACACGCGACCTCGCGGGCCCGGCCGCTGGCTTCCGGCGACCTCTACTACACGCAGGAAGGGATGACCATCGGCCAACTGAACGGCAGCGGCTCGACGCCGATGAAGCGGATCACCGAGTTCGTCAAGCTCGTCACGAGCCCGTACTCGACCGGCTACGAACTGAACGGGCTCAGCGCATCGGGCGACTGGTGGCAGATCGTCGTCGCCGACAATTGGCCCGGCTGCAACTCGGGGTTCGAGGAGATCACCGAGGTCTGGGACAACCTCCAGGGGAGCGGTCCGGTGAACTGCAACTCGAACGTGACGTTCTCGGCCGGCGACCAGGTGGAGTTCACGCTGTACTTCAGCTCCGGCGGCAACGGGTGCCTCAAGGTCGTCGACGTGACGACATCCTCGTCCACCGTGGATTGCCAGGCCCCGCCGGACGCCGGGGCGAGCTCCTTCCAATACATCGCCGGGACGTCCGACACGAACGGGTACTACACGGGCCCGATGACCGAGACGATCAACCAGACCGCGGCGTCGTGCCCCGACTATACGGTGATGCCGCGACTCTCGTACCTGTACCCGAACGGGACGTTCGTGACCGCCTTCACCCCGTGGTCGGACGAGTTCGACTTGAGTACGGGAACGAACTGCTACACGTCCGGACTTGGCCAGCAGTCGATCAGCCGGGGGGATCCGACGAGCTACTACGTCGACACGGCCGCCGGCACCGGGCTCGGGCCCCACTGGGTCGACGGCCAGAACTATTCGATGATGAACCCGTCGTACGGGTTCCGCTTCCAGACGGACCCGGTCCCGATCACGAACGTCGGGTTGACCGCGAGCACGCTCACGCCAACGGCCGGCTCGCTCGACAACTTCACCGTGAACGTGACCGGCGGCGTCGGCCCGTTCCAGGCGATGTGGTCGCTCAACTCGGTCCTCGAGCCCGGTCGGGTCAACCTGACCTGGAGCTGGCGGGCGGGGCTCGCCGGCACCTACCACGTCGCCGCCTACGCGGTCGGGAAGGACCTCGGAGTCGGCGGCCCCTCGGCCTCGCTCACGATCACGGTACCGGGTCCGCTCCACGTCTCCACGGTCTCGGCGTCACCGGCGAGCGGAGATGACGTCGGGTTGCCGGTGACGTTCAACGTCACGATCTCCGGCGGGTTCGGCTACTGGGCCGTCGCGTGGTCCGGGCTGCCCTCCGGCTGCGCCTCGACGAACGCGAGCTCGACCGCCTGCACGCCGACCGGCGCCGGGACCACGAACGTCTCGGTCGTGGTCCGGGACGCGAACGGATCGGTCGTCAACTCCGGTCCGTTCCGGTACACCGTGTTCCTCGGATTGTCGGCGTCGGTCCGGGCGAACGTCACCACGATCGACGTCGGGCAGGGCGTGACGTTCGTCGCAACGGCCGTCGGAGGGTCGGGCGGCGATGTGTTCTCCTGGTCGCTGCCGCCCGGCTGTTCGGGCCGCGGGGCCACGGTCGTCTGCCTCCCCACGTCGGCCGGCGACTTGTTCGCGTTCGTCACCGTCACGGACTCCGCGGGGTCGTCGTTCTCGCCCATCGCCTCCGTCGTCACGGTCAACCCCGCCCTCGTAGCCTCCTGGAACCAGTCGAAGGTCCTCGCTGACGCCGGTTCGAGGGTGACGATCGTCGTGGGCGTGACCGGGGGGACGACGCCCCTCGCGTTCGTCTGGCCCGGGCTCCCCTCGGGCTGCGTCACGACCGGCCCGGTCGCGAACTGCACGCTCGGCCCGGCCGGCAATTACCTCCTCGCGGCGACCGTCCATGACGCCGTGGGGGCGTCCGCGTCGTCAGGCGCCGTGACCGTCGCCGTCGCTGCCGCCCCCTCCGTGGCGCTCACCACCTCCGGGCCGAACGTGACGCTCGGCGACCTGGAGACGTTCACCGCGACCCCGAGCGGGGGCAACGTGCCGTTCTACTACGTCTGGACCGGGCTTCCGTCGGGCTGCGGTTCGGCGGACGCCCCGATCCTCTCCTGCGCCCCGTCGGCGGCCGGAACCTACCAGGTCACCGTCGCCGCGACCGACCAGGTGGGGGTCACGGTTCGGTCCACCGCGACCCTGACGGTCGTTTCCCCCGCCCCCCCGTCCGGGGGCGGCGGGCTCACCCAAGAGGACGTCGCGCTCGGGCTCGCGCTGCTCGTAGTCCTCGGCGTGGTGGCGACCGTCGTCGTGGTCGTCGCGCGGCGGCGCCGCTACAAGTAGCCGAACTGGCGCTTCGCGAAGTCGCTCATCCGCTCCGGGGTCCACGGCGGGTCCCAGATGTAGTCGACCGTCGCCTTCGCGACCTTCGGCACCTTCTCGACGGCGGCCTTGATCTCGTCGGCGAGGATCCCGGCGACCGGGCAGCCCGGTGCGGTGAGCGTCATGTGGAGGACGAGGTCGTCGGACGCGCCCCACTCGAACCCGTAGATCAGCCCGAGGTCGACGATGTTCATCGGGATCTCGGGGTCGTAGATCTTCTTCAGCTCCTTGACGATCAGTCCCTCGGTCTCCGCATGCGGGCCGGGGGCGATCACCGGCGCCCCACCCGGGGGGCGCGGCGCGGGGGGCGCGCCGGCGGGCGTCGGGGCGGCCGGCGCGGTCGGAGGGCTGGCGTCCGTGTCGCTCATCGCCGGTCCACCCCGTATCACGGTATAACTTGAGCGCGGGCCGGTGGCCGGTCGGTAAGCGGAACCGACAACCTGTTATGGGCCCCGCCGACGTGCCCGCGCGGCATGCGCGATGTCCACGCCCTGGCTCCGGCCCACGACCGGCTCCGCCTTTCCCGGGTCGGCGTAACGGCGGTCCGAAAGCCGCTCGTCGTCCAGCGCCCGGGCCGGCAGGTGACCCTCACGGTGTCGTTCTCCGTCGCCGTCGACCTCCCGTCGACCCGGAAGGGGTCGGACCTCTCGCGGAATGCAGAGCTGCTGGCCGAGGTGGTGGACTGGACCGCGCAGAAACCGGTCGAAAGCCTCGAGTCCGCGTGCTCGTCGATCGCCCGGGAGCTGCTGGTCCGCCACCCGTACGCGACGAACTCCGAAGTGCTCGGCGAGGGCGAATACTTCGCCCCGAGGGGGATCACGCCGGCCCGTCGGTCGCTCGAGGACTTCCGGCTGTTCGCCGAGGCGAACGCGACCCGAAGCGAGAACGGCGAGATCGCCGTGACCCGGTCGATCGGTGCGGAGGCCGTCGGGATGACCGCGTGCCCGTGCGCGATGGAGACGGCCCGCGAGAAGCTCGAGAAGGAGTTCCCGCTGCTCGCCGACCCCTCGCTCAAGACGCTCCCGATCGTGACGCACAACCAGCGAAACCGGACGCGGCTCCTGTTCGACCTGCCCGAAGGGGCGGACGTCGAGGTCGACCAGATCCTCGAGGCGATCGAGGGCGCGCAGTCGTCGCCGACGTACGCGATCCTGAAGCGGGGGGACGAGGCCGAGGTCGTCCTGACCGCCCACCGGCATCCGAAGTTCGTGGAGGACGTCGTCCGCGACCTGCTCGCTTCCTTACCGTCGCGATTCCCCCGGCTCCCCGACGCAACGGGCGTCCGGGTCCGAACCGTCTCGGAGGAGTCGATCCACAAGTACGACGTCACCTCCTCCCACGCGACCACGCTCGGCGAGATCCGCACCGCGGCCGCCTAGACCCGCTCCGGAGACGAACCCGTGCGGTACGCCCTCGACGGCGTCCGCCGCCGACCGGGGCGCTCGGCCCTCACCGCGCTCGGCATCGGCCTCGCCACCGGCCTCGTGACGGTCCTCCTCGCGCTCTCCGCCGGGGTCCAGTTGAGCGCCTCCCGGCTCGCGACCGCGAGCGGGGTCGACCTGATCGCGACGAGCGCGAACACCTCGCTGACGAGCACGACCTTCCCGCCGCTCCCGAACGCCCACACCGTCCCCGGGGGATTCGCCCGGGCCGACCCGAACGTCGCCACCGCGAGCCCGTGGCTCGTCACCTCCTTCGTGTTCGCCAATTCGTCGCTCTACGAAGCGTCGAACCTCTCGTCGAACGGGAGCGCGATCCCGGGCGGCTGGGGTCCGGCGAGCGCCGAGGCGGTGGGGTGGATCCCGGGAGCGAACGCCGGTCTCGACGCGCCCGCGGTCGCGTCCGGCCCGGGGTTCTCCTCCTCGGGGGACCCACACTACGCGAACGGGACGTACGATGGGCGCTCCACCCACGAAGTCGTGCTGGACCAAGGGCTCGCGGGCGTCCTTCGCGCCGGGGTCGGCGGCGTCGTCTACGTCAGCGCCCAGCCGCTCCCCGGCCCGTCGAACGTCCACGGATGGTTCGCCAACGCGACCGCGTTCCGGGTCGTCGGGATCTCCGGGCCGTTCTTCCTGATCCCGTCGGCGCTGCTCGGGTTCTTCTATCTCTCCGAGGCCCAGACTCTCCTTGGCGGGAACGCCGTCAGCCAGGACGAGGCCTCGGTCGTCCTCGTCCACCTCACCGACCCGTCGAGCCCCTCGGCCGACCAGAGGGCGATCGAGCGCGCGTTCCCGTCGCTCACCGTCTTCACGCTCGCGAACATCCTCGGAGCGGTCCAGTCGGTCGTGGACCTCTACCGCACCTTCGGGACCCTCATCGGCCTCGTCGGCCTCATCGTGGCCGCGCTGTTCGCGACCACGGTCCTCACGATGTCGGTGGACGACCGGAGCCGGGAGCTCGCGACGTTGCGGGCGATCGGGTTCGCGCGGAGCACGATCGGCCGGTACGTGGTCGAGGAGGCGCTCGTCCTCGCCGGCCTCGGCCTCGCCGTGGGGCTCGCCGGCGGGTACGTCGGGGCGTACGGGCTCAACCGGTTCCTCGTCGGGCTCCTGCCGGGGCTGCCGGCGGGGTTCTCCTTCGTCGCCTTCGACGGGAGCGTGGTCGCCAGCGCCGTCGTGGAGGTGCTGGCGATCGGGCTCGCCGCCGCCATCCTCCCGACCGTGCAGGCGATGCGACTGCCCATCGCCGAGGAGCTGCGCGCCCCATGAGCCGAGCCCTCCGGCTCTCCCACACCTCGCTCCAGGACCTGCTCGCCGTCGCCGCGATCGCGACGGCCGTCGCGCTCCCCGTGGTGCTCCTCTCAGTCGGGGGCGGCGTCTCCGCCCACGAGCGCGCGCAATTGGAAGGCTCGGGATTCGAGATCACGATCTCCGCCCCCGGCATGCACGGGATCGGGAACTCCCACGCCTTGGCCAGCCAGATCGACGCGATCCCGAACGTTTCGGCGGCCTCCCCGGTCCTGAGCGACCCCGTGGACCTGTTCGCCCCGGAGGGCGGCTCGGAGCCGGCGCTCGCGGAGGGGGTCCTCCCCGGGCCGTTCCTCGCCACCCTCAGCGCGTCGGAACGCTCGGCGTTTCCGTCCCCCCTTCCGCTCGGGGACCCGACCGATGCGCAACACTTCGCGAACGGCACCTACGAGGGCGTCGCGACAAACGACCTCCTCGTGGCGAGCCCGCTCGCCGCCGCTCTGAATGTCTCGGTCGGCGAAACGCTTCGGCTCGCCGATGGCCCGAACGCGAGCCGTTCGGTCCCGTTCACCGTGACCGGGGAATTCGGGACCCCGGGCGGGGCTCTCGGACCGCTCGCGGGGTTCGCGGTCGTCCTCCCGCTCTCCGACCTCCAGATTCTTACCGGGACCGCGCGGCTGAACGGGACCTCGGGCCCGATCCTCGACCAGGTCGACTCCGTCGAGGTCTCCCTCGGCGACGCTGCGGCCACCGACCCCGCGGCGGTCGACCGCGCGGCCGCCGCGGTCCAGGCGCTCGTCCCGTACTACGGGGTCACGACGCTCGCCTCCCAGGTGGCCCAGCTCGACCAGGCCGACGCGGTCTTGACCGGATTCTACCTCGCGCTCTCGTCGACCGCCGTCGTGATCGGCCTCCTGTTCCTCACCCTCGTGCTCTTGCGGCGGGTCGAGGCCGAACGGCGTTCCATCGGGATCCGGCGCGCCATCGGCCTGCCGGCCCGGTCGATCGTCGGTCGACTCGTCGGCCGAGCGGGACTTCTGGCCGGGGGCGGAGCGCTCGCCGGGGTCGCGGCCGGGGCGATCGCGGTCCGGGTCCTCCAGTCGTATGGCACCGGCGACGTACCGACGATCGCGGCGCTCGCGGTGTTCGACCCGGTCACAATCCTCGAGCTCGTCGCCGGCACGGTCGCGCTCTGCCTGCTCGCGAGCATTGCGGCCGCCCGGGCGGCCTTGCGGCTGCCGCTCGCGGAGGCGCTCCGATGACGACGGTGCGGGCGCCGACGATCGAGCTGCGCGGCGTCCGGAAGACCTACGGGACCGGACCCGGCGCGGTCCGGGCGCTCGACGGGGTCGACCTACGGTTCGAGTCCGGCGAGTTCGTGAGCGTCGAGGGACCGTCCGGGTGCGGGAAGACCACGCTGCTCAACCTCGTCGGCCTGCTCGACCAGCCGACCGAAGGCTCGATCGCGTTCGATTCGACACCCGTCGCGCGGCTGCCGGAGCGCGAGCGCGCGCGCCGCCGCCTGACGGGCGTCGGCTTCATCTTTCAACGCTTCTACCTGCTCCCGACCTTGACCGCGGCCGAGAACATCGCCCTCCCGATGCGCGGCGCGGGCCGGCCGGCCGCCGAACGGTCCGCCCGCACCGCCGAGCTCCTCGCCTCCGTCGGGCTGACGGACCGGAAGGACGCGCGTCCCCACCAGCTCTCCGGCGGAGAGGAGCAGCGGGTCGCGATCGCGCGCGCGCTCGCGAACGACCCGGGGCTCCTCCTCGCGGACGAGCCGACCGGCGAGCTCGACCGGGCGAACACCGAGGTCGTCCTCGACCTGCTCGTCGCCGCCCAACAGCGGACCGGCGCGACGCTCGTGCTCGTCACCCACAACCCGGCCGTCGCGCGGCGCGCCCGCCGCCATCTCACGATGGCCGACGGCCGCGTCGTCGGTGACGTCCGGGAGGCGTGACGTGGCCCGCATCGCCATCCTCCTCCGGGACCGGTGCCACCCGAAGGAGTGCCAGTGGGAATGCCAGGCGTACTGCCCGCCCGTCCGCATGGGCCAGGAGTGCATCGTCGAAGGACCGGACACGAAGCCGATCATCTCCGAGTCCCTCTGCATCGGCTGCGGCATCTGCGTCCACAAGTGCCCGTTCGACGCGATCAAGATCCTCAACACCCCGGAGGCCGACGAACGCGAGATCGTCCACCGGTACGGGTACAACGGCTTCCGACTGTACCGGCTCCCCCTCCCGCCCCCGAAGGGGATCACCGGCATCCTCGGCCCGAACGGCACGGGGAAGTCGACGGCGCTCCGGGTCCTCGCGGGCGTCGAAGTACCGAACCTGGGCCATTTCGAGGCCCCGGGAACCTGGGACGCGGTGCTCGAGCACTACCGCGGCACGGCGCTCCGCGCGCACTTCCAGAAGGTCGCCGACGGGACCCTTCGCGCCGTATTCAAGCCCCAATACGTTGACCGGTTCGCCGAGGAGCCCGGGACCGCCTCCGAGTTCCTCGCCCGGTCCGGCGTGGACGTGGCCGGCGCTTTGAAGTCGGTCGGCCTCGAGCGCCGGGCGGACCGCCCGATCGCCGAGCTCTCCGGCGGGGAGTTGCAGCTCCTCGCCATCGCCCGGACCATCGGCACGGACGCGGACCTCTACCTCATCGATGAGCCGTCGAGCTACCTCGATATCGTCCATCGTCTCGAGGTCGCGAAGCTCCTCCGTCGGCTCGGTGAGACGAAGAGCGTCGTCGTCGTGGAACACGACCTCGCGCTCCTCGACTACCTCGCGGACCAGGCCCACCTCGTCTACGGCGAGGAGGCCGCCTTCGGCGTCATCTCTCACCCGATCGCGATGCGGAGCGCGATCAACACCTACCTCACGGGCTACCTGAAGGACGAGAACGTCCGATTCCGGACCGAACCGGTCCGGTTCGTGGCCCATCCGCCGAAGCTGGCGGCCCAGCGCAACGTCCTCGTGAAGTTCCCCGAGCTCGAGAAGGAGTTCCCGAACTTCCGGCTCCGCGTCGGCGCCGGCGAGCTCGCGAAGGGCGAGACGGTCGGCATCGTCGGGCCGAACGCGACGGGGAAGACCACGTTCGTGCGGATGCTCGCCGGGGCGGAGCCAGCGACGCGCGGAACGCCGCCGCCCGGCGTGACCGT
The DNA here is from genome assembly GCA_036781185.1 of Thermoplasmatota archaeon. GTDB lineage: Archaea > Thermoplasmatota > Thermoplasmata > Lutacidiplasmatales > UBA184 > Lutacidiplasma. The sequence goes on along the minus strand of DAIQBL010000007.1, from coordinate 11,277 downwards.
GAGCTACAAGCCGCAGTACCTGAAGTCCACGAGCGCGGCCAGCCTCCGCGAGCGGCTCGACGCGCTCCGCGGCGACCCGACGTTCGACGTCGGGGTGTTCGAGCGCGAGCTCGTGCCGGGACTCCACCTCGACAACCTCCTCGACGTGGCCCTTCCCGACCTCTCTGGCGGCGAGCTCCAACGGGCGGCCGTCGCGCTCGCGCTGGCCCGCCCGGCGACGCTGTACCTTCTCGACGAACCGTCGGCGTACCTCGACGCCGACGAGCGGATCGCGATGGCGAAGCTGATCCGTCGGCAGGTCGAGCGCCAGGCGGTGAGCGCGCTCGTCGTGGACCACGACGTGTACTTCCTCGATCTCGCCTCCGACGCCCTGATGGTCTTCCAGGGAAGCCCCGACGGCGCGTCCGGCACCGGCTCGGGGCCGTACCCGATGCGCGGCGGGATGAACCAGCTGTTGAAGGACGTCCAGGTCACCTTCCGCCGGGACGCGGAGACGCTCCGGCCCCGCATCAACCGGGAAGGGTCGGTCCTCGACCGCGAACAGCGGGAGCGCGGCGAATTCTACTACGAGGCCGCGGCCTGAACCGCCCGTGCCCGGCTCCGTTAGGCCCGCGGAACGTCGTCGGCGCTCGGCTCCGCCCGAATTCGCCGTCGGGACGGCCGTAATAGGCCGCCGGGCCATCCCCCGCGCGTGCCCGGGATGAAGATGCCGAAGGCGGCCGCGCATGCCGTCGAGCTGTTCGAGTCGCTCGTACCCGCCAGTCCCGGCGTGAGTCGACGTCCCGTGTTCGGGCAACCGGCGGCGTTCCTCGACGGGAACATGTTTCTCGGGGTCTTCGGCGAGAGCATCCTCGTTCGCCTTTCCGAAGCGGACCGCGCGGAGGCTCACGTACTCGGCGCCAGGCCGTTCGAGCCGATGCCCGGTCGTCCCATGCGCGAATACGTCGTGCTCCCCCCGAAGGTCCTCGCCGACCGGGCGGCCACGGAAGCGTGGGTCGCGCGCGCGGTCGCCTACGCCGGGCAACTGCCGAAGAAGGTCGCGAAATCCCGGGCGGCCTAGTCCAACGACCCGCTCGGTCGGAAACCGTTAAGGGAAGCGGCCCGCGTCGCCTCGCTCCATGCCCCTCGTCGCCGACTCCCGCGGCCGGGTCCGGGTCGGGGCGCCGATCTCGCCCGCCGTCGTCGGGATGTACATCGTCCTCGTCCTCCTGGTCGTCTACGCGACCTACCACTCGTCGTTCACCTCGAACCCGCTCGTCCCGGAGTTCCTGGTCGCGGTCATCCTGCTCTTCCTCGCCCGGTACGCCTCGACGTACTACGTCCTCGACGACCGGGCCCTCCACGCCCGACGTCTGTTCGGCTCCCGCACCGTGAAGCTCGAGGAAGTCCGGCGGGTCGAATACGCCAACCTCCGCGACCTCGGTCCGGTCAGCTTCTTCGGCGGCTGGGGCTGGCGAGGACGGATGTGGAGCCCGATCATCTCCAACTTTGACGCCATCCACACCGTCTCGCCCGGCCTCCTCGTGACGGCCGGGGAGTATCCGCTGTTCCTGTCGCCCCGCCATCCGGAGGAGTTCGCCGAGGAGCTGTCGCGGCGGGTCCGTTCGTACAGCCCCTCCGTCGAGATCGCCCGGTTCAGCTCCGCCCGCGCGTCGCTCTCGTAAGCTCGCGCGACGGCTCCCGACCGGTCGCGCCGGGGGCTCAGTACCGCGGCATCGACGGGTCCACCGTCTCCGCCCACCCGTCGATCCCGCGCCGAAGCGACCGGACGTTGGTGAATCCCCGGTCGAGCAGGAACCTTGTGGCGTCCGCGGACCGGCGGCCGGACTTGCAGTACACGACGATCGGGCGCCGCTTCGGCAAGGAATCCAACTTCTGCGCCAGCGTCCCCTTCGGAACGAGCCGGGCCTTGGGGAGGTGGGCGATCGCCCACTCGCCGGGCTCCCGAACGTCGAGCAGCGCCGGCGGCCGCGCGCTTCGCATCTCGCGGTCGAGCGTCGTCGCGTCGACCTCCGGAACTCGCTCGAACGGCTCGGTGATCCCGCAGAACGCCGGGTAGTCGATGAGGCCCCGCTGGGTCGGAGGCCGGCCGCAGACCGGGCAGCGCGGGTTCTTCCGGACCCGCACCTCGCGCGAGGTGGCGCCGAGGGTGTCGATGAGGAGGAGCCGGCCGATCAGAGGATCGCCAATCTTCAGGAGGAGCTTCAGCACCTCGGTCGCCTGGTAGAGGCCGATAATACCGGGGACGACTCCCAGCACGCCGCCCTCGGCGCACGACGGGACGAGCTCCGGCGGGGGGGGTTCGGGGAACAGGCATCGGTAGCACGGTCCGTGCCGGGCGTCGAACACCGAGACCTGGCCCTCGAACCTGTAGACCGAGCCGAACACGTCCGGCTTGCGGAGGAGGACGCACGCGTCGTTGACCAGGTAGCGGGTCGGGAAGTTGTCCGTCCCGTCGACGACCACGTCGTACCGGCGGAGGATCCGGAGCGCGTTTTCGGACGTCAGTCGAGTCGCATGGCGGACGACCCGCACGTGCGGATTGAGCGCCCGGAGCCGTCGGCTCGCCAGGGTCGCCTTGCCGCGCCCGACGGACGGCGTGTCGTACAGGACCTGCCGCTGAAGGTTGGACACCTCGACCCGGTCGCTGTCCACGACGCCGATGGTTCCCACGCCGGCCGCGGCGAGGTAGAGGGCGGCGGGGGCGCCGAGCCCACCGGCCCCGACCAAGAGCACGCGGGCGCGGCGGAGACGGAGCTGGCCGCGCTCGCCGATCTCAGGCAGGAGCAGGTGGCGACTGTACCGGTGGCGCTCCGGCGGAGTGAGGCCCGACGAGGGTCGCCGCCGAGCGGGTGCCCCTCCGGCGAGCGCCGGAACAAGTACGATATGGTCCGAGGGTTTCACCGGCGTCCGCGCGCGCTGCCGATACCGGATATCGTCGCCGTTGACGAGGACGATGAGACTCGTCCGCAGGGTCCCGCTCGGCGAAAACACGTGGTGTTGGAGGAGGGGGAACTGGGACACCAATCCGTGGAGCACCTCGTCGACGGTGTGGCCCGGGAATCGGAGCTCCTCCGGTAGGTCCTCGAGGAGCTCGCGGAGCGAGGGGGGGAGTTCAACGGAGGCGCCCTTGGGGGGTTCGCTCATCGATCTCCCTTCGCGGCGCGGCGTCGGTCCGTCCGGACCCTTCGTCCGTCCGGATGAACTCGGACCTCCTCCACCGGGGCGTCGGGGGCCTCGCGATGGAAGGCGCGAATCGACCACCCTCGGTCCTCGCGCCCGACGATGGCGTGAAGGAATCCCGCCGGCATCGTACGCGAGTCGACGGACGAGGGGGTCGGGTCGGCCGAGGGGTGGGTGTGGAACATCCCGATCACGGTCCCTTGACCCTCCATAGGGGCGGCGAGGTAGCGCCAGACCTCCCGCGGATCGGCTCGATACCGTCGGGGGGTCGCCGCGCGGTCCCGGAGCTCCCGGACTCCGTCGACCCGCCAGGTGCTCGTGTCGGGCCGGCGACCCCACAGCAGTCCGCCGGTCTCCCTCGGCTGGCGCTCGTGCGCCCAGCGAAGGAGGAGGGCGCGGACGGGGCCGGTGACGATGGCCGCGGGGGGAGTGCCGGCCGTCACCGATGGAATCGACATGCCCCAGTTCCGGGCGGAGTTCTCGCCCGATTCGGGACCGAACCGGGATTCATCAGGATGCCGACGAGAAATCGCCGGACTCACCGAAGTTGGATGAGGTGGGTGCAGCGCATCCCGCCGCGGGTGATCGAGTCCTGGAGGTCGAGACCGACCTGGCCGAGCAGCTCCTCCGTGAGGTGCTTGTCGAAGACCTCGCAGAGGAGGTAGGAGTGCGTCAGGGCGCTGTGCCGAAAGACGCAGTTCGTCCGAACGATCTTGAGCGCGCCTCCGGCCGTCGTCTCGACGGTGCAGCGGAAGCCGAGCTGGTTCAGCGCGCCGGCGAGCGCCTGCGCCCGCGCGGTCGGGGACGCGCCCGACGGCACCTCGCGGGCGATCTGCTTCGCCATCCGTCGGGCGGCGTCGGCGAACAGCGCCGAGACGAACCCCTCGCCCTCGCTGGCGAGCAGTTCCTCCATCACGGAGTCGAGAAGAAGCTCGTAGCGCCGCGGGAACAGCTCCTGGCCCTGCGGGGTCAGCAGGTACCGCTTGCGGGGACGACCGACACCCTCGCGCCGGAACGTCGGGACGACGAGCCCTCGTTCCTCGAGCCGGTCCAGATGGCCGCGGGCGGCCGACTCCTGGATCCCGAGCGTCTTCGCAAGGTCGCGGGCGGTCTTCGGCGCGACCGCGAGCTCCTCGATGATCCGGCCCCGGGTCCCTTCGCCGATCCGGACCTCGCCTGCGGCCATCCGAACGGTCCTCCGCGCTCCGGGTTCGCTCCGGAGTTTAGACACCGCGCCATGCTTAAATAAGGGTATCGGCTCGTTCGCCCTGAGACGGTTCTCGATGAGCGGCGACCAGCCCCCGACGCACACGCTCGATGTCCGAAACCTCCACGTCGAGGTCGCCGGAAAGGAGATCCTGAAGGGCGTCAACCTGACCCTCCGGTCGGGCGAACTGACGGCGCTGATGGGCCCGAACGGGTCCGGAAAGAGCACGCTCGCCTACGCCCTCATGGGCCACCCGAAGTACAAAGTCACGCTCGGGGAGGCGCTCCTCGATGGCCGGGACATCCTGAAGCTCCCGGTCGACCAGCGCTCGCGCGCCGGGCTGTTCCTCGGTTTCCAGTACCCCCAGGAGGTCTCGGGGCTCTCGCTCTCGAAGTTCCTCTGGACCGCATACATGCAACGCCACACGCCCGAGAACGCCGACTCCGACCAGTTCGGCAAGGACCTGACGACCCACCTCGGATTCCTCGGCATGGACGAGGCGCTCCTGAAGCGCTCGCTCAACGAGGGATTCTCCGGCGGCGAGAAGAAGCGCGTCGAGGTCCTCCAGATGGCGACGCTCTCCCCGACGTTCTCGATCCTGGACGAGCCGGACAGCGGGCTCGACATCGACGCGGTGAAGGCGGTGGGCGAGACCGTCGCGAAGCTCCACCAGTTGCACCGGGCGGACTCCGGCATCCTCGTGATCACGCATTACCAGCGGATTCTCAAGTACCTCCAGCCAGACGCGGTGCACGTCATGGTCGACGGCGTCGTTGCGATGTCCGGCGGCCGCGAGCTCGCCCTCGAGCTCGAGGCGAAAGGGTACGACTGGGTCCGCGCCGATGCCCGGGAAGGGAGCTGACGGCCCGGCCGCTGGCTCGACCCCAATGGACCTCTCCCGCTGTCGGAGCGATTTTCCGATCCTCTCGCGGACGGCCCACGGCCATCCGCTCGTCTACCTCGATTCGGCCGCGACCAGCCAGAAGCCCCTCTCCGTCCTCGCGGCGGAAGACGAGTTCTACCGGGTCCGCAACGCGAACGTCCACCGCGGCGCCTACGAGCTGAGCGAAGAGGCGACCGCCGCGTACGAGGCGGCCCGCGCGCGCGTGGCCCGGTTCCTGCACGCCGATGACCCGGAGGAGGTCGTGTTCGTCCGCGGCACGACCGAGGCGATCAACCTCGTCGCGCACGGGCTCGGTCGCGGCTACCTCCACAAGGGCGACCGGATCGTCACGACCGTGATGGAGCACCACTCGAACATCGTCCCCTGGCACCTCCTGCGCGGCGAGGTCGGCTGCGAGGTCGAGTTCGTCGACATCGACGACGACGGCCGCCTCCGGATGGACGACCTCGAAGCGAAGCTGGCGAAGCCGACGAAGGTCGTCGCGGTCACGCACGTCTCGAACGTTCTCGGGACGGTCAACCCCGTCCGGGCGATCGCCGACCGGGCCCATTCGGCCGGCGCCCTCGTGGTCGTCGATGCGGCCCAGTCGGTCCCGCACCGTCGCGTCGACGTCCGCGAACTGGGCGCCGACTTCCTCGCGTTCTCCGGCCACAAGGCGCTCGGCCCGACGGGGATCGGGGTGCTGTGGGGACGAAAGGAGCTTCTGCAGAAGCTCCCGCCGTACATGGGCGGCGGCGAGATGATCCGCGAGGTGCACACGGACCGCGTCACATACCGGGACCCGCCGGCCCGATTCGAGGCCGGGACGCCCAACGTCGCGGGAGCGGTCGCCCTCGGCGCGGCGCTCGACTACCTCGAGGGAGTTGGGTGGGAGAACCTCGCCGCCCACGAACAAGCGCTCGCGACGCGGGCGGTCCGGGCCGCGCACGACCGGTTTGGTTCGCAAGTCCGCTTCTACGGCCCCCCCCTCGGACGGGACCGCGAGGCGGTCCTCTCCTTCTCCCTGCAGGGCGTCCACCCCCATGACGTGGCGAGCATCCTCGATGCCGAGGGCGTCGCGATCCGGTCCGGCCATCACTGTGCCCAGCCGTTGATGGAGCGGCTCGGCGTTCCCGCTCTCTCCCGCGCGAGCCCGTACCTCTACAACACGCCCGAGGAGATGGACATCTTCGTCGGGGCGCTCGGGAAAGTGCTCGACGTGTTCGCCCCCCGTGCGTGACCTGTCGCGCAACCGCCGACAAACGGTCGGCCGTGCGACGCCGGCTGACGGTCCGACAATGTCGCCCCGGGCGCGACTGACCATTTAAATACGTCTACGTGATGGAATCGGTTGAGGAGTTTCATGGCGCAGACGTCGCCCACGTTCCAGCCACTCGATTACACTCGGTACGACTTCAAGGACCCGGAGACGTACAAGGTCCGGACCGCGAAGGGGCTGAACCGCGAGGTCGTCGAGAAGATCAGCGACCTGAAGCACGAGCCGGACTGGCTCCGCGAATACCGGTTGCGCGCCTACGACCACTTCGTGTCGCGCCCGATGCCGGACTGGGGCCCGTCGCTCGACGAGATCGACTTCGACTCGTACACCTACTACGCGAACCCGCTCGCCGAGGGGGACACGAAGAAGAGCTGGGAGGACCTCCCCGCCGACATCAAGAACACCTTCGACAAGCTCGGCATCCCGAAGGCCGAGAGGGACTACTTCGGCGGCGTCGGGGCGCAGTACGATAGCGGCACCGTCTACCACAAGATCCGTGCGGACCTGACCGCGAAAGGGGTCCTGTTCACCGACACCGACACGGCGGTGAAGGAACACCCGGACATCGTGCGGAAGTACTTCGGCAAGATCGTCCCGTACAACGACAACAAGTTCGCGGCCCTGAACAGCGCGGTCTGGTCCGGTGGTAGCTTCGTTTACGTCCCGCCGGGCGTCGACGTCGGCATCCCGCTCCAGGCGTACTTCCGAATCAACGCGAAGAACGTGGGCCAATTCGAGCGGACGCTGATCATCGGCGACAAGGGCTCGAAGCTCCACTATTTAGAAGGGTGCACTGCACCTATCTACTCTACGGACTCGCTGCACGCGGCGGTCGTCGAGGTCGTCGCCGAGCCTTACGCGAAGGTCCGGTACACGACCGTCCAGAACTGGTCGAAGAACGTGTACAACCTCGTCACGAAGCGCGCCGTCGCGTACGAGAACTCGCTCGTCGAGTGGGTCGACGGCAACATGGGCTCCAAGGTGACGATGAAGTACCCGTCGGTGTACCTCCGCGGCCGCGGGGCGCGGGCCGACATCCTGTCGGTGGCGTTCGCCTCGGGCGGCCAGATCATCGACTCGGGCGCGAAGGCCGTCCATTCCGCGCCGGATACTTCGAGCAAGATCATCGCAAAGTCGATCGCCATCCGCGGCGGCCAGACGAGCTACCGGGGCCTGCTCCACGTCGCGCCCGGCGCGACCGGCGTGAAGGCGGCGATCCGGTGCGACGCGCTCCTCCCCGACGAGGAAGGCCGCTCGGACACCTACCCGTACAACGAGATCCACGAGGAGGACGCGACGATCACCCACGAGGCCGTCGTCGGCAAGATCGGCGAGGAGCAGATCTTCTACCTGATGAGCCGCGGGCTCTCCGAGTCCGATGCGATCCACCTGATCCTGATGGGGTTCCTTGCGGAATTCGCGAAGGAACTCCCCGTCGACTACGCTCTCGAGCTGAACCGTCTGATCCAGCTCGAGATGGCCGGGTCGGTCGGCTAAGCGCGAGCCGTTCGCGCTACGGCGGCTTCGCCTTCGGGCCCTGAGGCACGAGCGGCCCTCCGGAGTGGATCTTCAGCAGGTCGATGGCGGCCAGCATCGCCGAGTACGCCACGTTCACGGCCGTGGCCAGGTCGGCCCGCGTCGCCCCCGGACCGCCGAGCCGGTCCACCGCCGCGAGCGCACCCTCGACGAGGTCGGCCGCGGTCCGGAGGCTCTGAGGGTCCGGGTACCCCAGCGGCGGCGGACTCAGTCGAGGGAGCATCGACTCCAACCCTTCTCGCTGGTCGGCGAGCAGCTCCCGGAGTTGTTCGGGGGTGTGGTGGTCCGGCTCGAGGACCAGCGGCACGTCGGTCCCCTACCGGAGCTTGGAGTCGAAGCGCCACTCGTCGGCGCCGGACGGACCGGCGAACTCGAGCGGCGGAAGCACGCCGACGCCGGCCGAGCCATACAGGATCGGCCGGCCCTCCCATCGGGCGGCCAGGTACGGGTACAGGATCTCGCGAAGGTCGCGCACGGGGGCGCGCTCGAGGACGTGGGAAAGGAAACCCTCCCCGATGAGCCGGATCGCGTCGAAGGGCGAGACTCCGCGGGATTCGAGGTAGAACACCTTCTCCTGGTCGACCGGCGCGACGGAGGAGGAGTGGGTCGCCTTGACGTCGCGGCAGAGGATCTCGAGGATCGGAATGGTATCCGAGCGCGCGCCGCGCGACAGGAGCATCGCGTGTTCGGAGAGGAAGCTGAGCGTCTTCCGCGCCTCCTTCTCGATCCGGACGAGCCCGCGGCTCATTCCCCGGGCCTCGTCGGTGAAGACGCCGCGGGTGACCGATTGGCCGTGCGTGTCGGTTCCCACGTGGCGCATCGTGACGCCGCTGTCGTACGCTTGGGGACCGCGGCCGTAGAACGCCTGGAAGTCCTCGAGGGCGGCGCCGGTACCGGCCAGGGTCGAATGGTTCCGCGCCTTCGTGCGGAAGCCCCCGTACCCGGCCCACACCCAGGCGAGTCGCGCCTGGGTCCCGATCGTGGCCGTGCGCTGGAAGACGGAGATCGCGCGCTGGTCCGGGGCGTGCAGGGTCAGGTAGGCCACGTGAGCGTCGTCCGCGACCTCGACGCCGGTGGAGGAGGCGAGAAACCTCTGGTGGCCCGGGTCGTCCTCGGTCGAGAGCGCCTCCTCGGTGACCAATAGGCGAGTGCCGGTCCCGGCCCGGATCTGCCGCCGCACCGAGAGAGCTTCGTGGGCGGTGGAGAGGACCGTGACGTCCCGCAGGCGAACCGGGGCGGCCAGGCGGTCCGGGACCGTGAGGCGGTAGCCCCGGTTGGTCGTTGCGATCGCAAACGCCGACAGACGGTCGGTGGCCGGTTCCGATCCGCCAAAGAATTCGGAAGCCGAGGACTCTCCGCCGGCGACGATCCGGTCGACGGGGTCGACTCGGACTCCCTCCCGGAGGAGCTCCTCGGGCACCTCGAAGCGGCTGCCCGAGGCGTCGTGGAGTACGGTGATCGTCCGCGGCGCGGCGGCCACCCCCGCGACGGGTGCCCCGGTGACCGCAAGGTCGAGGCCCGTCAGGTCGACGCCGGAGAAGTACCCGTATTTCCGATAGAGCGGGTTCGGCTCGAGGGGAAGCTCGAGGAACTGCTCGAACGCTGCTCGGCGAAGAGCCGCCAGCGACGCGGGCTCCTGGCGGCTGGTCGAGAGCCGTTCGATCTGCTCCGGAGAGAGCCACGCCTCGTACCGGTTCGCAGCGACGGCCATTTCGAATTAGTCACGGAAAGGTGTTTATTAAGCGAGCGGAGACGCCGGCTCGTCGACGGCCGAACGGAACGTCCTGGGGGGCCCATGTCGCCGGCTCTCGTCGAGCGAATGGCGTGCGGGCGCCCCCCGGTCGGAGGACCCACGGGGGCCAAGCCCGCCCCGGGGCCTCGGAGGCGCCGTTGGGCCCTGCCCGGACCTGGGTCGCTGACGTTAAATAGTAGTATAAATACTTTAAATACATGAATCCGATCCACGTTCGCATCGAGAACGTCGTCGCATCCACCGCGCTCGGCACGGAGCTCGACCTGGCGAAGATCGCGATTGAGCTCGACGGGGCCGAGTACGAACCGACGCGGTTTCCCGGACTGATCTATCGGCTGAAGGACCCGCGGACCGCGATCCTCCTCTTCCACTCCGGGAAGGTCGTCTGCACCGGCGGCAAGAGCCTGAAGCAGGTCGAGGAGTCGATCCGCCTGGTCTCGGCCAAGGTCCGCAAGGCCGGCCAGAAGGTCGTGGCCACGCCGAAGATCGACATCCAGAACATCGTCGCCACCTCCGACCTCGGCGGCGAGCTCGACCTGAACGTGATCGCCTTGACCCTCGGGCTCGAGCGCGTCGAGTACGAGCCGGAGCAGTTCCCGGGACTCGTCTACCGCCTCGACGAGCCGAGGGTGGTCATGCTCCTGTTCGGCAGCGGCAAGATGGTGTGCACGGGCGCCCGCCGCCCCTCGGACCTCTCGCGGGCCGTTGCGAAGATCCGGGACGAGTTGCAATCCGCGGGCCTCATCGCGCGCGAGCGACAGCCCGCTCCGGCCGGATCTCCGAAACCGGCGTCGAAGGCTCCCAATCGTCCTGCGGGGGTCCCGGCGCGCAACGCGCCGGCCCCGCTCCCCGCTCGCGGTCCTTCGGAAATCACGACCGCCCCGGCGTGAGGGCCGTCGACCTTCCTCGGCGGGCGCTTCGGGACCCTCGCCGCGGGGTTCCGAGAGCGGACCGCCCGCGCCGGTAGTCATTATACACGCGCCAACGACTCCCCCGGAGGGTGAGTTCGTTGGCCTACGACATGTACCAGGAGATCATTCTCCAGCACTACCGGGCGCCGAAGAACTTCGGAGAGCTGGCCCACGCCGACCTCTCGGGCGAAGAAAGCAACCCCAACTGCGGCGACCACATCACCTTCCAGCTGAAGCTCGACGAGGCGAAGCAGGCGGTCGTCGAGGTCCGGTTCCACGGCGACGGCTGCGCCATCAGCATGGCGAGCGCGTCCATGCTCACCCAGAAGGTCACGGGCAAGTCCCTCGAAGAAGTACGGAAGCTCACCCGGGACGACGTCCTGAAGCTCGTCGCCATCCCGCTCTCCCCCGTGCGCGTCAAGTGCGCCCTGACCGGCTTCGCCGCGCTCGGGCGCGCGCTCTCGGGCACGGCCGCCACCTCCGAGGCGACCTGGGAGGCGGGAGGCGCCCCCGCGTGATCGTCGT